>NZ_JASZYL010000018.1:0-108799 GCF_030316985.1 Variovorax sp. J31P179 | reverse complement strand
GGCCGTCTCCTGGCGCCGTAGCGCTGTCCAAGTGGTAGTCATCTCCATGCTCCTTAAAAGAGAACTGGAGCCGCTGTTTTACGCTTTCCTCCAGCCCTCCATAGCATCTGCATGGCAGCCGCACCACGGGCGCTGGTGGAGGGCAGGGAGGGCCCATGGCGGTCGGTGAGCATCATGCCGCCAAGGACGGCGGCGCAGGCGAAAGCGGGCATCGGCCTGTGCGCATGAACCCAAGCTGTCGAGCGTGTACTTGGTGCATATCTTTGCACAGCAGTCATGGCGCAGTTGCACGGACGACGCTGCCAGCACAGATGAAGTTGCCGCCCCCGAGGTGATGGATCGTCTGCAGCGCTGCGTTGCTATCGTCAAACAACCAATGGCCGTTCCGGAAGATCCGCGCATCGGCTGCTGCGCCAACCACTTCGGCAAAGCAGGCGTCGTAGGCTTCTTCACTGTGCCGTTCAGAAATCAACCGGCATTCGAGCCAGGCCGAGCAACCGGAAGACAAGACCGGCAGTTTCAGTACTGAACTGGTCTCCGTGCCGATGGCGAAGTGTTCGAACTTGTCCATGGTTCGACCGCTCGTGCTGCCGACCGCGTGAGTGAGGTCGACGAGCGCACTTCCGGGCAAGCAGATGGCAAAGGTGCCACTGGCCGCAATCAACTCGCGGGTGAAAGTGTGCTTGTCGATGACCACGGCGATGCGCGGGGGCGTGAACTCCACCGGCATCGACCACGCCGCGGCCATGACGTTGCGGCGGGTGCCGTCAGAACTGGTGACCAACACCGTCGGGCCGTGGTTGATCAGGCGACTGGCGTGCTCGAGAGCCACCGGTTGGAAGTTGGTTGTGTTCGACATGCTGGCGATTGGACAGCAAGACTGAAAAGCTCGCCAGTCGAAGTGAATCGACACAAGAAGCATCTAGCAAATCGATGCTTAGCGACGATTTATATCGCTTTCGGTTATGCGAATCGCTTATTAAAGTTTCCTCACCCCTGAACTACATCACCACGAGGACACCATGAGCGAAACCCACCAACGCATCCCGTTTCACCTTGCTTTTCCTGTGCGCAACATCGCGGAAGCACGCACCTTCTACGGAGAGCTACTGGGTTGCCCCGAAGGACGGAGCGCGCCCGAGTGGGTTGACTTCGACTTCTACGGTCATCAGATCGTGGCGCATCTGGCACCCGACGAGTGCGGCCACAAGCAGAGCAGCGCCGTCGACGGCCACGATGTGCCGGTCAGGCATTTCGGCGCCGTCCTGCCGATGGACAAGTGGCAAGCCATGGCCGACAAGCTGGTCGCGAACAAGACCGCGTTTGTGATCGAACCCTACATCCGCTTCAAAGGTGAACCTGGCGAGCAAGCAACGATGTTCTTCCTGGACCCATCGGGCAACGCCATCGAAATGAAATCGTTCGCCGATCTCGGCTCGCTGTTCGCGAAGTAAGGAGGCTTCAATGGGACTTCAATCATGGGTCGCCACCAGCGTTGCCGCTGCCTTCCTGGCATTCCTGGGTTCGGCGGGTGCACAGACCGACACGCTGAAAAAGATCAAGGACTCGGGCGTTGTCACGGTCGGCGTGCGCGACGCCTCGGGCGCGATGTCGTTCACCACCGGACCCGGGCAATACACCGGTTTCCACGTCGAAATTTGCGAGCGGATCATCGCCGACATCAAGAAGGCGACGCAGCTCGAGAAGCTGGAAGTGAAATACCAACTGGTCACGCCGCAGAACCGCATTCCGCTCGTGCAGAACGGCACGGTCGACATCGAATGCGGTACGACGACCAACAACGCGGCACGCCAGAAAGACGTCGCCTTCGCCCCCACGCTCTACGTGGAAGGCGTGCGCGTCGCGGTCAAATCGGCGTCCGGCATCAAGTCGACCACCCAGTTGGCTGGCAAGACGGTGGCAGCGACCACCGGAAGCACGTCCGTGCAACTGCTGAGAAGGCTCAAGAGCGATGCGACGGAGCTGACCGCCAAGGACAACAGCGAAGGCTTTCTGCTCCTGGAGAACGGCCGCGCTGACGCGTTCGTGGCAGATGGGCAGATCCTGGCGACGCTCATCTCGAAGAGCAAGGATCCCGCGCAGTACAAGCTGCTGGACCAGGTGCTGAGCACAGAGCCCATTGCCATCATGTTGCCGAAGGGCGACGCGGCGTTCAAGAAGCTTGTCGACCAGAGCGTCGTATCGCTGGCCAAGCGCGGGGATGCGGCGCGCATATACGACAAATGGTTCCTGAAGCCGATCCCGCCGCAGAACGTGATCGTGGGCCTGCCCGCGACCGAGATGACCAAGGCCGCTTGGGCGAATCCCACCGACAAACCCATGGAAGAGTACGAGGCGCGCTAGGCCCGGGGGCGACGACGGTCCTTGCGCGATGCGCCGCGTCGGGCGTCTGCATTCCCGACGGGGGCCTCCGAAGCCTCTTCCAGGCAGCGCGAAAACTGGGTCACGATCGGCGAGCTCGTTCGGGTGCGTCGCTGAAGCAGTCCGATCTCACGGTAGAAAGTTTGTTCCCCCAACGGCACCGCCCGGATGCTGTCGGGCAGAGGCAGATGGGCTTCGACAAGAGGCACGAGCGCAACGCCCACCCCGTTGGCGGCAAGTTGAATGAGGCCGGAGATTTCGTCCAGCTCGATGGCCTCGTTCACCGTGATGCCTTGCCGCCGCAGAAAGCCTTCGACCATGCGGCCGCCAAAGGACACGCGGTCGTACCGGAGGAAGGGCCGCGACTGCAGCAACTCGCCCCAGTCCTTGCGGTTCGAACCGTCCTTCTGGACGATGAGCACGAACGGTTCGCGGGCAAGCGCCTGCCACGTCATGTCGGGTGGCATGCCGAAGGGCGGTCGAATCATCACTGCAGCATCGATCCTGCCGGCGTCGAGATCGTCCATCAGCCGCAGAGACACGCCAGGCGCAACATGGACGCGGACCAACGGCAGCGCTTGACGAAGTTTCTCGAGCGCACGCGCGACCAGCGTCGACTGCGCGGAGGCGATGGCGCCAACGCGCAAGACACCTTGCGTCGATTGTTCGTCGGGCGGATCGCCAAGTTTCGCGTAGAGCGCGCAGAGAGCTTCTGCGCGCTCGAGGACGATCTGCCCGGCGCTGTTCAACGTGGCGGATCGCCCAGTCCTGTCAAACAAGGAGAAGCCCAAAGTCTCCTCGATTCGCCGGATCTGGCTGCTCACCGCCGATTGCGTCAGGCCGATATGCTCGCCAGCGGAAGCGAAGGTTCCATACTTGCAAACGGCGATGAGGGTCTTGAGCTCGGCAATCATGGGGCGAGCATGTCCATAATCGATCGAAAGATCAAGAACCAAGCAAACGGCGGAATGCGTCATGCCGCGATACGCCGAGACTTTGCTCCGGAGCGGCTGGGCATGGCCGCAGCGCAGTGCGGATGTCTGCTATCAGTTTGCAACGATAGTTCGCGAGCGTCGCCCGAATGCCCGCCAATGGCCGCTAGTCGCCTCCTGCCGCATCAATGTCGCGAAGAGGTCGTCGTAGAACGCGAGGGCGTACCTTGCCAATGCGACTACAGAACGGACCTCTCGCAGATTGAATGTCCGCTCCGGCCCGGATTTCCGAGGCGCAGCCGAGCAGCCGCTATTGGCCGAATTTTGCCTGTGAGCACGCACCTCAACTCGCGCTTGGCACGCCGTCCAGGCCGAGCCGTTCCAGGACCTGCCGGTTGTACCGCGCCCAGTCTCGCCCCGAGTTCTCGATAGCCATCTTGTCCAGCGGCAGTCGGTTGAACAGCGCGTCCGTCATGAGTCGGTAGCCCTGGTACAGCGCGATGAGGCCTTCGAGACCAACCAAATTCCGGCGCACCGCGTACGGTCCCTTCAACTTCCAATCGACCTGATACTTCACCCAGGCCTCCCCTCGCTCCGCGCAGACGGTGCGAACGGCGCGCTCCACGTTCTCCTGACGCAGGTAGACGACGAGCGGGCGCAATGGCTCGATGAGCTGAACCAAGCTGTCGCAGTACGCCGCGATTTCATCGAGGCTCGCCTCCATCAGGAAGAGATTGGTAAGGTCGCCGTGAAAGAGCTGGCCGTCTAGCACGGGCACAGCAGGGCCGACTCGAACCGTTTGCGCAAACGAGCGCCACCTCGAAAGTGCACGGGTCGCCAGCTGTTCAGCCGTGGATTCTCGCCACGGCTCGAACCAGTGCTGGAGTTCATCGGTCGCTCGGACGGGGTGCGGGTCGGCGCGCTCGTGAACAGCAAGTGCCGGCCGTCCTGCATCTTCCAGTGCTTTCGCGACGAGCCTCATGGTTGTCGACTTGCCGGAGCCCATGATGCCCTCGATGATGACGAGCCCATGATGCTCGGACGACCGGTGGTCTGGCTGTGCGACTTGATGCATACGGATGTTGTATCCGATTCAGACGGCGGTCATGAGTGTCCGCTCCTGCGACAGGGGCTGGCTGCATTCTGCCGGAGAGCAACCCGGTCCCACGGGCTTTTGGCCGTCACATGCCCTTTGGCTTCATCGTGGTGACCTTGTACACCGCACCGTGCTTGTCGTAGGTCGACCACGTACCGACTTGCACCCCAAGTTCGAAGTAGCCCGAGCGCATTCGAACGCCATCCTTGCGGAACCATTCAGCAATCCGTTGAGCATCTGAGGTCCGCCGCAAGCTATTGGCTGAACGAACGGCAAAACGTCGCTCAGCCCCCGGAAGGTGGCTCTGTCAACCCTCTGCGGCCATGCAAGGTATCCGGAGTTCTACCGTGGGCTTGGGCAGTGGCCGCCATTTTCGAGGTGGATTTGCTACCATCGTGCCCGTGTTCGTTTTCGCATTTCGGGAATGATGAGCTTGACCACTAGGCTGCCTGTCGGCGTTCTGAACGTATCGTATCGCCCAGCACATTCCAGCGCGTCGCCGTTATCCAAGTAGAACTTGGGCTCACGCTGCTTCTCCTCAGGGCCGTACGCCGTCTGAACACAGTACGATTGCGTGCGTCGTAAGACGAGGTGCCACTGCCCGTCTGTCCCAACTGCTCGAAATACATCGGTTCGCATTTGCGTCTGCCTCGAAACCGGGACACCATCTTGGCGAAACGCGAATCCTTCTGGTGTAGGAGGTTTGGCCGGGTCATTGCTGTCAGAGTCTGACTCGCCGTTGGCGCCGCATTCCGCGAGCCAAGCCGATAGGGTTTGCTGGTTGCCTTCGGCTCCGCGGATGAATCTGCGTAGCGATTTACAGGCGACAGTCGGCCAGGACCGGACATTCCCCGTGGTCCGCAAAACCAGTGCGCAGGAGTTCGCGCGACGACGCGAACCGTGCGTTATCGCTTAGTACGGCACCTGCTCAGGGTGACATCAATGCCTTCGTCGTCCATGGGCGCGGTGACGTCTTCGACGTTGCCGTAAATCGTCGCTCCGACTTTGAAGCTCTTGTCGCACGAATAGCAGCTGTAAGAGACGGAGAAGTCTTTTCGGGCTTTGATGGCATCAAACATCCACTGCTGGGGAAGCGCCTGCTTGCTGTGCTTCACCACCTTGAGCCCAACCAGCTTGTCCTGCAATTGACGCGTTGACTTGATTGTCCCTCCATCGCCGCCTTGGAAATAGCCGTTCTTTCTTGCCGCCAAGGCGTTCGCCTTGATAAGGCCTTCGACTTCCGAAGCCTTCATGGGAACGACGCTCGCTTCCGATGCCGGGGTGCTACCCGCCCTGCAGCCAGTCAAGCACACCTGGAAAGATTTATCTTTAGTCATGCCGATGCGCGAAATCGTGCCGTCGACCCATCCCCCCTGTTCAATAGACTTGCTCCACGCATCGCAGACGTAGCTGGTGAAAGGGTCGTGTCTTTGGGTGCTCCAAAACGAGTTCTTCTCGCTTCCGATGACTCTGAGCACCACGAGCGATACCGGCTTGCCCGCAAGGGACTTCTCGACCGCCGCGGCCGACTTCGACTTGGCGATGTCTTCCACTTCTGTACGGTTGAGCGGTTCCTGCTTGGGAGGCGCCTGCGCCACTTGGGCCGTGCTGGGGGCGTTCGAGCTTTGCGTTGAGTTGCTCGGAGGCAGTGCGCAGGCACCGAGCGCCAGAGCGAAACCTGCGATAAACATGCGAGTCGAAATCTTCATATGTTCCTCAAGAAAGATTGATTGGCCTAGGTAGACCACGCGCGCGAATCGCGAGCGACGGTTCATGTCTAATTGCCGGCGGAGCGCCACCGCCCCCCGCGGCAAAACTAGTGAACGGAGATGAAACAGCCACAGCGTGAGGTGTGGCTTGAACGAGGACGACTGTGGGGGCCGCTTAGGCGCCGCAGTCTTTCAGGTAGATGACGTTCGAATCGGGGCCAAAAGCAGTCAGTCGCCAAGGGCAGCTCTCGGGTAGGCTGTCTCCTCGGCAAAGTCATCCGTTGAAAGAGGACCGAAGGCATGACAGTCAAGCGAATGGACAACGTCCTGATAGTTGTCGACGATATCGAGGCGGTGAAGGCGTTCTTTATCGAGCTGGGTCTGCAGCTTGAGGGCCAAACCACGGTTGAAGGGCCTTCAGTCGGAAGCCTCATAGGACTTGGCGACGTCCGAGCCACCCTCGCGATGCTACGGACTCCCGATGGTCAGGGAATTGAACTCGACAAGTTCCACACCCCAGATGCAGTCAGGTTTGGACCCGTTGACGCCCCGGTGAACGCCTTGGGTCTTCGTCGCATCATGTTTGCAGTCGATGGTATTGATGCTGTCGTTGCGAGGATGCAGGCCCGTGGCGCAGAACTTATTGGCCAGATGCAGTATGAGAAAGCGTACCGGCTCGCCTATATTCGTGGGCCTGAGGGCATCATCGTCGGGCTTGCCGAGCAGCTCGGCTAGTGGTGGGGGTTCGCGCGTGTATACCGGCTTTCCGTCCGTCTGGCGCGCCGCAACGAAGTCTGCCTTTGGACCCGCGGAAGCCGATGCCCGTGCCGCAGAATGCGGTCAGAACCAGTCATTCACCGCCCACGCTCATGTCGCCCGATAGCCGACCTTTACCCGCCACCTCTGCAGTTTCGATGTTTTCATCGGCGCTCGTGCGCCGGTCCGCCTCACCCACGAGGCTGGGGCCGTTGCTGAGGCAGGATGCAGCCACGAGCAGAACTTCCCGAACGGCCCACCAATGCGAGTTCTCCGAACGGAACGACATGTTCTTCGACCCTACGAGCCGGCCTTGCGCCGCGAATTTCTCGCGTGGATGGGGGATGACTTCATCGAGACCTTCTTGAGCCGGTCGTTCCCTGATATGCCGAGAGGCCAGCGTCTTTTTCATGCCTTGGTTCGACGCTCTTCCGAAGTCCTCTCATTTGCGCACGTATGGGCTGTGACGGGGGTACCGGACGACGACTTGGTAGCGCACATCGAGTGCAAGGCGACGGCTAAGACCTCTGGCGATGAGCTCGAGCTTGTCTATGCCGTTCGCGGAGGACGCGAAGGAAGAGGCGTCGCCACGGAGGCGGTCAAGGCGGTTGCATCTGCGCTCGCCGCGACCGGCGTGGACGTCGTGGCCGATATCAATCCTGCCAACGGCGGCTCCCGACGCGTCCTCCAGAAGGCCGGTTTCACCCAGCAAGAGCACACTGTGACGGGCCAAGGCGAACGATGGGTCTTTGCTGGACAGCGAGCGTTGCCCTCCAACGCGAGAGCACCCGGCCGCACGGGGGAAGGCAGAATGCGACCATCAACGGACGTAGGAGACCCGGTGCCAGTACCGGAAGAGCGAGTTGAATACTTCAAGGGCGGTACGGTCCGCGCTCGTGGTCCGATGCTCGACGGCTTGTTAAACGGCTACTGGGAATGGTTCCGCAAGGATGGCGTTCGAATGCGCTCGGGCTACTTCGAACTTGGGGTGCAAGTCGGTACGTGGACGACCTACGACAAGCACGGGGCGTTGTACAAGGTCACCACGATGAAGCCAAAGGGCAAGGGCAAGTGACGGCCAGCACCCGCCATTCCGGCGGGTGGCAGAATTCCGGCTGAAGCCGTCGTTGTCCACATCGGCCAAACGGAGCACACCATGCAGATATCTGCCACTGTCAGGAACTCCTTGACTCAGCACGAAGTCTCCGTGCGCACGGGTGGAAGCACGCAGGTTCTTGTCGTGCCCTCTAAGCCCTCTGGCAAAGGCTCGGCGGTCAATGGCGGTGAGTTCCTCATGCTCGCGCTCGCAACCTGCTACTGCAATGACCTTTACCGCGAGGCTGAACGCCTGAATATCCCGGTCGAAGGAGTCGTGGTCGAGGCGACAGCAGATTTTCCGGGCGTCGGTCTGGTGGCTACCAACATTCAATACGCGGTCAAGGTGTCGTCACCAGCGACGCCCGAGGACATCACGGACTTGGTACGCCAAACAGATTCGGTCGCAGAAGTACATAACACCATTCGTGCCGGCGCTCCAGTCGCCCTTTCAAGAGAGCCCTGAACAGTGAGCTGCCCTCGTATCCAGGAACGGGGGCAGGATGCGGCCAGGACCGGTCCCTTGGACGCCAAGTAAGGAATGAAAATCAACTACACAGTGACTGACGGTGGGCGCACTGCTGCTGGTTTTGCAGAGCGGTCCGACTGCGCAGTCCGTTCGCTCGCGTTGAGCACTGGTATGCCGTACGCTCGCGCTCACAAGATTTGTGCGGACGCTGGTCGGCGTCCTCGTGGCGTCATGCGCCCCAAGGCCGTGAGCGCCGTGTTCGCCAACCATGAGGTGGCCCCCTGGGTCTCTTTCCTCGACCGGCCCGCGATTCATCGACCCACGGTAGCCCAACTGGCCAGCAGGCTGCCTGCTGGCAGCTACATATTCAAGCTGCGAGGCCATGTATTTGCCGTCGTCGATAAGGTCTGCATGGACTGCTTTCCGAAGCCTGCACCACGCCGACGAGTCGAAGGGTGCTGGACCATGATGCACGCATCAGCCCGCGTGGATTGCGCGACCACCCCCCAACTGCCGCTCTTCGCAGACCAAAGCGAGAAGCCGGCTCTCGTGCACGAACTCTCAGTCTAGGACAGCATCCGCCGACAGGGGACGTTCGTTGTCGGCTCGCAACTAAGCGGACATCGGTGCGTGCGCGCTAACAGTTGCGGGCACCAGAATTGGGCAGCAGCGGTCTACTCAGCATGCCAAGTCGAAGCAATCTCACCTCCGAGATCATTCCAACGCGCCTCGAAGAGGGCGGTCGACCCGTGGCCTTGGAACTCGTTGCTCGCAGGCCTTCTGGGCCAGGCCCCTTTCCTACTTTGGTCTTCAACCACGGGTCTACTGGTTTCGGAACGAACCCGGCGGTCTTCCGGCGGACGATGGCCTGCGCTCCGCTCGCGGACTTTTTCGCTGAACGAGGTTGGCAGGTCATCTTTCCTCAACGTCGAGGCCGCGGGAAGTCAGGGGGACTCTATGACGAAGGGTTCAAGCTAGACCGAAGTGGCTATTCCTGGGACCCGCAGTTGTCCCTGCCAGGCGTCGACCGGGCCATCGAGGACCTGGACGCGGTGATGGAGCACATCTGCGCGCGTCCGGATGTCAAGCAGGAACATCTGGTGATTGGTGGAACATCGCGTGGCGGGATTCTGGCGATTGCCTATGCGGGCGAGCGACCGTCCATTTTCAAAGCCGCTATCAACTTCAATGGCGGTTGGCTGGGGAGAGCTTGCCCAACGCACCTGGAGGTGAATAGGAAGACGTTCCTACGCGGCTCGGCGTTCCCTCGGGAGACCCTTTGGCTTCACGGAAGCCACGACCAGTACTATCGCATCGCGCATTGTCGTGAGAACTTCGATGCATTTCGCGCGGCCGGGGGCAGGGGTGCATTCCACGCGCTGCGCGGCGGGCATGCGTTGATTTATCGACCCCAACTTTGGGCCGCCACGATGACCGACTACCTGGACGCAATCGCGTAGTTCAGGTTGCGGCCAAAAGCGGTCCGCCAACCTCGCCTCAGAAATGCATGGACGGCACAGACCCTTGGACCGGCAGCAAACGGCCAGGTCAACCTACGACCGCTCTCCCTGCCTCAGCCAGATTCAGACCTGGAATAGCTATGTCAGCACTTCAGCTTCGGCACTGCGCAAAGGCGAGCGCCTGGCGATGCAGGACTCAAGGCGCCGCGTACTCTGTCGGACATGCACGCTGTCAGGTGAGTTCGTGTTCAAGCAGACCACCACTGGCCGTGCTTGCCTTCAAGTGGTCGATGAACCATCTGCCAGCGGGCCCAGGGGACGTTGAAGCCTGGTGGACTGCGGATATGGTCAACATGAAGCCGCTCGGCGGCATGCCCTCGACATCCAGAACAACCAACCTGCCGGCAGCGATGTCGCTCTCGACCATGTGAAGGGGCATGCTTCCCCACCCGACACCGTCCTTGAGGAATGCGTGTTTGGTTGAGAGGTCAGCGAGACGCCAGGTCGAGGGGGACATAACTCCATAATCTTGGCCCTCCATCAAGCTCGACCGGTCCGTCAGCACGAGTTGCACGTGTCTGGCCAAAGTCCGCTTGGGAATTCGATGTCCCACATTCGCCAGAGGATGGCTCGCCGCGGCCACTGTGACCAGCACCAGCTCACCGATGCGCTCGCTCACGAGCGATGGAAATGCGACAGGCAGCGCCGCCAGAATTCCAAGGCTGCAACGCTCATCGAGCACCGGTTCATACCCTGCGCCCAGTCCCTCCACGAAGAGCCGTAGCGGTGTCAACGGAAACTGGCTTGCGAATGCTTTGGCTGCTGCGGAGACGATATCGGTCGGGAAGAAAACATCGACCACTACCGAAAGTTCCGCTTCGAGCCCTGACGTCATGAGCTTGGCACGGGCCTTGAGGGTGTCCACCCCAGAAATGACATTGCGAGCGTCTGCCAGCAGCAGCACGCCCTCCGCGGTGAGCTTCGGAAAGCGACCCGAACGGTCAAAGAGCACGACGCCGATTTGCTCTTCCAGCCCACCAACCCACCCACTCACAGCGGATTGAACGCGGTTGAGCTTCCTCGCCGCCGCGGAAAAACTGCCTTCGTCCGCGGCCGCGATGAAAGTCCTGAGCTGGTCCAGGGAAACACCGTCAAGCATCGAGCGCTCCTTCCATCCCAAAAACAGATGGTTCGCATCTCAATATACCGTCTATTCAGGATGGGAGATGCCCGGCACAGTCTGGTCCATCGATTCATCGACGCCGTCCAGCCGGTTTCCGACGCGTGAGGGTGAGTTCGAAAGTAGCCAAGCAGTTCAACCCTTCCCATAGAGGCACCCCATGCAACTCCTTCATCTCGATTCCAGTGTCCTCGGCACGGCGTCCGTCAGTCGCCAGCTCTCCGCCGAACTCGTCGCGCGCCAACGCGCCTTGCACCCAGGCATCCGCGTAGTCTCTCGCGACCTGTCCGCCGACCCGGCTTTGCACCTGTCGGGTGTACACATGGCCACCTTCCAGGGCACTGCCACGGATGACGCAACCATCACCGCCGACCTGCTCAAAGGCAACGCGTACATGGACGAGCTTTTCGCATCGGACATCCTGGTCATCGGTGCGCCCATGTACAACCTGTCGATTCCAACGTCGCTGAAGGCCTGGATTGACCGCATCGCCGTGGCAGGCAAGACCTTTCGCTACACGGCCACTGGCCCCGAAGGCCTGCTGAAGAACAAGAAGGCTTTCATTGCATCGTCGCGCGGCGGTGTGTATTCGGCGGGGAGCCCCGGTGCCGCGTTCGAACACCAAGAAAGCTACCTCCTGGGTCTGTTGGCGTTCCTGGGGGTGACCGACGTGACGGTGGTGCGAGCGGAAGGCCTCGCGTTCAGTCCGGAGGCCAAAGAGGCCGCCGTGGCAAGAGCACTCGAAGACATCGCCGGCATGGTGGCCTGAGTCATCTATCCCATCTCTCAAAGATTCATCTTTTTCAAGGATTTCTCATGACTTACTCCATCATCGGTTCGGGCAATGTCGGTGCCTCTCTCGCCAAGCAATTTGCCCGCAGTGGCATCGCCGTCAACATTGCCAACACGCGTGGCCCCGAATCCATCACGGCGCTGGCCGAGGAGCTCGGCAGCAAGGTCTTTCCTGTCACGCTGCAAGACGCGCTCAAGGCCGACGTGGTCATCCTGGCAGTCCCGTTCCGTGCGCACACTGCCGTCGCCGGTGGCCTGACGAACTGGTCCGGCAAAGTCGTGGTCGACGCGATGAACACCTACGGCGTCTCGCCGGAGGAGCTGAAGGGGCAAGCCTCCACAGACGTCGTCGCGTCTGCGTTCCCTGGTGCGAAGTTGGTCAAGACGCTCAACCAATTGCCGGCGAAGTTACTTGCGAAGGACCCCGCTGAGAGCGGCGGTCGGCGCGTCATGTTCGTGTCGAGCAATGACCAGGGCGCCGAGGCGTCGATTGCCGAACTGGTCGGCGAGTTGGGCTTCGCCCCCGTGTCGCTCGGGAAAATCAACGAAGGCGGCGCGCTGATTGGCATGGGCGGGCCGCTGATTCTTCAGAACTTCATCAAGCAATGATGACTCGACAACTTGCTTCCCCGGCCACCGCGGTGGCTTACTCCATCAATCGGAACACTGCACGGCCCGTATGCCGGTACGCCGCCGAGGCCGCGAATGCGGCAGCAGGCTTTAGTCGGCCACAAGCGGACCTCCGGCCCGCTCCTCCATCCGTTCGGCCACTTTCTGTGCCGCGCGTCCACTTCTTCACGACGCAAGACGGCCTTAGGCAGGCAAACTGAGACCCATGCTCAGGGTACTTTTTCTCATTCTTGCTGTCCTTATGCCGATTGGCTTGGTCTACGCGTTCGGCGCATGGAGCCTGTTGGCGCTCTTCGGAACGGCGGCCGCGACACTGCTCTTGTCAACCAGGAAGGCTCGCGGCGATGAGGCGACGCAAGGCGGCAGGCTCACCGGGTACCACACCACCACGACGGCGAACTTTTAAGCTCTGCCGTCCGGGCGAAGAGCTCACTGCGAAGCGAGCTTGACGGGCAGGACTGCGGCCAGAACCGGTCAGTCGTGAAGGTCCTTGCTGCTGATGCCGTCGGCCGCCATCCGCATCGCCGAGTAGGCAACGTAGGCGTCCGTTGGCTCGGTGCTCCAAGATTCGGGACCGGCCAGCCATTCCGTCAAAGCGTAGTCGAGGACGGTGACCATCCACTTCAAGTTCCGCTTGAGCTTCAAGGGCGTCCCTCTGATGACGCTGTCCCTGACCGAATCATCGGCGACGCCCCAGCGTGCGGCATAGGGGGCGAGTTGATGGAGGGGCGCGGGCACGTCGTCAAGAGCGAACGATGCCCTTGGGAAGGCCATTCGGACAGGCCCCATTGCGTCGTCAATCTGCGCTTCTGTAAGCGCCTTCAACGTGTCGGTCATCCGAATGCCACTCCTCGAAGATGCGCAGCAAGATAGCACACGCGAACGGCGGCTTTGGAGCGCGGCGTACAGCCGTACATGGACGCCCCCGGTTTGCCAAGCTTTCAGTTGATGATGTCTTGAAGGTTCGATTGCACCCGTACATTCGGACTTTCGCTGCGGCGACTTGCCGCTGTCCCTGATGGGGTCTGCTGGTCGGCTCCTCAATCGGTTTGTCGCACTCGGAGTGCTCCGGCTGTACTGGGCTTCGCCAACCACGGTCTAACCTGTCTTGCCATCACTGCGTGATTGCCTGAGCAATCGGTGGTTCGGTACTCCTGTAGTCTGTGTTGCTGGGCCGTGGCTGCTACGCAGCGAGCTTAGGCGGTACGTAGCTGGGTCGGAACTCTTGCCCGTGGGCTAGCAATGCCCAGACGGTTCGCACGTTCTTGTTGGCCAGCGCGACTGCGGCCACGTTCGGATGTCGTCGGTTCAGCAGGCTCGCCAGCCATACGTTGGTGTTCACCGCTTTATTCTGGGCGGCCACGATAGCGGAGCGCGCGCCATGAATCAGCAACGTGCGCAGATACACATCTCCGCGCTTGCTGATGCCCAACAGCGTGGGCTTGCCGCCGCTCGAATGCTGCCGTGGCACGAGGCCGAGCCACGCCGAGAGCTGCCGCCCGTTGTCGAAGCTGTTCGCATCGGCGATGGAGGCGACAAGAGCGGTGGCGCCCAGTGGCCCGATGCCTGGAATCTTCTCCAGCCTGATGCTGAGCTCGCAGCTGCGGTGCCAGGCTTTGATTTGGTCCTCGAATTCGTCGACTAGCTTGTCCAGTTCCTTGAGGTGCTCGGTCAGGCGCGCAATGAGGCGGCGAAAAGCGCCGGGTAGTTCGTTGCTCGCGTCTTCGAGCAAACGGGGAACTTGCTTGGCGATGTGGCATATGCCCCTCGGGATGACCAGGCCGAACTCGCCGAGCAGGCTGCGAATCTGGTTGGCCTGCGCCGTCCGGGCGATGACGAAGCCCTGGCGCGCTCGATGCAACGACAGCACAGCCTGCTGCTCGACGCTCTTCGCCGGCACGAATCGCATGTTGGGTCTGGTGACGGCCTCGCAGATGGCCTCGGCATCGGCCACATCGTTCTTGTTGCTCTTCACGTAGGGCTTGACGAACTGGGGTGACATCAAGCGAACCGTGTGGCCGAAGCCCTGCAGGGTGCGCGCCCAGTGGTGGGCGCTGCCGCAGGCCTCCATGCCGATGAGGCACGGCGGGAGGTTCACGAAGAACACGGTCATCTGGTCGCGTCGCAGCTGCTTGCGCAGCGCGACCTTGCCATGCTCATCCACTGCGTGAACCTGGAACACGTTCTTTGCCAGGTCGATGCCAACAGTCGTAATCTTCATGGTGGACGCCCCTCTCGGTTCAAGTGGTCGGTGACACTTCCACTTTGGCACATCGATGCCGGTTCGGGCGGGGGCGTCCATCCCATTAGTTTGGGCCCGGACGACCACTTCGGCGACGTGAACAGCGGTCGTTCGATCGGGCTTCGAAATTCGCCTGGTCTGGTGGCCCGAAAGCTGACGCTCGCTGATAGGGGGCGGGACGATCCCTTTACACGACGCGAAGCAAGCCAGCGGTCAGATACTGTTCCATCGACCTCGTGCCGGTCGTTCTGTACCGCGGGCTACGCGCCGACGCTGCCCCGCGACCTCGCCAAACTGTTGCTTGTACCAACGGGAGAAAGCGCTCAGCGCCGAGAAACCCAGGAGTTCGGCCACCTGCGACAGCGGCCGCGTTCCGTCGTCGACGTACTGCGCAGCGAGCTCGCGCCGGATGGTGTTCACCACGTCGGAAAAAGTTGTGCCCTCGCGCAACAAAAGTCGATGAACGGTGCGCTTGTGGACGCCGAGGTGTTGGGCAACTTGCTCGATCGAGCCCTGGCCCGAAGGCAGCAGCACGAGCAGGATGTGACGCACGTTGTCGACCGCGTTCACGCGACCCGAGTCAGCAGCGGCCTCGAGCGTCAATCGCGCATAGCGCGCCATCACAGGGTCGGCCATCGGATTTGGAGCGTCCATGTCCCGTGTGGTGCAGACAAGCCCGTTGAAATCCTGTCCGAACTCGACGGCATAGCCGAAGATACGGTGGTGCACACTCGGATCGCGCGGTGGTGCGTGCACGAAGCAGACCCGCAGTGGGTTCCAAGTTGGCCCGAGGAAGAACTTCAGGCTGCGAAACGTCACGCCGACCAGCAGTTCCGTCGCTTGCCGTGAAGATCCGTGATGGCGAACGAGAAACTCTTCGCGAAGCACAGCAATGCCATTGCTCTCCTCGAGCTTCAGGAACAGTGACTCGTTGAGTACATGGCTGTAGCGCGTCATCGCCCGCACGAATCGCCGAACCGTGGGCTCCTCGCGCGCCATCAGCGCCACGGCGCCCAGATTCGACAGCTGACGCGTTTCGGCCATACGCAGGCCGAAATTGTCCAGTCCGCTGGCGGTGGCCGAGGCCTCGAACAGGGCCCTTACTGCATCACTCGGGATCCGCAGGTCCGGATCATGCAGGCAGGCAGGACTCAGTCCCGCCCCGGCCAGCAGGACCAGCGGATCAAGCCCGGCCGCTCGCGCCACTTCGGGGTAGTTGGTGAGGCTGGCGCTGCGAATGAGGTTCGACATAGGGTTCGCCCTGAGTGTCCTCGTAGGTTAAATGCGTGGCACCGCTGGTCAATCGGCAAATCCCCCAGTCGGAACAATCACTCCTCGAACCAGCCGCAGCTTGCAAGCCCTCTGCAGCACCACCTCAGGAGACACGACCATGGAACACGACAACGCCCGATCCTCTTCATCGACTCCGGTCTGCGACCGCTTGCGCAGCACCGGTAACTGGAATCCCAACTGGGAACCCTTCGCCGAACTTGACCCTGCATGGACCGAGAAATTCATGTCGATGGCCATGGCGCCGATGCTGTCGGGCGTGCTCGACCCGAAGACAGTCGAATTCCTTGCCATCGCCGTCGACGCCTCGTGCACCCATATGTATGGGCCGGGCGTACGCCGCCACGTCCGCAAGGCCCTGGAACTCGGCGCCACCAAGGAAGAGATTACCGCCGTGCTGCAGTGCGTGAGTGTGCTCGGCATCCATTCCATGAGCATTGGTGCCCCCATCCTGCTCGATGAACTGGCGTCAGCCTCGGCGCGCTGAGCCACCCTCCAGCCCTCCATTTTCCGAACCTCAAGGACACACCATGCAATTCCTCGACGACTCTCTGCTCCCCGAAAACCAGCAACCCCTGGTCATCCAGGTCGCACCCTATGGGCCCCAATGGGCCGCAGGCGATTCCGACGACATCGCCATCACGATGGACGATCAGATCCAAAAGGCAGTTGACTGCTGGAACGCCGGCGCCACCGTGCTGCACGTGCACGTGCGTGAAGAAGACGGCAAGGGCAGCAAGCGCCTGTCCAAGTTCAACGAGATGCTGGCGCGCCTGCGGGAAGCAGTGCCGAAGATGATCCTGCAGGTCGGCGGCTCCATTTCCTTCGCCCCCGAGGATGACGGCCAAGCCGCCAAGTGGATGACGGACGACACGCGCCACATGCTCGCCGAACTGAACCCGCGCCCCGACCAGGTCACGATCGCGATCAACACCAACCAGATGAACGTGATGGAGCTGATGACCGAGGCCGACGTCGCCGGCACCTCGCTCAGCAACCCGGCCGTGCAGGCAGCGTACACCGACATGATCGTGCCATCGAATCCGTCGTGGCATGTCGAGCACCTGAAGCGTCTTGCCGCCAGCGGAATCCAGCCGCATTTCATGCTCGGCAACGTGACCCAACTCGAGACGGTGGAGCGACTCATTCGCCGCGGCGCGTACAACGGGCCGCTGATCCTCAACTACGTGGCAATCGGCGGTGGCTTCGCCGGGCTGAATCCGGCGGACATGATCGAGTTCGTGCGCCGCACGCCCGACGGCGCGGTGCTCACGCTCGAGACCCTGAACCGTCACATCTATCCGATGAACACGATGGCCATTGCACTCGGCATGCATGTGCGCGTCGGCATCGAGGACACGTTGTTCGGCCCGCGCGGAGAACGCATGACCTCCGTGCAGCAGATCGAGATGATGGTGCGAGTCGCGCGCGAGCTGAACCGCGATGTCGCTAGCGGGGACGAGGCACGACGCATCTACAAGCTCGGCGAGACCTACCGCAACACTGACGAAACGCTGGCGAAGCTCGGTCTGCCGCCAAACCGCGCGCATGGTCAGCGCGGCGTGCCGTTGCGCGTCGCGGCCTGAAGCTGCGCTCCGGCTGCCGTCCGCTGGCGACGCGCAGCCGACCTGCGGCGCGTCGATCTGATCGGCGCGCCAGCTATTTCCGCGCCGGCGGCATCGGCAAGCACCAGTTGGGCCCGTGACCTCACATCTGGACACTCGCTTTGCGCGGCAAGCAAAAGCTGCAGCCGGCAGCGGTTGCACACCAAAAAGAGACAAGAGACAAACGCCATGAATCCTTCCCTGTCGGTGGGCGCAGCCCCCGCGCCATCGAAAGACCCCGCGAATGCATCGCGCATCCATGCGTGGTCGGTCTTCGCGCTCACTTTCGGCCTGATGTTGTCCGACTACCTGTCGCGGCAGGTCATCGGCGCAGTGATGCCGGCCCTCAAGGCCGAGTGGGGTCTGCTGGACTCGCAGCTCGGCATGCTCGTGAGCGTGGTCTCGCTGGTGGTCGGCCTGTTGGCAGTGCCGATTTCCCTAGCCGCCGATCGCTGGGGTCGCGTCAACAGCATCACGCTGATGGCGTTCGTCTGGTGCCTGGCGACCCTCGCCTGTGGCCTGGCGCAAAGCTACGGTCAGTTGCTCTGGGCGCGGGCCTTCGTGGGTCTTGGCGAGGCGGCGTACGGGGCCGCAGGGGCCGCTCTGCTGGCGCATGTGTTTCCCGCCAGGCAGCGTGCCGCAGTGATGGGCGCCTTCCTGTCCGCGGGCTTGTTCGGTTCGGTGCTCGGCGTGGTCCTCGGGGGCGCTGTCGTCGCCCAATCGGGGTGGCGCACAGCCTTCTTCGTCGTGGGTGCGCCGGGCTTGCTGCTCGCCCTGATCTACCCCTTCGTCGTACGCGACTACAAGACAGTTGCACTGCCGCCTGAGGGCCGGGGTGACGCCGCCCCCGGCCGACTCCAGATCGCACGCATCGCGCGCGAAGTGTTCGCTGCTCGCTCCGGAAACTTCGCCTACCTCGCGAGCGGCCTGCAGATGGCGATGCCCGCGATGCTGATTGCTTGGCTGCCGACCTACTTCGTTCGCTTCCATGGGATGGACGTGAAGAAGGCCGCCCTGATGACTGGGATCGCAGTGCTGGTGTCAGGCCTCGGCATGATCCTCGGCGGTGGCATGGCGGACCGGTTGTGCGCCCTTCAACCGCGGCGTCGGGCCCTTGTGCCGGCGCTCTATTCAGTGCTCACGGCTGTGGTCCTTATCGCCGCGTTTGCGCTCCCGACCGGTCCTCTGAGTCTGGGCTTGATCTTCCTGGGCGCCTTGTTCGCGGCCGCGCAGGGCGGCTGCTCCGTCGCCCTTGCCTGCGATGTCACCCATCCTGGCGTGCGTGCGACGGTCACGGCGACGGTGACCCTGGCCAACAACCTGCTCGGCCTGGCACCGGGCCCGATCATCGTCGGGGTGCTTTCCGATCTCTTCGGCCTGAAGATTGCGCTGACGCTGACGCCCATGCTGGCGCTGGCATCGGCTGTTCTCTTCGTTTTGGCCTCGCGCAGCTATGAGCGGGATGTGGCGCGCAATAGCGCAACGAGGACACCTGCATGCTGATTTCAGATCATCGCAGCGCCGCAGACCCATCGCCCTCCGCTGACGGTCGCCCACGGTGGACCGATGTGCTTGGCGACAGTGACCTGGCCGCTGGCGGCCGCTGCTTCGCACGCCACGGCGGGCATGAGATTGCCCTGTTCCGTATCCAGGGCGCCGTGTACGCAATCGCCGACAGCTGCCCGCATGCTGGCGCATCGCTCGCGAGCGGGGAGCTCGAAGGCGCCACGATCAGGTGTCCGGCGCACGGCTTGCGTTTCGACCTCGCTACCGGCTACGCCCGCGGCGGAGGCTTCGCCATGCGCATCTACCCGGTCCGCGTGCACGACGGCCGCGTCGAGGTCGACCTTGGCGTAACTGCTTGCTGACACCTCTCTCAACCTCATCTACCTGGAGCCTCGGATGGCTATTCCTTCCAATCATCGTGTCGACACCTTGCATGACCATGTCGGTCATGACTTCGGCTGTTCGACCCCTGCGCTGCTCAACCAGCATCGCATCGACCACTTCGCCCTATGCACGGGCGACGACCAGTGGATCCACGTCGATGTGGAGCGCGCTCGGGCGCAAGCACCATTCGGCGGCACGATCGCACATGGAATGCTGTTGCTGTCGCTTATCCCCGCCGCCCAGTTCGAGCTCGGCGTATACCCCCATGACGCCGCCAACGTGCTGAACTACGGCTTCGACAAGGTTCGATTCCTGGCGCCCGTGCCGGCGGGCTCGCGCGTTGTCGTGCAAGTCGCGCTGGTCGAAGTCGAGTCGAAGGGCAGGGGCCGCACACTGGTGCGTTGCCGCAATACCGCCTTCGTCGAGGGCACACCCGGGCGACCGGTGCTGCTGGCCGAGTCGATGGGCATGGTGATGGCATGAACAACATCGCCTTCGCCTCCAAGACAACGGACGCCCAAGCGCCGTTGGTCAACGTCGAACTCGGGCGCACGCCCGCGCGGCTGAGCGAATCGCTGCGGGCGATGGTCACTGCGGCGATCATGCAGCCCGCCAAGACCGTTGGTGCCGTCGGCCGCGCGGCCAGCGAACTGGCGCAGGTGGCGTTCGGCCGCTCGTCGGTCGAACCTTCGGCGCGCGACCGCCGCTTCGACGATCCAGCCTGGCGCGACAACGGCTACTACAGGCACCTGATGCAGGGGCATCTCGCGCTCTGCCGCGAGACGCAACGCCTGGTCGGCGAGCTCGGCCTTTCCGCATCCGACGAGGCGCGGGCGAGGATGGTGCTTGGCATGGTGGCAGACACGCTGGCGCCGACCAACACGCTGCTCGGCAATCCAGCCGCGCTCAGGCGTACGCTCGATACCGGGGGCGCCAGCTTGATGCGCGGAGCGGCGCAGCTGCTCGAGGATTGGCGCCACAACGGCGGGCTGCCGGCGTCGGTGGATGTCTCGAAGTTCAAGGTTGGCGAGAACCTGGCGACAACGCCCGGCGACGTCGTGTTCCGCAGCGAACAGCTCGAACTCATCCAGTACCGGCCGCAGACGCGAAATGTGCGCGGCACGCCGCTCTTCATCGTGCCTCCGCAGATCAACAAGTACTACGTCTGGGACCTCGCACCCGGACGCAGTCTGGTCGAGTTCCTCGTGCAGCAGGGTTTCCAGGTCTTCATGGTCAGTTGGCGCAACCCGACCGCCGAGCAGGCCGACTGGGGGCTGCAGTCCTATGTGCTTTCGCTCGAGGATGCGATGCGGGTGACGCGCGACATCGCGCGGTCGCCACAGGTGCACTTGCTCGGCGCCTGCTCGGGCGGCATCACTTCGGCCGCACTGCTGGCCTACCTGGCCACCAAAGGCAGCGACTGGGCGCGCAGCCTGACGCTGCTGATGTCGGTCCTGGACATCGACACCATCTCCGACAGCTCGATGGGCCTGTTCGTAAACCTGGAGACGCTGAACATTGCGCGTACCCTGAGCGGTGCGCGCGGCGTGCTCAAGGGCAAGGACTTGGCCAAGGTGTTCGCGTGGCTGCGGCCCAACGAACTGATCTTCAACTACTGGGTCAACAACTACCTGCTCGGCGAGAAGGCTCCGGCGTTCGATGTGCTCTACTGGAACTCGGACACCACGGGCCTGCCGGCGCGGCTGCATGCCGATTTTCTGGCGCTGCTCGAATCCAACGCGCTCGCGCGACCCGGTGCCCTGACGATCGCCGGGCAGAAGCTGGACCTTCGCGACGTGACCTGTGATGCCTATATCGTCGGCGGCAGCACCGATCACATCACGCCCTGGCAGGGCTGTTACCGCACGCGCGAAATGCTCGGCGGTAAGAGCGACTTCGTGCTCAGCTCGAGCGGCCACGTGCAGTCGATCGTCAATCCGCAGCGCAACAAGAAGTCGTCTTTCGTCACGAATGGTGGCTCGCATGACACACCGGCGTCCTTCGAACAGGGCGGGACGACCCATGAAGGCACCTGGTGGCCGCACTTGTCTGCGTGGCTGGCAGCGCGATCGGAGGCCGAGAAGCGCGCTGCGCGCCAGCCTGGATCGAAGCGCCATCCGGCCCTGTGCGACGCGCCCGGCACCTATGTGATGCAGGAGGGCTGATCGCGTGGCCACAGACAACGCTGTCACTCCTGAGCGCACCCACTGCGTCACCCTGGACGGGCAGGTCATCCGCTACAGCGAGGGTGGCTCACTTGGGGCTTCGCGCGTGCTGTTGTTGTTCAACGGCATCGGCGCTAGCGTCGAGACTGCCGCGGAATTTGCCGATGCGTTTGAGAACACGCGCGTCATCGCGTTCGACGTCCCGGGCGTCGGCGCGTCGCCTGCACCCCTGTTGCCGTACCGGCTGCGCAGGGTGGCCGATCTCGCGGTGGCACTGCTGGACCACCTCGGGCTGAGTTCTGTCGATGTGTTTGGCGTCTCGTGGGGTGGCGCGGCGGCGCAGGAGTTCGCGCTGCGGCACTCGAAGCGCTGCAGGACGCTGACGCTCGCGGCCACGACGGCAGGCTTCGTGATGGTGCCCGGCCAACCGGGTGTGCTGCTGAAACTGCTCAGTCCGCGGCGCTACCTCGACCCGGGCTATCTGATGCAGATCGGTGGGAGGCTCTACGGAGGCGTTCTGCGGCTGGACCACGACCTGCTGCAGGTGCACGCGGCCGCAATGCGCGGCCCCAGCCATCGCGGCTATCTATACCAGTTGCTCGCGGTGTGGGGATGGACCAGCTGGCACCGGCTGCACCGCGTCAGGCTGCCGACGCTGGTGCTGATGGGCGCCGACGACCCAATCGTGCCGTTGGTCAATGGAAGGATCATCGCGTCCCGCGTGCCCCACGCGACGCTGCAGACGGTCGACTGCGGCCACCTGTTCGTGCTGACGAAGCCGGCCGAGACGGCACGGCGCGTAGAGCGTTTCATGGCCGCGCACGTGGTCCCGGCCTAGTTCAAAAAAGGACATGCAATCTTGAGAATTCTGGTCGCGGCGGTGAAGCGCGTCGTCGATTTCCGCCGAGCGACGGCACCGGTGTCGGCATTGCCAATGTGAAGATGAGCATGAACTCCTTCGACGAGATCGCCGTCGAAGAGGCGGTGCGCCTGAAGGAGAAGGGCGCGGCCACCGAGTTCATCGCGGTCTCCTGCGGCGACGCGAAGCGCCAGGAGACCCTGTGCAACCTGCGAGTCCATTGCCTTGAGCGTCCAGCTCCTTCAAGTTGCGGAGGGTACGGATGACCACGCCGAGGCACTGCAGCCAAACTGCTGGCGGAACCAACGAGAAAACGCGCTGGGGCCATTGAATCCAAGCAGCAGAGCAATTTCCACATGCTTGCGCGGGGGTCCGCTCAAATATCGCTGGACAAGCTCGCGTCGCACCTGGTTCAGCAGTTCGTTGTACGACAAGCCTTCGCGCAAGAGGTGACGTCGTACGGTGCGTTCGTCCACACATAGATACCGCGCAATATGCCCAAGCGTACATTTCCCGGAGGGCAGCAGCGTCAGTGCCAACTGGCGCACCCTCTCTGCTGCTGATTGATTTTGTCCAGCAGCAACCGACTCCACGTACTGCTGCGCGTACCGATCCAGCCGTGAGTACGTGGAAAGCGGCATCTCCAAGTCACCAGCCAAACACGTGATGCCATTGAAGGAGGCGCCATATTCAACCCTGCGAGCAAAGAAGCGGGTTGCCGTGCGCGTATCTTTGGGTGCCGCGTGCACGAAGCAGACGTTCTGGGCACGCCAGGTCTCTGGCAAAGCATGCCGAAAAAAACGATAGACCATGCCCACCGACAGCTCCATCGGCTGACGCACCGAAGAGCCGCGCCCGAGGAATTCGAACTGAATGGAGGCCGTCTCGTCATCCTCTTCGAGCCAGAGATGCAGGGCCTCGTTGTGCACGCGCATATAGCGCATCAGCATGTCCACCGCCGGGCGCAGGGTAGCCTGCTCGCGCACGACCAATGCGAGCGGTCCCAGAATAGAGAACTGGCGAGTCGCAGCCAGTCGCAAGCCGAAATCCTCCCATCCTGAGCGCTTCGCAGATTCCTCGAGAAGCTGTCCCGTCGCAATCAAGGAAATCTTGAGATCCGGATTCTCCAGACAGGCCGGTTCCAGACCGACGCTTTTCAGCATGCCAATGGGATCAAGGCCGGCTTCGCGCGCGACCGATGCATAGTTGGTCAGACAAGCGCTGCGAACAAGAGGAGTCATTGTTTACCCTCGGTGTCCGTTAATGCTAAGCGAATGTCCGAAATAGTCAACTCGGAAGACGCTGCAAATCTATGCTCTCTCCACACGTTGGCCAATGGAGCATGCAGGCGATGATCGATGACTACCTTCCCTATCAGCACCCCAGCGCCTGGAAGGGCGGGGCCATGAGCGGCACGACTGAATGGATCGTCAAGCTGGACGACGAGGACAACGAGATCCTGCATCAGGCGGTGATACGCGCACGTCTGCAGGGGCTCGGAATTCCTCACATGCGGGCGCCGGATCTCGCGCTCGGTTCGCTTGGCGAGAAACTCAAGCGCATCCAGTCAGAAGTGATGATCGGGCGCGGATTTGTTCTGGTCGAGGGCTTCGACATCGACCGCTATGCGCTGGAGGATGCCGCCCTCGCGTACTGGGGCATTGGCATGCATCTGGGTTGCGGCGCGGCGCAAAACGCGCAAGGCGATCTGCTTGGGCACGTTACAAATCTCGGCGTCGACTACCGGTCCGACGCGAGGGCTCGCGGCTACCAGACTCGACTGAACCTCCCGTTTCACAACGACGCAATGGACATCGTGGGTCTGATGTGCGTCCATCCGGCCCGGAGGGGCGGTCTGTCGCGTATCGTCAGTTCGGTCACCATATATAACGAAGTGCTGCGCCTTCGCCCCGACTTGATGCCCGTGGCCTGGGCCGATTTCGACATCGATCGTCGGGGCGAGGCTCCCGAGGGCAAGCGAGGCTACTACAGCGGGCCCTTGTTCAGTCGCATCGACGGGCGATTGTTTGGTCGATACAACCGCGAATACATCGAATCGGCTCAGCGTTTCTCCGAAGTGCCTCGCCTGACTGCCGCGCAGATCGAACTCATGGATCTGATCGACTCCCTTTGCAATGACCCCGAACTGCATCTGTCGATGGAATTGAAACGCGGGGATCTTCAGTTCATCTGCAACTACACGACGCTGCATTCCAGAACGGAATATGAGGACGGACCCGACGCCGCTTCTCGGCGATACCTGCTTCGTCTATGGCTGGACAGCGGCGTGCTCGCGAAGCTTCCGCCGTCGTACGAGGAGCGCTACTCGGATATGCGGGAGTGGCAGCGCCACCCCCGCCCCCCCATTTTCGAGCCCTCGGCCGTACAGGCCGAACTGGCTCACTGAGTGAATGCCGCCATCAAAAGGACCGACCATGAGCACAGAATTCGCATGCGACCAAGAGACGGACCTGCCCGTCTTCCAGAACGAGCAATCCTGGTACGGAAGGGATCAGAGCAACCCGGAGTGGGTTTACGAGCTATCGGGCCGGGAACAGCTGGAAGTCCGGGACGCCGTGGCGAAGGCGATCGCGGGCAACGTCGATCTGGTGTCAATGACAGCCGCGGATTTCGCCCTGGGCTCGTTCGGTGTGAGACTGGTGGAAATCGGGCGTGAGATAAAGCACGGACGAGGCTTTGCGCTCATCCGGGGGCTGAATACCCTGGGCTTGACGTTGCAGGAGCAAGCCTATGCATTTCGCGGGATCGGCGCGCACTTCGGGGAGGCTGTCTCGCAGAATGCCAAGGGTCATGTGCTCGGCCATGTGGCCAATCTCGGACTTGATTATTCCGACCCCACCACGCGCGGCTACCAGACACCGGCGGAACTGCGTTTCCATACCGATGCAGCAGACATCGTGGGCCTGATGTGCATACAGCGGGCCCGCTCGGGCGGACTGTCACGCATTGCGAGCTCCACCACCGTCTGGAATGAGGCGGTCCGGCGCCGTCCCGACTTGGCGGCAGAGCTGACCAAGGCCTATTGCTTCACCCGGTGGGGCGAGGAGCGGCCTGGGCAGAGCCCATACTTTCAGATCCCGCTGTTTCGCCAACATGGCGAGCGAATGATTGCGGTCTTCATCGCGGGCGCGATCGAGAAAGCGCAAGCGCTACCCGGCGTCGCTCTGCTGACGCGGCAGCAGCGCGAAGCCATCGCGCTTGTCAATGAGTTGGCCTGCGACGACGAGATCCGTCTGGACATGGAGTTCCGGCCGGGCGACATGCAATTCCTGCTCAACCATGGGATCCTCCATGCACGGACTGCGTACGAAGACTTTCCCGAACCCGACAAGCGGCGCCATCTGCTGCGCCTATGGCTGGCATGCCCGGATGGCCCGCCGTTGCCCGACTACATGACGACGGAGTTCCAAGGTCGCACCGCCAGCGGTCGCCCGGATGGAATCCACCTGCCCGGGGTGGAACTCAAGGCCAATCTGGTTCCGGACTGAGTGCGCCGCCAGATTGTTCATTGAAAGCACTTGCCATGGCCCCGCATTGCGCGGGTGCGAAGGAAACAAAATGATCAGAAACTCGAAACTTGGCATTGCGGGCTGGTTGTTCTCAGCCGCCGCGCTCCTGCAGTTCACTCACGCCACCGCGGCCGAGGAGAGCTGGCCCGCCGCCCACCCGATTCGCATGGTGATACCCGCAGGTGCCGGCGCCGGCACCGACATCTTCGCCCGCCTGATCGGAACACGTCTGGGACAGGCTCTCAAGCAGACCATCGTCTACGACAACAAGCCCGGTGCCAATGGCATCATCGGCAATGACAGCGTCGCCAAGGCGGCGGCGGACGGCTACACGCTCTTGTTCAGCAATGCATCGGCGGTCGCCGTGAACCCGGCCATTCAGCCGAAGCTGCCATACCAAACGCTCAAGGACCTGGTTCCGATCGCTCAGATTGGCGCAGGTGGCGTTCTGCTCGTCACGACACCGGACGTCGGCGTCGGCGACATGAAGGGACTTGTCAGGTACCTGAAATCGAACCCCGGAAAACTCGGCTATGGGACATGGGGCATGGGCTCCACGGGACATCTGTCGATGGAAGCGTTGAAGGCGAAGGAAGGCTTGAATATTTCCCATGTCCCTTACAAGACCATGGGGCAGGTCCTGACTGATTTGCAAGGCGGCACGCTGCAAATCGCCTTCGTCGATGCGTCCTCGCCATTGGCGCTGATCAAGGCCGGAAAGCTGGTGCCGCTAGGGGTCACAGGCTCCCAGCGCCTCCCCGCGCTTGCCGGCGTGCCGACCATGCAGGAACAAGGCTATCGCCTCGGCGCCGATGGCTGGTATGGCCTGTTCGCGCCCGTCGGAACGCCGCAGGCGGTGGTTCAGCGTCTCAACTCGGAAGTCAATCGGATTCTGGCGGCGCCGGACATGCGACCCGTTCTCGAGGCCTGGAACTTGAGCAGATTTCCGATCAAGACACCCGCCGAATTCGCGCAGACGATACGCGAAGACCTCGAGCAGTGGAAGGAAATTGCCACGACGGCTCACGTCACGCTCGAATAGCTGAGAGGGGCGGGCGCGCACGCAGCTTCTGTGTCGACGTCACGACCTGGGTTTTGTCCCCTTGCTCAGGACGCCGTCGGCAGTGAAAGCGTCATGCATCATTGATGCACGATACCTGTGGCAGTCCTGGTCAGCCAAACCGTGGTCGCGCCCAGTGATCCCTTCGTCCTTGGCGTCGCTACTGCCGGTAGAACCTTGAGCGCATCCGGCGTCGGCGGCTTCCTTGGCGGCCATGGCTCCTCGAGCGACAGCGTGTCGGGCTCAGGCCAGCCAATGCATCAACGCAAGCGCCAGCAGGACCAGGAAGACCGTCTCGCCAATCATCAGCATCACCGGCTTGAGGCCTACGGTGACCAGGTCCTTCAACTGCGTCTTCATGCCGATGCCCGCAATGGCCGCCACCAGGCACCAGCGCGACAGGTCGCTGCCGCTTTTGGGGACGAAGCTGGGCAACCACCCGGTGCTGTTGATTGCCACCAGGAGCGCGAAGGCGATAACGAAGCCTGGGAGCAGCGGAGGGCGCGGGCCACCGGCCTCACCGGCTTGGCGGCGTGAGAGCATGACAGCGAACACGATCACCGGCAACAACATCGCAACGCGCATCAGCTTGACCAGGGTGGCCACGTCGCCCGTCTGCTGCGACATGCTGTAGCCGGCCCCAACGACCTGTGCCACGTCGTGGATCGTCGCGCCGAGAAACACCCCGGCCGCACGCGGGTCCAGCCCCGCCGCCTGCGCGATCATCGGATAGACGATCATCGCCAGCGTCGACAACGCCGACACACCGACCACGGTAAACAGCGTCGCGCGCTCCTTCAGTGGGTGGTTCGGCAGCGCTGCCGCCAGCGCCATCGCCGCAGAAGCGCCGCAGATCGCGGTGGCGCCACCGCTGAGTAGGCCAAACAGGGTCTGAAAACCCATCAGGCGCGCCGCCAGCATTGACAACAGGATCGTCGCCCCGACACAAACCACGACGATCGCCACCGGCTGCCATCCGAGCTCGGCGACCTGGCCGACCGTAATTCGCAGCCCGAGCAGCGCGACGCCGATTCGCAGCAGCATCCGACCCGCGAATTCAATCCCCGGCCTGCATGCGCCCTCGCCGGAGAGGAAGTTCATCGCAATGCCCAGGAGCAGCGCGAACAGCATCACCGGGGCACCATAGTGCTCCGAAAGAAAGGTGGAGGCCGCAGCCACTACGCCGCAGGCCAGCACGCCGGGAAACAGGAGGCGCACCTGTCCGGGAACCGCCCCGATGGTGAGTGTGGTCATGGCGTTCAGGCGGTCGGCAGCTTGTGATCTTTGAACTGCTCGCGAAGGCGGTGCTTGAGCATCTTTCCGGTCGCGCCGAGCGGAATCGTGTCGCTGAAGACCACGTCGTCGGGGGTCCACCACTTGGCGATCTTGCCGTCATAGAAGGCGATCAGTTCCTCGCGCGTGACTTCGACACCGGGCTTCTTCACCACCACCAGCAACGGCCGCTCGTCCCACTTCGGATGGAATGCAGCAATGCACGCGGCCATGCCCACGGCAGGATGCGCCATCGCGATGTTCTCCAGGTCGATCGAACCGATCCATTCGCCGCCCGACTTGATGACGTCCTTGGCGCGGTCCGTGATCTGCATGAAGCCGTCGGCATCAATGACCGCTACATCGCCAGTCGGGAACCAGCCGTCCACCAACGGATTGCCGCCGGCACCCTTGAAATAGCTGGCGATGATCCAAGGGCCGCGCACCAGCAGCTCGCCCGAGGTCTTGCCGTCCCAGGGCAGCTCGTTGACGTCGGCATCGACGATCTTGAGGTCCACGCCAAACACCGCGCGACCTTGCTTGGACTGGACGGCGAGCCGTTCCTCACTGCCCAGCGCCTGTTGCGCCGGCTTGAGCGTGCAGACAGTGCCCAGCGGACTCACCTCGGTCATGCCCCAGGCGTGCAACACCTGCACGTCGTAGCGTTCCTGGAAGGCGCGCATCATCGCCGGGGGGCAGGCCGAGCCGCCGATCACGGTGCGGCGCATGGTGCTGAACGCCAGGTCGTTGGACTCGACGTGCGCGAGCAGGCCCTGCCAGACGGTGGGTACGCCGGCAGACATCGTCACTTTCTCCGCCTCGAACAGTTCATACAGACTCTTGCCGTCGAGATACGGTCCCGGGTAAACGAGCTTGGCGCCGACCGCGCAACCGACATACGGCAAGCCCCAGGCGTTGACGTGGAACATCGGCACCACGGGCAGGATGGAGTCGCGCGCCGAGCAGTTCAGCGCATCGGGCAGCGCCGCCGCGTAGGTATGCAGCAATGTCGAGCGATGGCTGTAGAGCACGCCCTTGGGATTGCCGGTGGTGCCCGAGGTGTAGCACAGCGAACTGGCGCTGTTCTCGTCGAAGACCGGCCACTCGAAGCGGTCGCTCGCGTCGGCCAGCAGTTCCTCGTAGCACAGCAGGTTGGGCACTTTGGTGGACGACGGCATATGCGCGCGGTCAGTCAAGGCAACAAAGGCCTTGATCGTCTTCACGCGCGAGGCGATCGCCTCGACGATTGGCAGAAAGGTGAGGTCGAAGAACAGCACCTGGTCTTCGGCATGGTCGGCGATCCAGACCACCTGGTCGGGGTGCAGGCGCGGATTGAGCGTGTGCAGAACCGCACCGGAGCCTGAGACGCCGTAGTAGAGTTCCATGTGGCGGTAGCCGTTCCATGCCATCGTAGCGACGCGGTCTCCGAACTCGACGCCGCGCTGCGCCAGTGCATTGGCCACGCGGCGCGCGCGCCCCGCCAGTTCACGGTAAGTGGTGCGATGGATGTCGCCTTCGACACGGCGCGAGACGATCTCCTGTTCGCCGTGATGGCGTTCGGCATGCGTCAGCAGGGTCGAGATCAGCAGCGTTTGCTGCATCATCAGTCCGTTCATGATGTGTGTTCCTTGATCCGTGCTCATTCAGGCTGGAAGCCGATGTCCTTGAGATTGGCCGCGTGCTTGTCGGAGGCCACGCGAAGCGACTTCGACAACTCGTCCGTGCTGAGCGGCTGACCCATCTCCTGGCCGAGTTCGTTGAAGCGCTCGATCACCTTCGGTTGCTGCAGGACCTTCAGCGTGGCCTCGCGGACCTTGACTTGCACTTCGGCCGGCACGTCTGGCGTGGTCCACAGGCCCATCCAGGCGATGTCGCCAATCTTCGGGTAGCCGAGTTCCGCGAACGTAGGCACGTCAGGCAGCGCAGCCAAACGCTTGGGCGCACCGACAGCGAAGGCCTTCAGCTTGCCCGCCTTGATCAGCGGGATCGAGGTCGCAGGACCGTCGAACATCAACGCCACATGGCCGCCCATCACATCCTGGAGCGCAGGCGGTGAGCCCTTGTAGCCGACATGGGTCATGTCCAGGCCGGCCAGCTTGTTCAGCTCCTGCCCCATGGTGTGGGACATAGAGCCAGAACTGTAAGAGGCATAGCTCACCTTGCCCGGATTGGCCTTCACGTAGGCGATGAGTTCCTTCAGGTTCGATGCCGCGAGCGCCGGGCTGCCGACAAGCACTAGGCCCGTCCGCGAAAGCTGAGCCAAGGGTTTGACTTCTTTGAACATGTCGACGCGAGATTTCGCGACATGCGGAATTTCGCTGACCAAGCCATTGACGCCGACCATGAAGGTGTGGCCGTCGTGCGGTGATTGCAGCAGGTCTTGGGTGCCGATGGCGCCCATGGCCCCGGCCTTGTTGTCGACGATCACGGGCTGCCCCAGTAGCGGCGTCAGACCTTCTGCCAATGTGCGCGCGACCATGTCGGCAGTGCCGCCCGCTGGCGCTCCGACGACCAGTCGGACCGGCTTGCTGGGCCAGGCCTGGGCAAGCGCCGCAGGCATTGCGGCCAGCAGGGAAGCGCTTGCGAGAGCGCCGAGCAGCGCACGACGCAGGGGGTTGATTGGTTGCTTCATTGTGTGTCTCCGGAGGTTGATGTGGGGGTGAGTCGCTCAGATGTGTGAGGCGGAGAAGCTACGTTCACCTCTGCACCTGGTCGAGGCCTCATTGTTCCGAGTCGAGGATTCGTCGATTGACCGAAGATGACACGCATTTAACCGATGAGGACAGCTGGTGCTGGCCATGAGGCTGCTTGTGTTGGTCAGGCGTGATCAGAGCGGCAGCTCGCGGATGCAAAAAGGGCGTCTCGGGGACTGCAAGCGGGTGCGCCGAGACTCCAGTACCAACCTTCGTTGATCATCGGAGACGTAGGGGATATGCCAGCCTACGAAGGGCTCCAGCACACCCAGGCCCGGATGGCCGCCGACTTCAGAGCTGCGCTGAAGGACCGAGGCTCGGGATGGGCATGAATGATGAGCGCCTTCATGTCTAGCCCGTGATGTCCTTGCCGAAGATGGCGCGCGCGATCACCAGCTTCTGTATTTCGTTGGTGCCTTCATAGATCTCGGCGATCTTGCAATCGCGGTAGATTTCCTCCACCCGATAGTGCGAGCCATCGGCGGCCAGCTCCGACATGAATCCGTAGCCGCCGAAAATCTGGACTCCGTCGCGAGCGAATTCGGCCGCGAGGTTGGTGGCGTACCACTTCGCCATGGCCGCCTCGGGTTCCGGAAAGGCCTCGCCGGCATCCATGCGCAGCGCCGCCTTCAAGTAGAGGTTGCGCGCGTTCTCGATCTCCGTGGCGCGCTCGGCCAGCTTGAATTGCCAGTGCTGGAACTGTGCGATCGCCTTGCCGAATGCCCGACGCGTTTTCAGCCGCTCGACGCAGTGATCGAAGGTTGCCTGCGCCATGCCGACGCCGCTGGCCGCGATGCCGATGCGGCCGTAGGTCAATGTCTGCAGTGCGATCTTCAGGCCGCCGCCCACTGCGCCGACGACGTTTTCCGCGGGAACATGGACATTGTCGAAAAAGATGTCCGCGGTGAGCTGGCCGTGGTTGCCCATCTTCCGGTCCGGCTTGCCTACGTGCACGCCCGGTGCGTCCAGGTCGATGATGATCTCTGTCATGCGTCCTTCCTCGGCGCACAACAGGACGACGAAGTCGGCGACCGGCGCATTCGTGATGAAACGCTTGCGGCCGTTGACCACGTAGTCCCTGCCCTCGCGCTTCGCGAAGGTCTGCATCGTCTTGATGCTGAGATCCGTGCTGGCGTCCGGCTCGGTGGTTGCAAAGCTTCCGATCTTCTCGCCAGCCAGAAGTGGGGCAAGGTAGCGCTGCTGCAGAGCCGGCGACGCATGCTCCAACGCGTGCCCGGCCAGGATGCAATGTACGTCTACGATGGCCGCGACAGAGTTCGAGTGGTAGGCCAGCTCTTCGATGAGCGCCGCGGTCGCGCAGGCCGGGTACTTCAGTCCGCGTCCGCCGACTTCGGCGCCGAAGGGGATGCGAAAGAGTCCGGCATCGGCCATTTTGCGGAAAAGGGCGCGCGGAAAATTCTCCACCGACTCTTCGCGATGCCCGATCTCCCAAGCCGCCGGTGCCACGTGTTCGTCGGCGAAACGGCGGACCTCGTCGCGAACGGCCTTGGTCTCCTCGGGCGTGAGCAGGTCGTGATACAGCTTCGGCTGGTGGCGCTCGGGCGCCTGGGGGCTCGTTGCAATGGTGTTGTCTCTGGCGTTCATGTCTCGTATTTCCTTTGGCTGGTGGAGCGTGCTTGCCCCGTTGATGCGAGTCCCAGTCTAGGTTTCGGTGCATTCGGGGTACATTGGCGAAACTGACGCTTTCTGTGCGAAATACGACAGACCATGCCGCGCGCCGCAATCCTTGCTTTCGATGGCTGCTACGCCTCCAGCCTGGGCGGCTTCGCCGACATCCTGCAAGTGGCGAACTCGCATCTGCGCAGACAGCAGGGTGCCTCTGCCGCTCTGTTCGAATGGCGTTTCGTGTCGCTCAGAGGCGAGCCCATCGCGGCGAGCAACGGCCTGCAACTGCAGACCCACAAGATCGGCGCGCGCGAACACTACGACCTCGTCTTCATCCCGAGCCTGCATTACGCGGGCCACCGGAAGTTTGATCTGTTGTTGAAGGCCCAGCCCGCCACCTGTGCATGGCTCACGTCGCAGTGGAGTCGCGGCGCGTGGCTGGCCGCCAACTGCACCGGTACGTTCATCCTCGCCCAGACCGGTCTCCTGGACGACCGCATCGCCACCACGACCTGGTGGCTCGAGCGGCAGTTCCGCACACGCTTCCCACGCGTTGAGTTGCAGATGCAGCCGGTGCTGACGGAAGTCGACCGTTTGCTCTGCGCGGGCGCTTCGGCGTCCTATCTTCTACAGGCGATTCGGGTCGTCGAGAGATTCTGCGGACCGCCGATTGCGTCGCAATGCGCCAAGAGCATGCTGATCGACGTTAGCCAGACGACCCAGACGCCGTACGTGCCGTTGCTGGCGGACATCGCCCACACCGACGCAGTGGTTCACCGAGCACAGCACTGGTTGCAAAGGAACATGTCCGGGTCCGTCCGCATGTCCGAACTCGCTGCCGAGTTGGCTGTGAGCGAAAGGACGTTGATACGGCGCTTCAACGCGGTGCTCGATCAATCGCCCCTGACCTATCTGCAGCATCTGAGGATCGAGGCGGCACGCGCGCTCCTGGAAGCCAGTGATCAGGGGGTCGATCAGATCGCCCTGCAGGTGGGGTACAACGATGGGAGCTCCTTTTCACGATTGTTTCGTGCGCGCATGGGCCTCAGTCCCGGCGCATACCGGAGCCGTTACCAGTCAAAATGGTGTTGAAACCAACGAACCCTTCGAAGGTTGAGGGCTCGACGAGCAAAAGTTGCGCGCCTTTTTGGCCAAACGCTCCGTGCGCCATCCGGCGCCGCCCGGATTTGCGGGTGAACCTGTTCGTGCGCTGAAAGCGGTCACTAGCGGAGGACGGCTTCTGGCCGGCAACTCCAGTTCGAGGTCCAAACCCGAACGCGTGCTTCAGACTGGTTGCGGCTCTTCGGCCCGAAGCGGTAGTAGACATCTCGAGATTGAGCGCCCGCTACCTAACATTCCACTGTCGAGCAGTCACGAGGCCGCGAGCAGCGCCATACGCCCTGCTTTGAGCGGCTGAAGCCCGGGGGGTTCTACGTGATCGTAGACCACGCCGCCGCCGTCGGCGCAGGCACGAGCGACGCTCAGTCGCTGCATCGGATTGAGCCGGTATCCGTTCGCGAGGAGGTGGAGGCGGCCGGCTTCGTACTGGACGCGGAAAGCACCTTGCTCGCGGACAGGGACGATACGCACTCGATCAAGGTGTTCGACCCCTCGATCAAGGGCGAGATCGATCGGGTTCCGGCGCCGCCTTCGAGTCGACCTCCTCGTTGGGTGCAAGCAACCCCGTCGAGGACTCTGCTTTCGGTCCTGAAGTTCGCGTTGGATAAGTTCGTCTTGCCTGCTGGTTCATCGGGGGCGAGCCGTTTATTGCGCCGCGTGCATCAATAGGAACAAACATTGCAATTCCGCTAACGTAGCCTGCGTCGCACACTTGCTCCCCAGAACTGCTGCCGCTTGGTGCAGTCAGCAAAGGAGACAAGATTGGACGCACAGAAAGATCAGCTGCAATCGTGGGTAGGGCGCAGCGAGAGAATCGAAGACACCATCAACCCCACCCCGGTGGTCGCACTGACCGCGACCCTGGACCATCCCGCGGCGCCGGTGGTTGCGGGCACCACGCTTCCCCCACTTTGGCATTGGTTGTACTTCCTGCCGATGCATCGGCAGAGCGAAATCGGCGCCGACGGCCATGCCAAGCGTGGCGGCTTCCTTCCGCCGGTACCCCTGCCTCGGCGCATGTGGGCCGGCAGCCAGTTCGAGTTCCGCTCCCCGATCCGCGTGGGGGACCGTGTTGTGCGCACCTCGACCATCGATGACGTCACGACGAAGGAAGGCCGCACCGGCAAGCTCGTATTCGTGAAGGTGCGTCACGAGGTGCGCTGCAACGAGGCGGCTGAGCCGGCACTGGTCGAGTTCCACGACATCGTCTATCGCGAAGCACAGGGCCCGGACGATGTCGTGCCACCACCTCAATCCGCACCATCCGACGCCGCCTGGCGCCGCGAGATCGTGCCGGACGACGTGCTGCTGTTTCGCTACTCGGCGCTCACTTTCAATGGCCACCGCATCCACTACGACCGCCAGTACGTGACGCAGGTCGAGGGCTATCCGGGGCTGGTCGTGCACGGTCCGCTGATCGCGACACTGCTGATGGACCTCCTGCGGCGCCAGTTGCCCGAAGCCGAGGTGGCGAGCTTTCGCTTCAAGGCGGTCCGCCCGACCTTCGACCTGAACGCCTTCCATGTCAACGGCCGACCTGAGGCCGACGGCAAGACGATCCGTCTCTGGGCCTCGGACCACGAGGGTTGGCTGACGATGGACGCGACCGCAGTATTGCGCTGACCCCCACCCACACCATCGAGAGAGACAACTCATGCAGCCACTCAAGGGCATCACCGTCGTCACGCTGGAGCACGCGATTGCCGCGCCCTTCGCCACCCGCCAATTGGCCGACCTGGGCGCCCGCGTCATCAAGATCGAGCGCCCCGGCTCGGGCGACTTCGCCCGCGGCTACGACGAACGCGTACGCGGACTGGCGTCGCACTTCGTCTGGACCAACCGTTCCAAGGAAAGCCTCACGCTCGACGTGAAGCACCCCGAGGCAGCGGCGATTCTCGAGCGCCTGGTCATGGAGAAGGCCGACGTCGTCGTGCAGAATCTGGCACCCGGCGCTGCAACGCGCCTCGGCCTGGGCTACGACAAGCTGTCCGGCGCCAAGCCAGGCTTGATCGTCTGCGATATTTCTGGCTACGGGGACGACCCGCACCATCCGGGTCCGTACCGCGACAAGAAAGCCTACGACCTCCTGATCCAGAGCGAGGCCGGCTTTGTCTCCGTCACAGGCACGCCCGAAGAGCCCTGCAAGGCGGGCCCCTCGATCGCGGACATCGCCGCCGGGATGTACGCGTACAGCAGCATCCTTGCGGCGCTGCTGCAGCGCGGCCAGTCCGGCAAGGGGCAACGCATCGACATCTCGATGCTGGAGTCGCTGGCCGAATGGACCAGCTACCCGCTCTACTACGCGTTCGAGGGAGCCGAGCCGCCGCCGCGAACCGGCGCCAGCCACGCGACGATCTATCCCTACGGCCCGTTCCCGGCCGGCGACGGCACCACCGTGATGCTGGGCCTGCAGAACGAGCGCGAATGGGTCAGCTTCTGTGACAACGTACTGGAGCAGCCCGATCTCGCGAAGGATCCGCGTTTCACCGCCAACTTCAAGCGCGTGGCGGAGCGCACAGCATTGCGCAAGATCATCTTGGATGCCTTTAAGCCGCTGACTGGCACGCAGGTGGTGGAGCGACTCGAGCGCGCTCAGATCGCCAATGCCCAGGTCAACACGATGAAGGAGGTCTGGGCACATCCGCAGCTCAAGGCGCGAGGGCGCTGGACCGAAGTCGGGACCGCCGTGGGGCCGGTGCCCGCCATGCTGCCGCCCGGCACCTGGGATACCGGCCCCCGGATGGACCCGGTGCCTGCGCTCGGCGAACACACGGACGCGATCCTGGCCGAACTCGGCTACAGCGCGGCCGAGATCGCCGGGCTTCACACATCCAAAGCCGTCTGAGGTCGCCGTCATGCCCGCCGAACTGCTGCCGCCTGCACGCACCTACCTGTTCGTGCCGGGAACGCGCCCGGAACGTTTCGACAAGGCGCTGGCCAGCGGCGCCGACAAGGTCGTTCTCGACCTCGAGGACGCCGTGGCTGCCGACGACAAGGCCACTGCACGCAGCGTTGTCACGGGATGGCTGCAAAGCGCAACGCCCGCAGGCCGATCGCGCATCGTCGTGCGCATCAATGATGCCAACTCGTCCTGGTTTGCCGCAGACCTTGCGGCCTTCGGCGACGCGCATGGGATCGGCGTGCTCTTGCCCAAGGCCGAGTCCGCTGAGCAGATCGCCGAGACGCAAGCCGCATTGCCCGGCGCCAGCATCCTCGCTCTCATTGAAAGCGCACGTGGTGTGTCGGAAGCGAACCGCATCGCGGCCGCCGGTGCGCAACGCCTGGTGTTCGGCACGCTCGATTTCGCACTCGACCTCGACATGGACATCACGACGGACGCCTCCGGCCTTGGCTATGCCGCCAGCCGCATCGCGATCGCTTCGCGCCTGGCGGGCCTGCCGGCACCCGTCGCAGGCGTCACGCCCCAACTCGACGACGAAGCACGTCTGCTGTCGGATCTTGCCGATGCGCGCAGGCTTGGCTTTGGCGCCAAGCTGTGTATCCACCCACGCCAGGTACAGCCGATCCACGCCGCGCTGCGTCCAAGCGCAGAGGCACTGGACTGGGCCCAGCGTGTCCTGGTTGCCGATGCGTCATCGCCTGGCGCCGCCCGGCTCGACGGCCGCATGGTCGACCGGCCCGTGGTGCTGCAGGCGCAACGCACGCTGGCCCTGGCCCGCGACTGACTGACCCCGTTCACCAACTCCCACCGCAGAAAGAGACAACCTATCATGGCCTCCACCATCATCGATTCACGCATCTTCGGCGACATGTTCAGCGACGCGCGCATGCGCGACGTCTGGTCTGACGAGAACCGCACCGCCAAGTACCTGGACATCGAGCGCGCCCTCGCGAAGGTCCAGGGCGAACTCGGCATCATCCCGAAGGAAGCGGCGGACGAGATCGTGCGCAACTGCAATCTGTCGCAGATCGACTGGGCCAAGCTGAAGGCCAAGACCGAGCAGATCGGCTATCCCATCATTGCCGTGGTCAACCAGATCAATGCGAACTGCCGGGACAAGCTCGGCGAATACTGCCACTGGGGCGCGACGACACAGGACATTACCGATACGGCCGCCGTGCTGCAGATGCGCGAAGGTCTTGCCTTGGTCGAGCAGGATCTGAACGAGATCGGCGATGCGCTCGCCGCGCTGGCGAAGAAGTACCGAGACACGCCCGTCATCGGCCGCTCCAACCTGCAGCAGGCCACGCCGATCACCTTCGGCTACAAGATGGCGAGCATCCTGGCCGGCATCGACCGACACCGTGAGCGCCTCCAGCAGCTCAAGCCGCGCGTCCTGATGGGCGAGTTCGGCGGCGCTTCGGGCACCTTGTCCTCGTTGGAGAAGGGCGCGATGGAAACCCAGGCCGGACTGATGAAGGAACTGGGCCTGGTCCAGCCGCTGATCTCGTGGCACACGGTGCGCGACACCATCGCCGAGGTCGGTGCCTTCCTCGGGCTGGTCGGGGGCTCGCTCGGCAAGATCGCAATGGACGTCAAGCTGATGATGCAGACCGAAGTCGCCGAGGTCTTCGAGCCGTTCGCGCCGGGCCGGGGTTCGTCGTCGACCATGCCGCAAAAGCGCAATCCGATCTCCTGCCTCTACATCCACGCCAACATCTCCGTGGCGCGCCAGCATGCCGCTGCGCTGATGGATGCGATGGTGGCCGACCACGAGCGCTCGACCGGGCCCTGGGAAATCGAGTGGGTGTCGCTTCCCGAGATCTTCTGCCTGATGTCGGGTGCGCTGAAGCAGACCAAGTTCATCCTCAAGGGCCTGGAGGTCGATGCCACCCGCATGCGGGCCAACATCGACATCACCAACGGGCTGGTGATGTCCGAGGCGGTCATGATGGGCCTGGGCCCGTACATCGGCCGTGAATATGCCCACGACCTGGTGTATGACCTGTGTCGCCAGGCGCTCGCCGACAACCGGCCGCTGGTCGAGATCCTGGTCGACCACCCGGAGGTCAACAAGCATGTCACGCGGGCCCAACTCGATGCGATGTGCGACCCGGCCAACAACCTGGGCCAAGCCGGCGTCATGGTCGATCGCGTGCTCGCGGCGCGCCGCTGAGTCATACCCCGCCATTCACCACCGACCAAACCGGCACAGACCGGTACGCATCTGTGCGACCTGAATCTGGAGACAACATCGTGAACATCCGAAGACTATTGAAGCTGCTCTACGTGCAGGTCCTGATCGGCCTGATCCTCGGCATCACCGTGGGCCACTACTGGCCCGAGTTCGGCGCCGCCCTCAAGCCGCTCGGCGACGGTTTCGTCAAGCTGGTCAAGATGATGATCGCGCCGGTGGTGTTCTGCACCATCGTGAGCGGCATCACCTCCCTGGGCGACTCCAAGGAGATCGGCAAGACCCTGCTCAAGGCGATGGGACTTTTCTATGCCCTGACGATTCTGGCTCTCATCACCGGCCTGGTCACCGTCTTGCTGATTCAGCCGGGCGCCGGCATGCACATCGATCCGAAGAACCTCGACGCCTCCGTGGCGACCCGCTTCGCGAATCAGGTGCATATCCACGGCTTCACCGACTTCGTGATGCACATCATCCCGAATGCGTTCGTGGGCGCCTTCGCTGAAGGCGAGGTGTTGCCGGTGCTGCTGCTCGCGGTGCTTTGCGGGTTCGGCCTGACCAAGATCGGGACAGCCGCCAAGCCGGTGCTCGAGGGCATCGAAGGCTTCTCGCACATGTTCTTCGCGGCCTTCGGCATCATCATGCGGCTGGCGCCGATCGGTGCATTCGGCGCGATGGCGTTCACCGTCGGGCGCTACGGCATCAAGTCGATCGGATCTCTCGGGCTGCTCATCGGTACTTTCTATATTGCCTGCATCTTCTTTGTCGCCGTGGTGCTCGGGGTGCTGTCGCGTCTTCACGGTTTCAAGCTGTGGCAGCTGATGCGATACATCAAGGAAGAGTTGCTGGTCGTGCTCGGCACCTCATCCAGCGAACCCGTCCTCCCCCGTCTCCTGCTCAAGCTCGAACGGCTGGGCTGCAAGAAGGGCGTGGTCGGGCTGGTGCTTCCGACAGGCTATTCGTTCAACCTCGACGGCACGGCCATCTACCTCACGCTGGCGTCGATGTTCATCGCTCAGGCCTGCGACATCCATCTGTCGTGGCTCCAGATAGGCTCGATGCTGGGCATCATGCTGCTCACTTCCAAGGGCGCTGCGGGGGTGACGGGCAGCGGCTTCGTCGCCTTGGTGGCCACGCTCACGGTCATGCCTGATCTTCCAGTGGCCGGCGTGGCGCTGATTGTCGGAATCGATCGCTTCATGTCCGAGGCTCGGGCGCTCACCAGCACCATCAGCAACGCCGTGGCCTGTATCGTGGTCTCCATCTGGGAAAACGCTTGCGACCGGGACGTCCTGAAGCGCGAACTGGCGGCGAACTATGCGAACACCGAGCACGAGCTCGAGGAGGGGTCCGGAGACCTGCAGCTGCCGCTCGGCCACACCGGCCCGGCGCACTGAAGCCGAGGCGTCGGACTTCGGGCTGCGCCCGCTTCAGGCTTTCAATCCACCGCGCGGCGGCCATCCGGCTTGCCGCGCTTTGCTTTCATTTCGGAGAAAAACGCGTAGAGCTGCTGCGCGGCCGGCGAAAGTGTCCGCCCCTTGCGACGGATAAGCCCAATCTTGCGGGTGATCACCGGGTCGTAGAGCGGAACACTCACCAGCAGCGGATGGTCCGCATCCGGCATCGCGATCGACGGCACCGCCGCCACGCCCAGGCCCGCCTCCACCAGTCCGAGCATCGTCGTGACGTGCTGGGTCTCGTAGATGCTCTGCGGACGCCCGGCCAGGCCCGAAAGCGCCTGGTCCAGCAGCAGCCGGTTGCCCGAGGCCTTGCTGACCGAGATGTAGTCGTACTGCGCCAGTTCGGTCCAGCTCACCCGCCGCTTCCTGGCGAGCGGATGGTCACGCCTGCAAGCCGCGACGAAGCGCTCCTCCAGCAGGGGCTTGAATTCGATGTCCGGCTCCTTCCCGCCGACGAAGTTGAGCCCGAAGTCGGCCTCACCGCGTGACACAGCCGACAGGACCTCGTTGGCGCTGGCGTCGAACACCCTCACCCGGATCTTCGGGTAGCGCTCGTGGTAGCGCGAGATCACCTGCGACAGGAAGTAGTAGACGGTCGACGGCACGCAGGCGATCGTCACCTCGCCCATGCGCGTTGCCGCCACACCGCGGATGCCCAGCAACGTGTGATCGAGGTCGTCCAGGAGCTGCTGCACCTTGCGATCGAAGTCTCGGCCGACCGAAGTCAGGCTCACACGGCGGGTGGTGCGGTCGAGCAGCCGCACGCCCAGCGCCTCTTCGAGCTTCTCGATGCGTCGGCTGAAGGCCGGCTGCGACACATGCAGCGCCTCGGCTGCCTTGCGAAAACTGTTGAGCTCGGCCACCGCCCGGAAGGCCTGCAGATCGTTCAGATTGAAGTTGATGGCCATGGCGCATGGGCTCCTGAGGCAGTGTCACTGATCCACAGTGTGCATCAATAGATCATAAACATGCAATTCACAGAAGGCTTCCAAAAGTGGAACATTCGATCAAGGCCAAGCAAGAGCCTCCAGGTTCCCAGTTCTCGACAATCCACCGGAGTAGACAAATTGAAGACCCAGAAATTTCGCCTCCTCGGCGCCGTGGCGCTGGCGGCATCCTTGGCTTGCGGCAGCGCAGTCGCCGCCTTTCCTGAAAAGTCGATCACCCTCGTGGTCCCGACGGCGGCGGGGGGCGCCAACGACGCCATGGCGCGCGTCATCGGCCAGGCCATGTCGGCCATCGTCAAGCAGCCCGTCATCGTCGACAACAAGGCCGGCGCCAACGGCGCGATCGCCAGCGAGTATGTGATGCGCGCAGCGCCAGATGGCTACACGCTCATGCTGGGCTACATCGCCACTCATGCGATGAACCCGGCATTGCAGAAGCTTCGCTACGACCCGGTCAAGGACTTCGAGCCGGTCGGCATGGTCGGATCGTCGGCGACGCTGATGGTGGTGAATCCGGCCGTCAAAGCCAGCAGCGCCAAGGAGGTCGTGGCGATGCTCAAGGCCGCACCGGACAAGACCAGCTACGCCTCGGCCGGCAATGGCACCGCGCCGCACTTCGCGGCCGAGATGTTCAAGCTTTCGACGGGCACCAGCATGCTGCACGTGCCCTACAAGGGTTCCGCGCCGGCCATCACCGATACCCTCGGCGGCCAGACGCAAGTGATGTTTCCCAGCCTCTTCACGGCCATGCCGTATGTCAAGGCCGGCAAGCTGAGAGCGGTGGGCGTTGCGGGTCCCAAGCGCTCGGCGCTCATGCCCGACGTACCCACGCTCCAGGAGCAGGGCATCGCCGACGTCGACGTCTCGCAGTGGTACGGGATCTTCGCACCTGCGAAAACGCCCAAGCCGGTGATCGAGCAACTCAACAAGGTGCTCAATGAGGTGCTCGCCGACAAGAGCGTGGTCAAGCGCCTCGAGGACCACGGCGCCGAAGTCTCGACGATGACGACCGACCAGATGCGCACCTATGTAGCGCAGGAGCAGGTTAAGTGGAAGAGGGTGGTGCAGGCCGCCAAGATCACCGCGGATTGAGATGAACCGTTCCATCCCCTGTGTGCTCATGCGCGCCGGCACGTCGCGCGGCCCTTTCTTCCTGCGCGAGTGGCTGCCCGACGGCGACGAGGCCCGTGACCAGGCGCTGATCGGCGCCATCGGCGCCTCCGACCCGCTCCAACTCGACGGTGTGGGCGGCGGCAGCACGCTGAACAGCAAGGTCGCCATCGTGTCGCGCTCGTCGCAGCCGGGCTGTGACATCGACTATCTCTTCGCGCAGGTCGGCGTCGGCCATCGGTCGGTGGACACGCGGCCGAACTGCGGGAACATGCTCTCGGGGGTTGCGCCCTTCGCGATCGAACAGGGCTTGATCGCCGCAAAGGACGGCACCACGAGCGTTCGCGTCTACAACGTCAATACCGGGTCGCGAATCGACGTGACGGTGCGCACGCCCGGCGGGCGCGTGACCTATGAAGGCGATGCGCGCATCGATGGCGTGGCCGGCACCGCGGCGCCCATCCTGCTCAACTTCCTCGATGCGTGGGGTGCGGTCACCGGTCATATCTTCCCGACGGGCAAGCGCATCGACACGATCGACGGTACCGAGGTGACCTGCATCGATGCCGCCATGCCGCTGATGATCGTCCGTGCAAGCGATCTCGGCGTGACGGGACGGGAGAAGCCGGCAGCCCTCGATGCGAACACTGCGCTCCTTGAACGGCTGGAAATCCTTCGCCTGGAGGCCGGACGCAGGATGGGCCTCGGCGACGTATCGAACAGTGTCATTCCAAAGCCTGTGCTGGTCAGCAAGGGAGAGGCGAGTGGCAGCATCACCTCGCGCTACTTCACGCCGCGCAAATGCCATGCTTCACATGCCGTGACGGGAGCTATCGGCGTCGCCAGCGCGTTCGCCTTGCCGGGAACGGTAGCGAGTGGCTTGGCGCGCGAACCCGGACGTCATAGCCTGGTGGTGCTGCATCCCGCCGGGCAAATCGATGTCGAAGTTGAACTGAAGGGCAGTGCAGACGCCGCGACCGTCGAACGCGCTGCCCTCGTTCGCACTGCGCGAAAGATGATGCAGGGCGACCTGCATCTGCCCGACTACGTGTTCTCGCGTCCAGAAGCACAGGACGCCGGGTCGTCTGACCTGCAACGAGCCTTGACCATCATCGTGCCGACGCGGGCCGGTGGCGGCAACGACACGATGGCTCGCATCATCGCCGCCAAGCTAGGCCCGCTGCTCGGCCAGGAAGTGCTGGTCGACAACCGCGCCGGCGCGAACGGCGCCGTTGCCAGCGAGTACGTGGCGGGGTCCGCGCCGGACGGACACACCCTGATGTTCGGGTACGTCGGTACGCACGCGATGAATCCGGCGCTGCAAAAGCTGGGGTATGACCCGGTTCACGACTTCGCGCCGGTCGGACTTGTGGGCTCTTCGCCGACGTTGATGGTCACTCATCCGGACACGGGCGCCCCCGACCTGCACACGCTCATCGCCCGGCTGAAGGGCGCGCCTCGGTCTTTCAGCTACGCATCCGCCGGCGACGGGACGCCGCCGCACTTCGCGGCCGAGCTGTTTCAGCTCAGCAGCGGAACGTCGATGGCCAGCGCGACGTATGAGGGCGCCGCACCTGCGATTGGCGACACGGTCAACGGACGATCGCAGATCATGTTTCCCAGCTTGTTCACGGCCTGCCCTTTCATACGTGCGGGACAGTTGCGCGCCTTGGCGGTGGCAGGACCGAGCCGCCTGGAAGGCCTTCCCGGCGTGCCGACGCTGGCCGAGTTGGGCGTTCCGGGGGTGGATGTCGTGCAGTGGTACGGCCTGTTTGCGCCGTCCGGTACGCCCGCGGCGACCATCGATCGCCTCAATCGGGCGCTTAACGAGGTCCTGGCCGATCCAGAGATTGTCGAACGTTTCGAGAGGCATGGTGCACGCGCCGAGCCAGGAAGCGCCGACGCGCTTGGGCAGAGGATGCAGGCCGATCTTGCTCGCTGGCGACAAGTTGTAGCTCAGGCCGAGCTTGCACCGAGAGAGTCGCGCCAGATGGCGCTGGATTGACGCGTCGTCGATACGGACTGGCGGCGGCGGAGCGCGCAGCATGGCGTCCGCGTCTCCGGTCGCGATCAACGTTGCCTTGGTTCGCCGCATCGCATGTTTCCACCGGCTGCCGTCTTCAGGAGGCCGTGGGCGAGTTGCTGCTGCCGAAGTTGGAATGCGACAGCAGAGCCACTTTCGGCTTCGGGCCGAACCGCAGCATCTCTTCGGCAGCCAGCGCGGTGATCTCCGCCAACTCCTCGGGTGTCGGGTCATGGTTGACGTGCGTGTCGACCAGGAACACCGGTGATCGTGGTTGCTCCCGCATCCAGCGCGCCGCGGAAGATGTACGAAAAGCAAAGCACGTCCTGCACGCCCGGTGGCCATGATGATGTCGTTCCTGACCGATCGGGCATCCTCGGGTGAGATCTCCGATTCGGGTTTGCCAGCGCGAAGACCACGGGGTAGGGCCGAGGGTAATTCCTAAGGTTGACATCTGAATAGTTGAAAAGTAATGTATTGCCATCTCGTCGGGTCCAGGCTCGACCGGCGCGACACCCCTCACCCTTCGCCGGTTCGCGATCGGTGCTTGCCTCCACTGAGCCATAGACGTCGGAGAAATCGAAATGCTCATGAATCGAGAGGGCAGAGTCTTGCCATCTTCTCCTTCGCAGTTGCTGAACGCAGCTGGCGACATCAATTTCGCAGGCAGCTTCAACTGCGTGGATCCAGACTGAGCGACAAGGAATCGTCCATGAAGCTGCTCCAGAAGCTCTTGCTCTGCCTGTTCACCCTTCCCTTGGCAGGGGTTGCCGGCACCGTCGCGGACACATTTCCCGAGCGTCCTGTTCGCATCATCGTGCCGTTCCCGCCGGGCGGAGGCACTGACACGGTGGCACGCACCGTCGCAGCAAAGCTGTCGGAGCGCTGGAATGTGCCCGTCACGGTGGACAACCGCCCCGGCGGCAACACATTGATCGGCGCCGAAATGGCGGCGCGCGCAGCGCCGGACGGCTACACGCTCTTCCTGCCCATCGACTCCACGCTCGCGATGAACCAGAGTCTCTACGCGAAACTGCCGTACGACCCGATCAACGGCTTTGCGCCGGTTTCGCTGGCGGTCACCATGCCCATGGTGCTGGCGGTGCATCCCTCGGTGAAGGCGCGCAGTGTGAAGGATCTGATCGGCCTGGCCAAGTCGAGCGACGGCAAGCTCGCCTACGCCCACGGGGCGCTGCCGGCGCAGGTTGCGGGCGAGGCTTTCAAGGCCGCGGCCAAGGTCGACATGGTGGCTGTGCCGTACAAGGGCAGCGGCCCGGCGATGACGGATGTGGTGGGCGGACAGGTGCCGGTCATCTTCGATGCGCTCGGTCCGGCGATCGCCTTCGTGAAATCCGGCAAGGTCAGGCCCCTGGCGGTCACCAGTGCCAAGCGCTCGCCGTCGCTGCCGGATGTCCCGACCTTGGCGGAGTCGGGACTGCCTGGCATGGACCTGGTCACCTGGATCGGTTTCGTCGCGCCTGCGGGTACCGACCGCGCGATCATTGCCAAGCTCAACGGCGAGATCACGCGCATCCTCAAGCTGCCTGAAACCTCGGAGAAGCTCGGGGCGATGGGCATGGACGTGGTCGCCGGAAGCCCCGAGCAGTTCACGCAGACCATCAAGGACGACGCCACGAAGCTGGGTGCCGTGATCAAGGCCGCGGGCATCAAGCTCGATTGAAGCGGACCTACTCATCTTGTATTGGCGTGTTCCCCTCTCACTCGGTCTTCGCCCACACGGCGTTTCCCGGCTGCGGTCGGAAAACAGATCGGCGCGAAAGATAGCAATCCGGGCGTGATCCGACATAGGCAATGTCATCTCGAGCCGCATCTGGGCACACGGCCGCACCATGGCAGCGCAAACCTCGCACCGCAATGCATGAACGAGCGTCACATGCCAGTAGCAGGCCTGTTGAGGAGGCACCGTTGGACGCTTCTGCTCCAGGTTTTCTGAACGGTCAAGACTGCTGCCCCGTCATGGCGCGCAATTCCTCGAGAAGCTTTATCGAAGGACCGGGCAGCATGCCGGCCCTTCGGCGGAAGGCCGTCAGCGTTCTCTTGTCGCTCGCGCCAGGGATCTCCAGGGTGTCGATGAGGCCTGCCTTTCGCTCGGCGTCATACATGGGCTCGGGCATCCAGCCAAGGAATCCCGAGTGGCCGATCAAGCTCTTGAGTGCGGTCACGGAGCGTGTCTCGACCACGACGTTGGGCAGTGCCAGGTTGTGTCGCGCAAAAACCTTCCTCATGTGCTCGAAAGGCCCGGTTCCCTTCGGAAGGAGGGCCCAACGCTCTTGCAGCGTATCGGCGAGCTTGAGCCTTGCCTTCTTGCGCAGCGGATGGCGCCGTCCCGCGACCACATAGCTGGTGTCCTCCCAACGGCAATCCTTCACGGCGACGATCTCGTCCGTGTCCTCGATGTCGACCCCCAGCGCCAGATCGATCTCGCGCGAGACGAGCGCATCGGCAAGGCGATCCCAGACTCCCTCGATGACCTGGACCTGAAGATTCGGCCACTTCTTGCACGTGCGGCCAATCGCCAATGGAAGCACCAGGCAGGCGATGCTGCCGACTGCCCCGACACGTATGGTGCCCTTGGCCAGGCCGAGTATCGCCTTGATGTCCTCGTTCGCGTGCTCTGACTCGCGTTGCAGGAGGAGCGCGTGCGGTTGCAACGCCCTCCCGACATCCGTCAACTGCATTCCCTTGGAGTGACGCTCGAACAAGGGGGCACCCACCTCGTCCTCCAGCTTGCGAATCGTGCGACTGAGCGCCGGTTGCGTCACGTTCAAGGCCTCGGCCGCTCGCCCGAGGCTCCCCGACGAAACGATGGTGTTGAACGCGACGAGAGACCGGAGATCGAAAGTCATGCCCAACGCTAATGACTTTCTCTCAAAAAAGCAATTTTCATGAAGGCGGGGAACTTCCACACTTGCGCCATCGAGACAAGCGCCGCGACTCAGTCGGCGCACCACAAGGAAATGCACGAAATGACCGGACCTGTGCCGCGCGCCGCCATCGAGACGGCCAAGCAACCCTCCACCGTCACCGTTCGCGACGCCGTCGTCGACCTCATGCGCCGCTTCGGCATGACCTCCGTGTTCGCGAATCCGGGCTCGACGGAGCTGCCGATGTTCCGGGACTTTCCAAGCGACTTCCGCTACGTGCTTGGTTTGCAGGAGGCCACCGTGGTCGGCATGGCGGATGGATTCGCGCAGGCGACACGCAACGCTTCATTCGTGAACCTGCATTCGGCAGCAGGCGTGGGCAATGCGATGGGCAACATCTTTACCGCGCACAAGAATCGCACGCCGATGGTCATCACCGCGGGCCAGCAGGCGCGCTCGATCCTGCCTTTCGACCCGTTCCTGTCTTCCGCCCAGGCCACCGAGCTTCCCAAGCCCTATGTGAAATGGAGCATCGAGCCGGCACGCGCCCAGGACGTGCCCCAGGCCATCGCGCGCGCATACTACATCGCGATGATGCCGCCGCGTGGCCCCGTGCTCGTGTCGGTGCCGGTGGACGACTGGGACCAACCCGCAGAGTACGTGCCGGCAAGGATTGTCAGTACGGAACTTCGCCCGCAGCCCGCGGTTCTGGCCCAGATCGGCGAAGCGCTGGATGCAGGCGACCGACCGGCGATCGTCGCAGGTGCCGCGATCGATCGCGACAACGCGTGGAACGAGGTCGTTGCGCTGGCCGAGGCGCATAACGCCCGCGTGTGGGCAGCGCCGATGTCGGGCCGTTGCAGCTTCCCTGAAGATCACCGGTTGTTCGCCGGCTTCCTGCCTGCGACGCGCGAGCGGATCGTCGAACTGCTCGCTGGTCATGACCTGATCCTGGCGATCGGCGCGCCCGCGTTCGCCTACCACGTCGAAGGCGCAGGACCCCACATCCCGGCCGGTGCCACCTTGTGCCAGCTCACCGATGACCCGGACACCGCGGCCTGGACGCCGGTCGGAATATCGGCGGTCGGCAGCATTCGACTGGGAGTTCTCGATCTCCTCGCCCGGCCGGCGCCGAAAGCCCGGGCCGTTCCGCCGGCCAGGACCCAGGCACCACGGGCAGAGCCTTCACCCTTGATGTCAGTCGCCTATGTCCTTCAGACGCTGGCCGAAGTGAAAGCGCCCGGGGACATCGTGGTCGAGGAAGCCCCAAGCGCGCGCCCAGTGATGCAGGCCTATCTGCCGATCACCCGCAGCGAGACCTTCTACACCATGGACAGCGGCGGACTCGGCTACGGCATGCCCGCGGCAGTCGGTGTCGCGCTCGGCAAAGCGGGCACACGCGTCATCTGCCTGATGGGGGACGGCTCCAGCATGTATTCGATCCAGGCGCTCTGGAGTGCCGCACAACTGAAGCTGCCGATCACCTTCGTGATCCTGAACAACCGCCGCTACGCCGCGCTGCAGGATTTCGCGCCCGTGTTCGGGTTCTCTGCGACCGATGTCGTGCAGGGAACCGAACTGCCCGGCATCGACTTCCTGTCGCTGGCCAGGGGCATGGGGTGCGACGCCACCCTCGTGCGCCATTCCGGCGACCTGAGGGCTGTGCTCGATCGTGCTCTTGCCGGCACGGCGCCCAGCGTCGTGGAGGTTCAGGTCGCCTGATTCACAGCGCGCGCTTCGCACTCCCGCTTCCATTCAAACCCCAAGGAGACAAATCAGATGAAGATTTCGATGTTGATCAATGGCGAGCGAACCCAGGCTCGCAACGGCGCCACCTTCGAGCGGCGCAATCCGCTCGACGGCAGCGTGGCCACTGTCGCACCCGCGGCAACCGCGGAAGACGCCGTCGCGGCGGTCGAGGCTGCCGCGGAAGCGTTCAAGACATGGTCGCGCACCGGCCCAAGCGAGCGCCGCACGATGCTGATGAAGGCGTCCCAGGCGCTCGAAGCAAAAGGCGAGGCATTCGCGGCTGCCGTCGCGTCAGAAACGGGTGCGTCGGCGATCTGGGCGGGTTTCAACGTTCACCTCGCGGCGGGCATGCTGCTCGAGGCCGCGTCGTTGACGACGCAGATCAGCGGCGAAATCATCCCCTCCGATGTGCCCGGCAACATCGCCATGGGGGTGCGGCAGCCTGCAGGCGTGGTTCTGGGCATTGCACCCTGGAATGCGCCGGTGATCCTGGCCGTGCGAGCCCTCGCGACGCCGTTGGCATGCGGCAATACGGTGGTGCTCAAGGGCAGCGAAATCTGCCCGGCGACGCACGGCCTGATCATCGAAGCGCTGCAGGAGGCCGGCCTGCCCAAGGGCGTGGTGAATTTCGTCACCAACGCGCCTGCCGATGCGGCTGCCGTGGTCGAAGCGATGATTTCGCACCCGGCTGTTCGACGCGTGAACTTCACGGGCTCCACCCACGTGGGCAAGCTCATTGCCGCTACCTGTGCGAAGTACCTGAAGCCGGTGGTTCTCGAACTCGGCGGCAAGGCGCCGCTCGTCGTCCTCGACGATGCCGATGTCGATGCCGCCGTCGATGCGGCCGTGTTCGGTGCTTTCGCCAATTCGGGACAGATCTGCATGTCGACAGAGCGGATCGTCGTCGATTCGGCCATCGCCGATGAATTCGTTGCCAGATTGAGCGCACGTGCAGCGAGTCTTCCGCTCGGGGATCCGCGCCTTGGCCCGGTGGTCCTCGGCTCCGTCGTGGGCATGAGCACGGCAAGGCGCTGCAACGAACTGATCGACGATGCGCTCGCCAAGGGCGCGAAGCTCGTGACCGGCGGCAAGGCCCAGGACACGCTGATGCCCGCGACCCTGCTCGACCACGTGACTTCCGACATGCGCATTTTCCGCGAGGAGGCCTTCGGCCCCGTGAAGGGCATCGTCCGTGTCAGTGGCGTCGAAGAGGCGGTCGCTTGCGCCAACGACAACGAGTACGGGCTGGCAGCCGCGGTCTTCGGCCGGGACGTGGCGCGTGCCATCCTGGTAGCGCGACGTATCGAGTCCGGCATCTGTCACGTGAATGGGCCCACGGTGCACGACGAAGCGCAGATGCCATTTGGCGGGGTCAAGGGCAGCGGCATCGGGCACTTCGGTGGAAAAGCCGGTGTCGATGCCTTCACCGACCTGCGATGGGTGACCGTTCAAACGAGCCCGCGTCACTACCCCTTCTGAGGCAATCCCGGAGTACACGCATGAACCCCCAAGCGATTCCATTCAAGGGCAATGCCGACATCGGCCGTTTGCTCGACGAAGGCGCCTACACGACCATGCAGAAGGTGGTGGTCCTCCTGGCAGCCTTGTCCATCGTGATGGACGGCTTCGATGGCCAACTCATCGGCTTCGCGATTCCGTTGATGATCAAGGAGTGGAACATCACGCGAAGCGCCTTCGCACCGGCCGTCGCCGCCGGCCTCATCGGCATGGGGATCGGCAGCGCCTGCGCAGGCCTGTTCGCAGACCGCTTCGGCCGCCGGATGGCGGTCATCTCCAGCGTCTTTGTCTTCGGCACGGCGACCTGCGCAATCGGCTTGGCGCCCGACATCCTGACCGTGGCCGCACTGCGGTTCGTCGCCGGCCTCGGCATCGGTGGCGCCCTGCCGAGTTCGACCACGGTCACAGCCGAATTCACGCCGGCGCGCCGCAGGACGCTCGCAGTGACCGCGACGATCGTCTGCGTTCCGCTCGGCGGCATGCTGGCGGGCCTCTTCGCGGGCGAAATCCTGCCGGCATTCGGTTGGCGCGGACTGTTCTTCATCGGTGGCACCTTCCCCATCGTGCTGGCCACCATTCTCCTGTTCACCTTGCCGGAGTCGCCTCGATTCCTCGCACGCCATCCGGCACGCTGGGATGAACTGGGCAAGCTGATGGGGCGCATGGGCCGTCCGATGGCTGCCAACGTGACTTACACCGACATGGCGGAACAGGTCGTGGAGAAACGGGCCGGCTTTGGCGCGCTCTTCTCGGACGGTCTGGCGCGCGATACGCTGGCCACCTGGGCGGCCTTCTTCATGTGTCTTACCGCCGTCTACAGCGCCTTCAGCTGGCTGCCGACGATGCTGGCATCCGAAGGATTGTCGATGGCCGTCGCTGGCTCGGGCCTGACCGCCTACAACCTCGGAGGCGTGATCGGGGCCTTGGTCTGTGCTGTCGCAATTACGCGGTTCGGGTCTCGCTGGCCCCTGGTGCTGTGCTGCGCCGGCGCGGCCGCAAGTGCATTCGCGATGCAGACCCTGAACGTCGGGCGCGACACGAACCTGTTGATCTTCGGTTTCGGCGTGCACGGCATGTTCGTGAATGCGGTGCAGTCCACCATGTACGCGCTGTGCGCGTTCATGTACCCCACCAGTGTCAGAGCGACCGGCACCGCGTCCGCGCTGGCCTTCGGACGACTGGGTGCGATTCTCAGTGCTTTCGCTGGGGCAGCGGTCATCACGGCCGGTGGTGCGATGGCTTATCTCGCCCTGCTTGGCACCGCGATGGTCTTCGCGATGATCGCGCTTCTTGTCGTCAGGCGCCACATCCCGAAGCGCGAGGTTCTGCTGAAGCCGAGTTCGGTGGCGGCGGTCACCAGCTGATCTCCTGAGGCGAATCATGAAAATTGCGATCGTCGGCGCGGGCGCCATGGGCTCCATGTTTGGCGGCCTGCTGGCTGAATGCGGCAATGACGTCACTTTGATTGACATCAACGATGCGCACATCGGCGCAGTCCAGTCGAATGGCTTGCGATTGGTCACGGACGACGGCGATCGGCACGTCGGGACGCTGAAGATCTACCGCCCTGAGGAAGCTCGGGAACAACCCGAATTGATCGTGATCTTTACCAAGACCCTGCACACCGGCGCCGCGCTCCAGGGCGTCAAGCACCTGATGAGCCCAGACGTCCATGTGTTGTCTCTGCAGAACGGCTTGGGCAACGTCGAGAAGATCAGCGAGTTCGCCTCGACAGCGATCTGGGCGAAGGTCGCGTTCAACGCCGCTCTCAACAGCATCTGCGCCGTATCCGGGTGCACGGTCGATCCGCTCGGTCTTTCGCCTGAAGGCAGCCGCCTCGCAGAGCAAGTCGTCGTTGAAGTACTGTCGGTCGCGCAGAGGCTCGGCATCGAAGTGGATCCGGCCAAGTGCAAGGCCAATGTCGCTGGCGCCATTGCCCGGCACAAGGGGCACAAGCCATCGATGTTGCAGGATGTTCAGGCCGGACGTCGCACCGAGATCGAAGCGATCAATGGAGCAGCGGTCACCGCGGCCGAGCGCTTCAACATGAAGCTGCCCACAACCGAAACGCTGCTGTCGCTCGTGCGCCTGGTCGAAGCGCGGGCAACGGCCTGACCACACCTTCTACCAGGCACATGCTCCTCAATACAGAAGATTTCCGCAGCCGGGCGCGAAGGGACCTTCCGCGCTTCGTCTTCGACTACATCGAAGGAGCCGCCGACGACGGCCATTGCCTTCGTCGCAACCTGAGCGATCTCGCGGCCGTGGAACTCACGCCGCGCGTGTTGCGCGACACCACGACGGTCGAAACTTCGATCGAGGTGTTTGGGCGCAAGTGGGCGCTGCCATTCGGCATTGCCCCGACCGGCTTGAACGGCCTGGTTCGGCCAGGGGGCGACGGTCTGCTGGCCACCGCCGCTTCGCGCACCGGAATTTCCTTCGCGCTCTCGACTGCGTCCAACATGCGTCTGGAAGACGTGCGTGCTGCAGCTCCCGAGAGCGTGCAATGGATGCAGCTCTACGTGATGCATCGCGACATGGCAAGTCAGATCGTGGAGCGCGCGGCGCGCGCGAAGTATGATGCCCTGGTCCTGACGGTCGATGTCCCGGTCAGCGGGAATCGGGAAGCGGACTTGCGAAACGGCTTTCGCATCCCCTTCAAGCCGACCGCAAGGGTGGCCTGGGATGTGATCACGCACCCGCGCTGGTCGATGCGCATGTTGCCGGGTGGCGCGCCGGACTTTGCCAACCTGACAGCCACGGGCGGCAACGCTGGTTCGGCGAACATGCAGGCTGCGCTCCTCGCAAGAGCGATGGATCGCTCGCTCGTGTGGGAAACGCTCGTGTGGTTGCGCGGGCTCTGGAAGGGCCCACTGTTGCTCAAAGGCATTCTTCACCCAGACGATGCACGGCTGGCGGTCGACCACGGCGTCGACGGATTGATCGTTTCCAACCACGGCGGTCGTCAGAACGACGCTTCACCTTCAGCCATTTCGGCATTGCCTCGCGTGGTCGCGGCAATCAACGGCCGGATCCCGGTCTTCATGGATGGAGGAATCCGGCGCGGCGGCGACATTGCCAAAGCCCTGGCGCTGGGCGCGACGGCGGCCTTCGTCGGTCGTCCGGTGCTCTACGGCCTGGCGGCCGACGGCGCCCGAGGCGCCGAGGCTGTGATCGGATTGCTTGCAGCCGAACTGGTGCGCAGCATGACCTTGCTCGGCGCGACGTCGGCATCTGCGTTGCCCGACGCACTTGAGAGTGCGAACGGCTCTCTTGCCTAGCCCTCAGGCGACCCGCTCCGCGCCGCCTCCGAGGCGATAGGCGCGCGGCGACATCTCGAACCTCTGGCGAAACGCACGGCTGAAGTGGCTCAGATCATTGAATCCGTGAGCCATGGCGATCGTCGAGATGCCTAGGGAATGACGCGCAGGATCGCGCAAGTCGCTTGCGGCGCGCTCCAGGCGGCGGCGCCAGATGTAGCGCGCAAGGGAGGTGTTCTCCGCCTCGAACAGCTTGTTGATGTACCGCGGCGAGAGGTTGAGCGCGGCACTGACCATGGTCGCGTCCAACTCGCAGGCATCCAGGTGGCGTTCCAGGAAATCCTTGACCCGGACCAGGGCGGTGGCACGGTACTCGGACAGAGGCAACGGTGAGCTGAGAATCGCCTCGTCGAGCGCCGATGCGAGCAACTCCGTGAAATTGCGCGCGATCCTCTCGGAAGCCACCGCGTCCATGGAAGGCAGTTGCTGACTCAGTCCCACCAGGTAGCCGAACAGGATCGGGCACATCTGGCCTGCTTCGGTCAGGCTGCGCGCAGTGATGCGGTGGATGCCCGCCGACCGATGCGACAGTGAGCCGAACGGCAGCTTGACGGTGATGAGTTTGAACGCATCGTCGAAGCGCAGGTTGTAGGGACGCTGCGCGTCGCATACTGCACCGTCGCCCGGTTTCAGCAGCACCGATCGCCCGTCCTGTTCGGCGAGCGCCGAGCCGGAAAGAATGAAGTTGAAGATCAGGGATTCGTCGCCCGAGCGGGAGATCCCGGCAGGCAGGCGCGCGACGCGGTGCGGGGATGCCTCGATGCACGCGACGCTGAGCGCGCTCAGTCGCGTCCCGCTGACAGACGCTTCGAACGGGCTCTTCCCGTCGGGCCGGCATTCGAGGTCGACGAGCGCCTTGCGCACCACTTCTTGCCAGAACCCGAACTTGTCGCGCGGGGTCAGGCCGGCGGTGGAAGCGTCAATGACTCGCGAGGAGGGTTCGGCTGTAACAGGTTGCATGGCGCACGATCGAGGCATTGGCAGGCCCGTGGATGGTGCAAAAGCCTGGTCAAGACAGATCAAAGCCCGGGGGCTGCAAGGATTTTCGTCAATTTCCACGCAAGGTTGATGCCAAAGAAACCCTCGGGTCGGCATCCGCCAACACGCCGCCGGCCGCCTTGCAGGGGCCGTTTGAATCAAGTTTCCTGGCTGATGCAGCAAAGTTTGTCGCCGCCGGGAAGCGGACCATTGCTCCCAGGGCCTCGTGAAGGCCTCCACCTCAACGGAGACCAATGTGACCACTTCAAACGACATTCAGACGACCTTGGAATCGAGCCTCGTGTCGAGCCGGCGGGGACTGCTGCGCGGCGCGGCAGCGCTCACGGCCGTCGCGGCGCTGGGGCAGGCCAGCCGGGCCTGGGCAGCCGACAAGGACACGATCAGGATCGGCTACATCAGCCCGAGGACAGGACCGTTCTCGCCGTTTTCCGAAGCGGACGACTTCATCCTGGAGCAGGTCCGCAAGACGCTGGCCGATGGCCTGGTCATCGGCGGGAGGAAGTACAAGGTCGAGATCCTTGCGCGAGACGACCAAAGCAGCCCGGACCGGCAATCCAACCTGGCTGCTGAACTCATCAACAAGGAGAACATCGACCTGATGCTGGCACAGGTCGCGATCGGACCGAACGCTTCCCAGCAGTGCGAGCTCAACGGCGTGCCGTGCCTTTCGACCGTCGGTCCCTGGCAGGCCTGGATGTTTCCGCTCAAAGGCGACCCCACGAAGGGGTTCAAGAGCGTCTTCCATTTCTTCTGGGGTCTGGAAGACATCGCCGACGTGTACCTGGACATCTGGCAAGGCGTGCCATCGAACAAGGTGATCGGCTCCGCATTCAGCAACGACGTGCCGGGCAACGCCATGGGCGACATGAAGCTCGGCATGCCCGCGGCCTTTGCAAAGGCTGGCTACAAGATCGTCGACATCGGACGATTCCCGGTCGGCGCCGATGACTTCTCGTCGTACATCCAGGCTTTCAAGAAGGACAACGTCGAGATCGTGACCGGCCTGTTCAATCCTCCCGAATGGGCTTCGTTCGTCAAGCAGTCTGCACAGATGGGATTCAGGCCGAAGGCGGCCACGGTGGCCAAGGCGCTGCTGTTTCCCGGTGGCGTCGCCGCTTTGGGTCCCCGCGCCGATGGCATGTCAACCGAGATCTGGTGGACACCGGCCTATCCTTTCAAGTCAAGCCTGACAGGCCAGACTGCGAGGCAGTTTGCCGATGCCTATACGGCTGCCACCAAGCGCGAATGGACCCAACCCATGGGCGTGGTGCATGCGCTGTTCGAGACCGGCATCCAGGCTCTCAAGTCGAGCGGGGACCCCAAGGATCCCGTGAAAGTTGCCAACGCCTTGCGCGTGATGAAGCACGACACGATCATCGGCAGGCTCGACTTCACGTCCAGCGGGATCAAGAACGTCTCGAAGATGCGCGTTGTTGGCGGCCAGTGGCGCATCCTCAATGGTGCCAAGCCGGAACTCTTCATCACCAACAACAAGACGGCACCGGAAATCCCGGTCCAGCGCAAGTTCGAGTTGCTGTCGATTGCTTGACAGGTTCCGACATGCTGCTCGAACTGCGTGACACCACCAAGCGCTACGGCGACATGGCGGTCATCCCCAAGCTGTCGCTGTCCGTGGAGGACGGGGAATTCATTGGCGTCATCGGCCCGAACGGGGCTGGAAAAAGCACCATGTTCGGCCTGATCTCGGGCAGCGCGCGATGCGACAGCGGAAGCGTCTACCTGGATGGCAGGGACGTCACCATCTACGATGCCGCCGAGAGGTGCAGAGCCGGCATCGGTCGCACCTTCCAGATTCCGCAGCCCTTCGACGGCATGACGGCCTACGAGAACGTGCTCGTGGCGGCCACCTTCGGCAGCGGACTGCATGGGCAAGCGGCTCAGCAAGCCGCTGTCGACGCAATCCAGCGCTGCGGGCTCGATGGGGTGGCGGACAAGCTGGCAGGCACCCTGACGCTGCTGCAGCGCAAACGGCTCGAGCTGGCAAGAGCGATCGCCACGCGTCCGCGCCTGTTGCTGCTCGACGAAGTGGCCGGTGGATTGACCGATGCCGAAATGCAGCAGCTTCTCCGGCTCATCGTGACGATCCACCAAGGCGGAGTGACCGTCTTGTGGATCGAACATCTCGTCCACGCCCTCGTCTCCGCCGCCGATCGGCTCGTCGTACTGGCAAGCGGCGCTGTGATCTGCGATGGCGACCCGAAGACGGTGATGGCCGATCGCACGGTGCGTGACACCTACCTGGGCTCGGACATCGAGGAGGAGCTGGACCATGCTGCGCACTGATCGACTGGATGCGTACTACGGCTTGTTCCAGGCGCTGTTCGGCTTGAGCTTTCAGATTGCGCCCGGCGAAACCGTGGCCCTCATCGGCTCCAACGGCGCTGGCAAATCCACATTGCTCCGCTCGATCGTCGGCTCGGTGCGGACACGACGCGACGGCGTGCTTCTCGACGATCAGGCCATCGGCGGTGACTCCGAGCGCAGGCAGCTGAACCGCGGCATCGCGCTCGTGCCCGAAGGTCGACGACTGTTCCCGAGCCTGACCGTCTTGGAGAACCTGCAGCTCGCCGCGCGCAATGGCCGCCCCGGGCCGTGGTCCGTCGAGCGCCTCATGCGGGAGTTCCCCGTCATGCAAGCGTTCCAGCATCGTCCCGCAACAGCGCTGTCAGGCGGCCAGCAGCAGCTGGTTGCGCTTTCGCGCGCGCTGGTGTGCAACCCGAAGTACCTGCTGTGCGACGAGATCTCGCTGGGCCTCTCGCCTGTGGCAGTGAACGAGGTCTACGACCTGCTGGGCCGGGCACGCAACGACGGGCTTGCGGTGGTGCTTGTCGAGCAGAACGTCAAGCGTGCGCTGGCCGAGTCCGATCGCTACTACTGCATTCAAAAAGGCCGGGTGGTCCTCGAGGGGGCATCCGAATCGGCCGACCAGGCGCAAGTCGCGCAAGCCTACTTCGGGATCTGACATGGAAACATTCATTGAAACGCTGCTGGGCGGCCTGATGCTCGGCGCGCTGTATGCCCTGTTCGGGCTTGGCCTGAGCCTGAGCCTCGGTGTGATGAAGATGATCAACATCGCGCATGGTGATCTCATCGTCCTTGGCGCCTATCTGTGCTCGACGGTGATGCAGTTCGCGGGGGTCGGACCCTTCGTCTCACTCGTTGCGGTCGTGCCGTTGATGTTCGTCATCGGCTATGTCCTCCAGCGGGTGCTTCTCAACCGTGTCGTTGGCAAGGGCGCGTTGACGCCGCTTCTTCTCACTTTCGGCCTTTCCATCGTGCTGCAGAACGTGCTCCAGGAGACCTTTACCGCGGACACCCGCAGCCTCCAGGCGGGCGATCTCTCCCTCCGAGGTTTCGACATCGCCGGCGTCTCGGTCGGACTGCTGCCGCTTGTCTCGACGCTGATCAGCGCGGTGATCTTCGCGGGCACCAGCTGGCTGATCGGGCATTCGCATCTTGGCCGGCAGGCCCGCGCAGTGGCGGACGATCCAGGCACGGCGCGCCTCGTCGGCGTCAACGACGGCAACTTCTTCGCGCTCGTCACCGGGTTCGTGCTGGCCGTGATTGCACTCGCGGCCGTCATGTACGGAATCCGCACGCCTTTCTCTCCGACATCCGGCCCGGAGCGCTTGCTCTATTCGTTCGAGGCGGTCGTTCTCGGAGGGCTCGGCAACGTCTGGGGCACCTTCATCGGCGGACTGGTCATCGGCGTCGCCCAGCTCTTTGGCGCCAAGGTCTCCTCGGGCCTCGGACCATTCTTCGGCCACCTTGTTTTCCTGATCGCGCTGCTCGCGCGACCGCAAGGCTTGCTTGGAAAGGCACAGCGATGAGCACCGTCGCCACCCTCCGAGCTCCTTTGTCCGTGCGCGCAAAAGGCAAAGGACTGGCATTTGCCACTGCATTGCTGGTGTGCGGCGTCCTGGCGGCCGTGCCCTGGTTCACCAACTTCGGGACGCAGCGCCTGATGATTGAAATCTTCACCGTGTTCGCCATCGCCCTGGCGTGGAACCTGTTGGCGGGGTACGGCGGTCTCGTCGTGGTTGGCCACCAGATGTTCGTCGGCGTAGGGGCCTACGCGCTGTTCGCGCTGTCGAACAGGCTGGAATTCAATCCCTGGATGATGCTGCCCCTGGCCGCCATCGCAACCGGCCTTTTCGCCGTAGTCAGCGCTTATCCGATGTTCCGGCTTCGCGGCGCGCACTTCGCCGTCGGGACTTGGGTGCTTGCCGAGATGATGCGGATTCTGACGTTGAACAACGAATGGCTCGGTGCGGGCGGCGGCATGCCTCTGGAGGCCCTGAGCAGCTTCGATCGATGGACCCGTAACGCAGGTATCTACTGGGCGGCCCTGGTGGTCGGCGTTGGAACGCTCGTCGTTGCCCGCACGATCCTTCGCGGCAGGCTCGGCCTGGCGCTCATGAGCGTGCGCGACTCGGAGGCGGCTGCAGAAGCTTCGGGCGTGGCGATCCGCAGAGCGAAGCTGGTGCTGTGGGTCATCGCAGGTTCGCTGACCGGACTGGCGGGGGCTGTCGCCTATATGAACACGCTGCAGGTCACACCGGATGCCACGTTTTCATTGAACTGGTCGGCAGCAGCGATCTTCATCGCCGTGCTCGGCGGCATAGGAACGCTGGAGGGGCCGATCCTCGGCACGCTTGTGTACTTCCTGCTGCGCGAGAGCTTCGCTTCCTACGGCTCCTGGTATTTCATTGGCCTCGGTTCCCTTGCCATCGTCATGATGATCTTGGCGCCCGGTGGCGCCTGGAGCCTGATCACGCGCAAGTGGCCGGTGGATCCATTCGGCGTGCGACGCGACATGCCGCGGTAGTCCCGCTCTCATCACCCAAGGAAAACTCATGTCTGAAACTGCCTTCAAGATCGCGGTCGTACAGGCTGCCCCGGTCTTCATGGACGCCGCAGCCTCCACACAAAAGGCCATTCGCCTGATTTCCGAAGCGGGCGCGAACGGAGCCAAGCTCCTGGCCTTCCCGGAAGTGTTCATTCCTGGCTACCCTTGGTGGCTTTGGCTCGGCACGCCAGCCTGGGGTATGCAGTTCGTGTCGCGGTACCACGCCAATTCGTTGCACGCGGAGGGTCCGGAACTCGCATCCATTGCCGCGGCGGCCGCCGAGGCGAATGTCAACGTGGTGATCGGCTTCTCGGAGATCGACGGCGGATCGCTCTACATCTCCCAGGCCCTGATCAGCGACAAGGGCGAGATGCTCTTCAAGCGCCGGAAGCTCAAGCCGACCCACGTCGAGCGCACCCTGTTCGGGGAAGGCGACGGTTCCGATTTTCGGGTGGTCGACACCAGCGTCGGGCGTCTGGGCGCTCTCTGCTGCGCCGAACACATCCAGCCGCTGTCGAAGTACGCGATGTATTCGATGCACGAGCAGGTCCATGTCGCCTCGTGGCCTTCGTTCACGCTGTACCGCGGCACTGCTTACGCGCTGGGTCACGAAGTGAATCTCTCCGCGAGCCAGGTCTATGCGCTGGAAGGCGGTTGCTTCGTCTTGCATGCGAGTGCCATCACAGGACAGGACATGTTCGACCTCTTGTGCGACACGCCCGAGAAGACCCTATTGCTGAATTCCGATGGAGGCAAGCCCGGCGGTGGGTACTCCATGATTTTCGGCCCCGATGGTCAACCCTTGGTGGAGCACATGCCGCAAGACCTGGAAGGAATCCTGTACGCGGACATGGATCTCTCCACCATCGCCGTCGCAAAGGCGGCCTACGATCCTTCCGGGCACTACGCCCGGGGTGACGTCGTCAGGTTGATGGTCAATCGCAATCCGCGCCGGACCAGCATCAATTTCGGAGAAGGCGTGAAAGAAGGTACGCAGTGGACTGAGGCGAAAGTCGAATAGTCAATTCAAATGACTGCAATCGGTTCGTCGAAAGCAAGACAGCGGTGGTCACCGGCGGTGGCGGCGGTATTGGCGTGGCAACCTCCGGCGCTTTGCGCGCGAGGGCGCCAAGGTCGCCGTATAGGACATGAGCCTGGAGGCCACCGAGAGGGTCGTGGCCGCTATCCGGGATGAAGGCGGGCGGGCGCAGGCGTTCCGCTGCGACATCACCGAACGCGCGGCAACCTGAGCGCCGCGGAAGTGGTCCGAGCCGCTGCGGACGGCTACATCATCCCGAGAAGCTGAAGACGCTGACCGGCGGGGCTCAACTGCGCCCTGCCGGTCATCAATACCTGCGCCGATGTCGGTTTTGGAGCGGTAGTTGGGTCCGTCGGCGGGTTCAAGTCCATCTCGAACATGCTGTTGAGCATTCCCGGCACGCCCCTGATCTCGCTGTCGCTGGCCACGCAGCTTTTGTGCGGCATAACGGGCTCCGCATCCGGCGGTCGCGGCATCGCGATGGAGCTCTTCGCGAAGCAGTTTCTGGCGCTGGGCCTCAACCCCGAGGTCATCCATCGCGTTGCCCAGCCTTGCCACCACAGGCCTGGACGTGATGCCGCACAGCGGCGCTGTCATCACGGCGCTGGCCGTCGTCGGGCTGTCGCACAAGCAGGCCTACAAGCCGATCTTCATGCTGGCCGTGGTGACCCCGATCCTCACCAATGCCCTTGCCATTGTCTTCGCGATGACGATCTATTGAGCACACACACGACCATGACCCACGCTGCGACGCCATTCGCACACCCATCGGCCGCTACGGCCGATCGTTTCCGTCGGTGCCTATCGACGACCTCGGCGCGGTGCCTATCCGCGAACTGATTCAGCGCAACCCGAAGATCAACGGGCCACGGGGACGACGTGATCTACGGCTGCGGCGCTGGTGGAGGGCAGGGGAGGGCCCAAACCAGGCTTTCGCATCGCTCGAGAGCGGTCGTGCATAGTCCCTTGCACTTTCGGCAGAATCACCTTCTGACCAAACTTTTCGGAGCGCAGGATGCCGAACAAGAATGTCGAAACGGTTCCTGGCCCGCTCCCGGGCACCAGGATCACCGAAGCCTATGCCCGGATGGTTGCCCGGGCCGTCTACTTCTGGACGTGGCCGATGGTCAATGTCTACAACCGCAGGATCGGCTTCAAGGATCTCAAGGAGCCGGGCCGGCTCGGAGGTGTATTGCCGGCCGCCCCGCTGAACAGGGTCAGCCTGTTGACAGATTACGTCGAGCCATCGGAGCGCGATGTGGCCTGTCCGAATCAGGACGTGGTCTACGGCGGTGGTGCCCTGGCACTGGATCTGGAGCCGGTGGTCGTTCAGGTGCCCGACTTCGGCGGCCGCTTCTGGGTCTACCAGATCGTGGACCTGCGTACCGACAGCTTCGCTGCGCTGGGCGCCATGTACGACAGCAAGCCCGGCTTCTACCTGCTGGCCGGCCCCGACTGGACGGGGGAGGTGCCGAGCGGCATCGCCCAGGTCTTCCGGGCGAAGACCCGGACCGGCTTCGTCATTCCCCGCGTCTACGTGGACGACACGCCAGAGGACCGGCAGGCGGTTCAGGCCCTGCTCAGCCAGATCGAGGTGTATCCGCTGTCGATGTTCGACGGCAAAGCCAGGCAGAGAGACTGGAGCAAGACTCCGGCATTCCCTGCGCCGCCTGCGCAACCCGACGGCTCAGAGTCCCCGAAGGTGGTTCCGGCCGCATTCTGGGACCAGCTGGCAGCGGTGCTGAACGACGCCCCGCCCTTGCCCGGTGAAGAGGCTCGCTACACCGAGGCCCTCGCACTGGTCGCCTCGGCAGTTGCCGACCCGGCCCTGAAGACGGCGATCATCGATGAAGCCATCAAGGCGGAGAAGGAGTTGATCGGGCCGCTGCTGGAGTTTCGCAAATTCGGCGTCCCACTGCCCCACCACTGGACGACGGTAAGGACCTGCGCGGTATTCGGCGTCGATTACTTCACCCGAACCGCGGTGGCGAAGTCGAACATCTTCGTGAACAGGGCCAACGAGGCGAGCTACTTCTACCAGGACCTCGATGCCGCGGGCCAACGACTGGACGGCGGCAAGAGCTATACGGTGACCTTTGCCAAGGGGGAGCCTCCAGTACGCGGTTTCTGGTCCTTGACCCTGTACGACGCTCAGCACTTCTTCGTGCCAAACGAAATCAACCGCTACTCGGTTGGCACCAAGAACAAGGATCTGGTCCGCAACGCCGATGGCTCGGTGACGATCCATGTGCAAGCTTCTGCACCGACCGATCCCTCGCAGGTGATCAACTGGCTTCCGGCGCCGAGCGTGGGGGATTCTCCCTGTACATCCGCACATATTGGCCGGAGCAAGCCGTCGTCGATGGCCTCTGGACACCGCCGGCCGTGATCGTCGCGTCATAGCTGACTTCGTCTACTGAAATTGAAAGTTGAGATTGAGAAGCACCAACGAAGGTCTGCTGTTGGCCGCCTGTAGCCTGTCTCGCCCGGCCAGCGGTCCTCGCCGACCTCCAGGGAATGTCAGGCTACCGCTGCGTTTGAGCCCTTTTCCGCTTCCCCAGCCGGGACCAACTGAGCAACAATTCCCAAGTCACGGAAAATTGGGGTGAAGCATGAATGTCACCGTCGCAGACCTGCAGGCCTTCGCCGCTGCTTGGAACAGCCACGATGCTGAGGCGCTCATGAGCTTCATGACGGACGACTGTGTGTTCGAAGCATCGGCCGGCCCTGACGTCTGCGGAACCTCGTACATTGGCAGAGAGGCCGTCCAAGCCAGCTTTTCCGACGTTTGGAAGGCATTTCCGGACGCGCAGTGGCTTCATCCTCGCCACTTCGTTTGCGGCGACCGAGGGGTGTCGGAGTGGACATTCACCGGGACGCGGGCGGACGGCTCACGCGTCGAGGTCAACGGATGCGACGTGTTCACTTTCCGACAAGGAAAAATTGCCGTTAAGAACTCGTACCGCAAGAATCGCCCGTCACTTCCCGCGAAATAGTACTCGCCTTCAACCGTTGCAGTCGCAACGCATGGCAGGGTGAACGTCGGGTTTGAGGCTCGGAATCGACCGTCTCCTCTTGGCCGGCAGGCCCAGTTCGACGGCCCGGCTCGAACGCGTTTGCAGCAGGGCAGCAAGGGCTACCTCGAGAGCAGGAAATACGGAGACGCTGGCCGTGGCGCCGCGCGGCGCCCCAGGCTTCCTCCAACACCCCCCCGAGGCGCACGACCCGATCTAGGCAGTGTCAAGCACCGTCATGAACTCCGTCAGATTCAGTGGCTTCAGCAAGTGATAGTCGAACCCCGCCGCTGCGATGCGCTCCTTGTACCCTTGCTGGCCCCAGCCCGTCAGCGCGATCAGCATCATTTGGGCGCCCCCGGGCTCGGCGCGCAGATGGCGCGCCAGATCGCAGCCATCCATGCCCGGCATGCCGATGTCGAGCACGGCGATGTCGAACCGGTTCGAGCTAGCCAGTCGGAGCGCCTCCTCCCCGCCATACGCGACGAAGACAGTCGCCCCCAGCGATCGCAACAACTCGGCCAAGCTGTCGGCCGCATCGCGGTTGTCGTCGACGACGAGGATGACGCCGTCCAAGGTCGTGCCCCAAGCGTCCTGCGATGCGATTGCCGGAGGTGTGATCACAGGCACGCTCTTCGCCAGAGGAAGCCGGACGGTGAACTCGGCGCCCAGGCCCAGGCCCTTGCTTGCAGCCTCAACGCTGCCGCCGTGGAGTTCGACCAGGCTTTTGACCAGGGTCAGCCCGATGCCGAGACCGCCTTGCGCCGCCTTCGAAGTCCCGCTTACTTGCACGAACATGTCGAAGATCGACTTCAGCATGTCCGGCGACAGGCCGGCACCCGTGTCGCTCACCTCGACCACGGCCTGACGGTCCCGCTGGCCTGCGGAAAGCCGGATGTGGCCGCCCGAGGGCGTGTACTTCGCCGCGTTGTTGAGCAGGTTCGAGAAGACTTGTGTCAGGCGCACCGCGTCGCCACTGATCACGAGCGGCTCGGCGCCCATTTCGATGCTCAGCGTGTGACCAGCACGCTCGATCAGTGGCCGGCTCAGGTCGATCGCGTCGTCGATCACCGCGTCGAGCAGTACTGGCCGCATCTGCAGTTCAATCTTTCCGCGCGTGATGCGCGACACCTCCATCAGGTCGTTCACCAGGCGCACCATATGATCGACCTGGCGTCGCATCAGCTCGTAGTATTTCTCGGACTCCTCCGGCGAAGGCCTCCTGCGTGCGAGCAACGACAAGGCGGTACTCAAGGGCGCCAGCGGATTGCGCAGCTCGTGCGCCAGGGTTGCTAGAAACTCGGTCTTGCGCTGGTCGGCATCGCGCAACCCGCCCAGGAGGCCACGCAGTTCATACTGCCGGCGGCGCGAGCGCAAGGCGGTGCGTACCGCGCTCACGAGGGCGGCCACGCGCATCGGTCGCTCGATGACCGTCACGTTGGCAAATTCGTCCATCACGTCCGCGATCGCTCGCGAGTCCGCTCCCTGTCGCGCCAGCACGATCACTGGCAGGTCGGACCAGGGCCCTTGAGATGCTAGTGCGACTTTCAGTTCCGTCATGACCGGACCGGAGATCACCTCCTCGGCCAGCATCACGGCGCCGGCACCAGCCGAAAGCTCCGTGACCAGCTCGTCCATGTCGGTGCAGACATGCGGATCGAATTGCGCTCGTTCGAGCACGGCGCTCGCGATCAGGGCGTCCTTCGAGGTCGCCGTCCGCAGCAGGACGCGAAAGTCCAGCTTGGAAGGTGCATGACTCACGGTGCTGAACGGACACCGTCGATCGGAACCGGAATGCCCGTGAGAATGCCGCGAAAATTGCGTAGCGGTTCGCCGACGTTCACGCCGTTCGAGGTCAACGTGAAGGCCCGGATGGTGCGCTCATGGGCACCGCCACGCTTCTTCAGCACGGAGATGGCCTGCCTGACCTCGCCGTCGAGTTCGTAGTAGCGCAGCAGTACCACCGCGTCCGCGAGGTAACTCGCGTCGACGGGGGTCTGCATCTGCATACCGATCAGTCCGTGCTGCGCGCCGATCAGCATGGTCGCCACCCCGCGCTGGCCCAGATAGGTGAGCAGTTCATGAAGTTGGGCGATCAGGAAGCGCTCGTCCGGCATTGCGTTGAGGTAGCCATTCAGGCTGTCGATGATGACCACGGTCGCGTCGTGATGCTCCACCGCGTCGCGAATCTCGTGGACGAATTCGCCTGGCGACAGTCCTGCCGGGTCGATCTGGCGCACCCGGATGTGACCGGAATCGATGTGCGCGGTGAGGTCCATCCCCATGCCCTCGCAGCGCGTGCGCAAGGTGTTGATGCTCTCGTCGAAGATGAAAAGGGCGGCGCACTCACCGCGCTGGGCGGCCGCAATGGCGAATTGCACTGCCACGCTCGACTTGCCCGTGCCCGGTGCGCCCACGAACAGCGTGCTGGTGCCTTTCTCCAGTCCGCCACCCAGCAGTTGGTCCAATGCGGGCAGGTCGCTGGGAATGCGCGTCTGCGTCAATGGCGACACATGCTCGGCCGCAACCAGCCGGGGAAAGACCTGCAATCCCCCGCGCACGATCTTGTAGTCATGGAACCCGCCGCGGAATTGCTTCCCGCGGTACTTGCTGATCACGATCCGCCGCCGCGACGCGCCGTAGTCGGGGTTCAGCTGCTCCAGCCGGATGACTGCATGGGCAATGCTCTGGACCTGGAGGTCCTGGTCCGCGGCGGTCAGGTCGTCCAGCAGCAGCACCGTGCACATGCGGCCCGTGAAGAACTGCTTGAGGGCAAGAATCTGACGGCGGTAGCGCAAGGAGCTGCCTGCCAGCAGGCGCAACTCGGACAGCGAGTCAAACACGACCCTGGACGGCTTGATGATGTCGACATCGGCGAGGATGCGCAACGTCGTTTCGCTCAGTTCAACTTCCGAGGGGTGGAACATCGTGTGCTGCTCGTCGGGTTCCAGGGCATCCTGCGCGGGAAGCATCTCCCGGACTTCCACGCCACGCAGGTCCCAGCCATGGGATTGCGCGACCCCCTCCAACTCGGACTTGGTTTCCGACAGCGTGACGTACAAGACCGACTCTCCACGCGCGGCGCCCTCGCGCAGGAACTGGACCGCGACGGTAGTCTTGCCCGCGCCGGGAGTCCCCTCTAGCAGGTAGAGGCGATGTGGCGTGAGTCCTCCGCCCAGGATGTCGTCGAGGCCGGGAACACCCATCTGCAACAGGGCCAGCTGGTCCACATGGGCGACCTCGGGGAAAACGCTTGTGTTCATTCCTTCTCCTGCAACGGGGCGAAGCACCTGGGGCGGATCCCGCGAGTTGGAAACGAGCACGAATGGTGCAAGCACAACAGCTGATCACGGGTCGGCCGGTTGCCCATGGGGCTGTAGGCATGCGCCGCGTCGGGAAGTGACGTGCAAGGTCAGAGGGTTGGATCGGCTCGGCCCGTCTGTTGCACCGCGTGTTTCCATTGCAAGCCGCTTGCCCGGCTCGCAGATTCGCGGCACCCTATGCGCATGGCGACGCCGATCACCATCAGCATTCCACATCAGCTCGGCCGTGCTGAGGCGCGTCGCCGCATCGATGCCGGGTTCGCGAAGATCATCAGGCTGTTGCCCGGCAGCAGCGGAACCCCCAGCGAGCGCTGGGACGGGGACCGGCTCATCTTCAGCGTCGCAGCGATGGGTCAGTCAGTCTCCGGAGTCATCCACGTGCTTGATGCTGAGGTCGCCATGGAGATTCAGATGCCGGGTGTCCTCGGCATGATCGCGCGGGGTGTCGAGGGAAGGCTGCAGAAAATGGGGCAGTTGCTGCTGAAAAAGTAGCGCAGCGTGTCTCCGGCTTCCTCGCCGCCATCCGTGGATCTGCCGCGGATTCCGGCATAGCCGCAACAGGCCCGTGGGAGTTCGCTGACGCTGCCCATGCTTGTGGCGTGCGACTCGAGGGGCAACTTGCCGCCAGGGCCAGTGTGGCCGGCGCGAAAGCCGGCGACCACGTCGAGAGAGCCAGAGCTACCGCCGGGCGCCCGCGTCAACTACAGCGGCGACGATGCTGAGAACTGCGCCGAGCAGCCCGGCGTAGAAAGCCCTCACTGCCTGGCCCCGTCGTCCCCTGCGGCTTCCTCGGTTTGCGCCGCATCGGTCCCGATGTCCGGTGTCCCAGGGAAACCAGACTTCTTGTTCGCCTCGCGGCCCATTCGGCTCCCCTCGGTCGGTGGATCCTGCCCAATGGCGCGGCTCTGCTGGATGTTTTGGCCGGAGTTGGCTCCGCGGTCGCCGAGCCTGGCTTCATGATCGTCGGTGGGCGGCACGGCTGTCGGGGGTTTGATTTCAGTCATGGCGAACTTGTATGGATGCCTCCCGGCGATAGGTAGTTACCCGCGTCGTGTCGTGAAGAAGTCGGCTGCTGCCTTGTATCCGGCCTGTTGTGTGGGTGCTGAGTTGCCCCGTTTGCCCACTGGCCCCGATGTAATCCGCTGACGAGCGCCTCATCTCCTTGGCGGACTGTTGAAGTCCTGTTCGCCACTCAGGTTTGGCTCGTCTCGGTCTGACCTGTTTCACATCACGTCGTGTGTTGCTGCCCCAATCGCCTTCAAAGGCTCACATACCCTTTCTGTTCAGGCTGGTTGATATTCAGCTACGGTGTTCAGGCGCGCACTTGCGGCCTGCTACTCACGTAGCCCCGTTGGTAGTCCTGCTGCCTGGCCGTGACAGCCCAGATCGTCCTGGCCATCTTGGCTGCCTGCGCCACGATCACGACATTGGCCGGGCGTCTGGCCTGGAGTTGCTCCAGCCACACCCCCGGTTCCTTGGTATGCGTGAGTACCGAGCGCGCCCCGTGGATGAGCAAGGTGCGCAGGTAAGTGTCACCCCGCTTGGAGATGCCCGATAGCTTGACCTTGCCGCCAGTGCCGCGCTGGCTCGGCACCAGGCCCAGCCAAGCGCAGAACTCGCGGGCCGACTTGAAGGCCGTGGCTTCACCCATCGTGGCAACCGCGGCCGTGGCCGTCATCAGCCCGACCCCGGGGATAGCGGCTACGCGCTTCATGTCCGCATCGGCGCGCAGGCGCTGCGCTAGCCGCACTTCGATGGCCTTGATGTCCTCGGCAATCTTCTTGATCCGATGCGCCTGCTCGCGCAGGCTGTCGGCCACGTACTGGGGGATGTCGTTGACCAGCGATTCCAAGGTCGCCTCGATCTCAGAGAACAGCGCACCCCTGCCCCGCGCGAAGATCGCGCCAAACTCGTAGAGCAGGCCCCGCAGCGCGTTGGTCTGCATGACCTTCATCCTCATGAGCAGTTCGCGCTGACGGTGCAAGACCAGCGTGGCCTGCTGCTCCAACGTCTTCATGCCTACGAACTTCCTGCCCGGCTGCTGCACGGCCAGCCAGATGGCTCGGGCGTCAGTGGCGTCGGTTTTGTTGCCGGCCACGAAGGGGCGCACGGCCTTGGCATGAATCAGCCGCACGCTGTGGCCCAGCCCCGTCAACTGGCGCGCCCAGTGGTGCGCCCCGCCGCAGGCCTCGATGCCGATCAGGCAGGGCGGGCGATTGATGAAGTGCTCGAGCACCTTGGCACGCTTGAGTTGGACGCTGACGATCTCGCCCGAGTCCATGTCCACGGTGTGAAGCTGGAACACGCTCTTGGCGACGTCCAGGCCAACGACCTGCCGGCCGTCGATCAAGCCGATGATTTGTCCTGCACCTTGTGCTGCACTACGATTCATCTTGGACCCCCGATGGTGTTTGTGAAGACCTCGGTCTATCACGCATGGGCACTTCGATGCCGTATCCATTCGGGGGTCCACCTTGCCCGCCCGGCAAGGGGAGCTCCCAGAACAGTCAAGCTACTCATCTGCGTGCTCCTGCTCTTCTTTCCCCGTAGGGAGGGAGGCATCCATTACATCTCCTTGTTCAGAACGATAGGGTGGCCGTGCCGCAGTTCGCTGTCGATCGTCGTTCGCCCACTTGAACGTAGGCGAGCGTCGGTTTCTACGGCGCGGGCCATGACGAGAGGCGCATGCGCCGGCAAGGGACAACAGCAATGCACTTCAAAATCTTCCGACGGCAACGGGCTGAACCTGCCGGGGCTCCCGCCGATCAGGCGACAGCGGCTTCGAGCGAATCGATCCGGCCCGGGTCTGCGGCGGGCGCCACCTGGTGCCTGCTGGCCAGGCGATCTTCGGATTTCACAACGGAGAGAACCATGGCAGACGACACCAACAACCGCGGGGCGCAGGATCGCGGCCGTATCAACGTGAACGAGGATCATGAGATCCGGTATTGGACCAGGCACTGGGTGTGACGGAGGCGCAACTGCGCGAGGCGGTGGCGGCTGTCGGGGTCCGTGCCGACGCCGTTCGGCAACATCTGGGCAAGCCGCAGAAGTAGGCGGCCCGGCAGGGCGTTTCAGCCGACCGTGGACTTGCCCCTATCGCGCTGAAGTCTGTTTGCAGTCGACGGCCGAACCCCTGCAGTCGTCCTGACGTGATCGTGCCGAAGGATCGAGGCCGGGCTTCGCTCGATCGCCCGGACGTCGGTCCGCCGGGGGGCGCTCGACCAGGCCCGGATCGATGTGACGCGGGGCAGGCTCCGCCATCTTGGAGTCGCCCGACGTCGTAGGCCTCACGACCATCTCCGGGTCGGCGCCCGATCGCTGGCTTTCCGACTCTGGACGTACGGAGGGCGTGGGAACCGGCTGCGCGGCCACGAGACTGATCGACAACGCCATTGCCGCTCCGCCAAGCAGGATGCAGGCGCGTTGCTGGGTGACCATCTCGAATGCACCACTGAACATGCGAAATCGCTCCTTTCCACCTGACACTCCCTCGCGTGCCCTGTCTTCTGAAAAACACGACGCTGGCGACGTCAGTTCCTCATGCGGATGCGCGTAGGCCGCGTCTGGCGGCCCTTGGTGAGAGGCGCGGCGTCGGCCGCGCCCAGTCGCCTTCGGTCAACGCGCCCGGCGGGTGAAGAGCACGAGCGCTGCGGACAGCACGGCGCCTCCGATGGCCGCCATCTTGACAGCGCGGACCGGGTTTTCATGGATGTATTCGGCAGCGCTCGACTTGGTGGTCTCGAACTGCGTCCTGACGGCCTGCAACTTGCGGCCGGCCGCGTCAACTGCATCGTTGGCGTAGGCTTTCGTCGCATTGACAGCTTGCGCCCCGGCGCGCTGGACCTGCTCGGCGGCCTTCGCCACGGACTGGCGGGTTTGGCCTGCCACCTCGGAAACGGCCTCCTTGACGGCCTGTCCTGCCTCGGCCGCCGATGGCTTGAAGCCGGCGGCCTCGGTTGATGCAGAAGCTGTGACGCCGCTCGTGGCGCTCGGGGTTTCCGAGAAGCTCGCTTCGTCGCTCATGAAGACCTCCAAAAACTGCTCTGGTGGTCAGTGCATCTTGGGTGTTTCCGGAGCCGACCATGTCTGAACGCATCCCTCTTGCTGTAGGTCCGGACCCGCGCCTTCGACTTCTCGACACCAGCACCCCGCTGTTCGTGATGCTGGCGACGGCCTATGCCGAACGCACGGGCGACATGGACTTCATCGCCATCATCTGGGAGGCACTGCTCGCGGCGATGGAATGGATCGAGGGCAATGCCCGGCGCCACGACGGGTTCGTGAGCTATGCGCGGGGCGAACTGACCGGCTTGGCCAACCAGGGCTGGAAGGGCAGGACCATCGCGCTGGTGGAAGTGCAAGGCTACGCGTTCGCCGCGCTCGAGTGAAGCCGTGGGATCTCTCGTGGGCGTCAGACCTGATGCGCTGGCCGTTGGCCCCGCTTGTCACCCAGGCAGGACGCCCGATCCGCGGTGAGATAGAAAATCTTGACGGGTGGAAGGAACGGAGAAATCCATGATTTCCAGTTCGATCGGTGCTTCGGGTCGGCGCCTTTGCAGTTCCATCGCAGCCTTTTCTATGGCCTCGAAGTTGGCCTCGCAGGTCTTGAGCAGGCTGTCCGGTCCATCGCGCGCGCCGAACACATCGCGCAGGGCGTCTTCTGAAATCTCCGCGAGGATTCGAGGGCCTTCAAGGCCTTCTGGGTATATGGCAAAGCGAACTGCAGCCCGATCGAAACAGTAAATAGCCTCGCATGGTGTCGCCATCGGATGACTCCTTGATCTTTGCCCAATCCACCTTGTCGTGGGCGGGACGGAACAGAAGCAGGAGAAACGGGAGGGTTCTTGTCAGCATTCGCCTGCGCAGGTGCGATCTCCTTTCAAGACGATCCGTCGCCGCTCAGAACTACCCAGACGGTGCGCACAAGAATCTTGGCGTCGAGAGTCAACGACCATTGCGTTACATAGCGGACGTCCAGCGCGACACGGTCGGCGTAGGGCAGGTGATTGCGGCCGCTGACCTGCCAGAGGCCGGTAATGCCGGGCCGTATCTGGCAATAGTGGGCCCAGCTGCTGCCGTACAGGCTGCGCTGGCGAACCAGGCACGGGCGGGGACCGACCAGGCTCATATCGCCCCTCAGCACGTTGTAGAACTGCGGCAGCTCGTCGAGGCTCAGCCGGCGGATCACGCGACCGACCGGCGTGACACGGGGATCGTCGTCGAGCTTCTGGAACCGCTCCCAACGATCGCGCGCGACGGCGTCATGCGCCAGGTGATACGCGAGGATGTCGTCCGACCCCGTCACCATCGAGCGGAACTTGTAGCAGCGGAAGGGTCGACCGCCCTGGCCCAGGCGCGTCTGCCAATAGTGCACCGGGCCGCCCATGCCGATGAACACGGCCGCGGCGATCAGCAGGTAGAGCGGGCCGAGGAGCACGAAGAAGGCCAGCGCTCCCACGATGTCCACCGAGCGCTTGAGCGCTCGCTGGCGAGGCGTGAGGCCGCAGGGTGCGGAGGGCGCCTTCGGATGCAGGTGGATCGGATACCACCAGCCGGGCACGTCGTGCAGCATGTCGGGGCATGCCTCATGAAGTTCGACACGTACGCTGTTGAAGCCGAGTCCGTCCAGCGAGGTCACGCTGACGGCATGCCGCGAGAATCTCTCTGCGCATGCGAAGGTCAAGGTGACGGACCGGAGCCCGGTAACCCGGACCATGAACAGCATGAGACCCGCGGAGAACTCGGCCTTCGACTTCACGGGGGCTTCGAACATCGCCACGATGCCCTCTCCGGCGGGGCGCTCGCCGAAGCGCCAGTCCGCGTTGTAGGTCTCCAGCGCCTCGGCGGCGACGAGTTCCCGCCCTCTGGCGCTCAAGGCGTCGATGGTCTCGACCACCCTTTCGGAGAAGGCCAGCACGCTGTCGACGGGTTGACCGTCCGGACTGATCGACACGCCGACGACGCCGTCCACGGATTCGATCCGTCCCTGAAAGACGCCCGAGGCACGACGCAGCCGGCCCATCGACGGATGGACGGCCGACTGGCGTTCGCGCCTGGACGTTCTCCTCTTCCCGATCGGTACAGACATCGACCTATTCCTCGCCGTCAAGATTCGTGTTGTGACCGCCTGTCGCACCCTGGAGCAGACTGTCACTGGCTCGTGACGGTCCACGTGGCTTCAGTAGCCGCCTTCCGGGGGAACGCCGACGTTCCGGTCCAGCGCGACGTACTCGACCTCACTTGCGGCGAGTTCATCTCTGGCCGCTTCCAAGGGGTTTCGGTGCCCGTCCGTCTCGAGACTGCGAAGGGCACGACGGGCGATGTCGTCCGGGCTGGCGTCGGAGATTCGCTGGAACTCATGCGAAAAGGCGAGCAGCCACGCTTCTTCCGGCGTGGGCGTTCGTGGATCCCACAAGGCGTCTTCCGGACCGGGCTTGGGCGCCTGGGCGCCCTTGTTTGCGGCGCCGGCGGCCGACGTGCGAACGGAAGCCGCGAAGGTCCAGGCTTCCCGCTGCGCCGGGTCGAGGCCGGCCGCGGGCTCCGGTCGCTCCTGTCTTTGGCTGGCGCCGATGGCTTCCAGATCCGCCGAAGTGAAGGCGCCCGCCGACTTGCCGCGGCCGGCCAGGGCCACATCGAGGGCAAAGGCCCAGTGAGAGGGGACCCGGGGATCCTTGGACAGCATCCGGGAGGCCAACTTGGCGGCCTTCGGACTCAACTGCTGGATCTTCCCGTAGCATTCGCTCCAGCGCATCGTGAGAGTTCTCCGCTGGCCGTGGAGCAATTGATGTGCCCGATGGCGTCCCCCCGAGATCGCTGCGAGGAGAGACGTACGGCGGCAACTTTTGCGGCAAGTATTGCCCGTGGAGGATTGCTCAGGACGGCGTCGTGGGTCCATCACCGAAATAGCGAGCGTGGCGGGCAGGACTCGGATCCGGTTCCGGACGGCCCGCTTGACGGACGGGAAGCTGGCGTCGGAGCGCTTCGAAGGCGAACTCGACAGCGCCGCGTACCAGCGGATGGCGGCCGAGGCCCAGGCCGAGTTCGTCGAGCAAATGCGCGCGCTGATTGATGCAGCCCATTCGCTGGCTGTGGCCATCGTCCAGCCAATGACGTTGCCGTTGCCGGCGGGCTCGTGGCTGAAGGAGTCGACCAGTGTTTCCCGCCGTGGTCGGCGCGAGCCTGGGGGTTGGTGCCGAGTACGGGCGCGGTGCACTGCGCGTGGCCGGGCGCACCGAGGCTACTACAGCACCACCGCAGGATCGCCGGGCTTCCAGGCGGGCGCCTGCAACTCTCAAGAGGAAAGTCCGAGGCATCCTCGCGTGCTTGAAGAACGGCAACTACACCACGGACATTGTCGATGCGATGCTGCTGTATGCACGAGCATTGGACGAGTGGAACCAGAACACTGCGTTCACGATGCTTTGGTCCGCGGTTGAACGCCTCGCATCGCCAGGGCGTGGTGACTACGACGTGTGCTTCGTCGTTGTGCGTTCCTCTGGGAGGAGCCAGAGTACATGGCACGAGCGCTCGAGCGCCTGCGCGAATATCGAAACGGGTACATGCACACCGGTACAGAGATGGCAGCTCCAATTTCTTCAAATCGCTTGGCGAAGCGAATCAGTTCGTAGATCTTCCGACGTCCCTCGCTCACCGAAAGAAGATGCGAGCCCACTTGTCTGAACTTCCGTTCCTGGCCGACGACGGTAGTGCGCGAGCATTGGCCCAACTTCCGATCCCATGAAGGGTTGTGCGACACCTGCCCTTAAGTCGCGGTCGCTCTACCGCAGCGCGGATGCCGGGCAGATGTCTCACAACCCTTCATGGTTGCCACCAATCGAAATGCTGCGCCGAACGACGGCGACCGTCCAACAATCTGACGTTGGCGAATGACCGCACATGGCTGGCCGGCACCGCTGAAACCGGATGCAAAGCGCTTCGCGGTCGCCGTTGCAACGCCGGCGCTCAGTTCAGTTCAGGCGGAGTGCACCCGAAATGTGCGGCGGAAAGACGAACGGTTGTCTCGCCGGGTCGAGGTGAGTGTCGTCGAGGCAGCCAGCGATGGTGCCGGGAGAAAATTGATTTCGCACCGATAGTGCGAATTGCGCCACGCCTGCGCCGCAGCCGATGTCTTGATCGACTGTGCCTGGCCACCGAACGAAGCCTCCCTCGACCCGGCCGAACTGCACGTTGTTGTCGCGATCGAGCCAGTACCAGCGTCCGCCGACCACTGTGACGCCGCTGCCACCGATACCGGCAACGCCAATGCGGTCGATCTTCGCGGTCCAGCTACCGCCGTTGCCGTTCGTGGTCCAGGGACAAGTGGCAGGGTTCGGGACACCCCCGTCCTTGGCAAGGTCGTCGACACCGGCGAAGGTCACGCCCTTGGTCAGCAGGCCGCCGGCCACATCGGTGCCGCGCGAGACCTCGAAGCCTGAAAGACAAGTGTTGAGCGTCCCCTGGCCGAACGCGATGCTGCCGCCGCTCAAAGCGAGGACACCAGCCAGGACCGCGCTGCGGCAAACGCTCTCATTGCCAACGAGTTCGGCGGTCATGATGTCACCTCCGCTCGGTCGGCATGACGCCATACTTTCCTGCATTCAGCAACTCGCGAAGGCTCAAATTGGCCTTCCTCTTCGGTGAGGCTCATCAAACCAACGTAGGTGATCATTTCATCTCCTTCGGGTTCTCATGAGCGGCCGATGCGATCTGCCTCGAACCGACGCGGCCGCCTGACGTCGTTCAAGCTTGCTGACAGCTGTCGTGATGCTACGCGCTCCCGACGCAATTTCAAGGTGAGGCTTCCTCCGCTCCGGCGGCGTCTCGTACGCCGGTGACGTTCCGCTCGTGGCCGACTACGGAGGAAGCCGGCCGGATTCAACGGGTATGCGAGTTCGCTGATCTTGTTGCACTGATCGTCCATCTTGCCGAGGCCCGATGCAGCGATCTCGTCGAGCGTCCAAGTTCGGTGAAGGGGCAGGGCGAAGTCTTCTATCGCAAGAGCATTTGCTGATGACTTCGCGAATACCTCGGCCCGCCCTCGGGCAGCGCAGTGCCGGCGCCAACATCCTGGAGCCAACTGGCCGGTAGGTCCCGTTGACGAGGTCCAGGCTCGAACGCGTGCTTGCCTTCGCATTACCATCAGTTCTTGAAGCACCCTCCGCAGGGTCAAAATGCATCAAGAAGGCAACGAATGACAGTGCTGCTTACGAGCGAAGACGTTGAACGGTTAGCCAGGGCTCATGGGGCGGCGCAGGCTTGTGGTGACTGCAATGCCTTCGCGTCCAAGGGTTGGGAAGCTTTTCCATCGACCGTGTCCGACGAGGCTCTCGTCATGCTCGGCTCGACCTGGGACCCGGAACACACCGAGCCGACGGTTGAAGAGTTTCGTGGAGCCAGCTCTTCCCTGTGGTCTCCTGAAGCGCCGATCGCATTGCAGTTTCACCCTTACAACCGATGCGAGCTTTGGCAATGCCGAAGCTGCAAGAAACCGTACCTACGGTACACCGAGTACGGTGGGTACTACGTGGAGAAGCGCATTCGCGAGTTGCGCCCCGAGTTGATCACGCACGTGCAACCGTAGGCACTGGACTTCGACACGGCCTGGCGGCATCCGTGGCCCGCTCATGCGAAGCCAGAAGCGCCGCACCACCTCAGTCCGCCTGCCGGGGCGCCTTCACATACTCGCTTCTGTGCTGCATGAATCGATGGTGGGACATGCGCAGATGCAACTGCATCACCTGACGTGCGAGCTCCCCGTCCTTGGCCGCTACAGCCAACGTCAGGTCTTGGTGGTGGTGAAGGCTCTGCTCCAGTTCAGCGGACGTGTAGAGGTAGAACGATCTCACGACGATTGGCATGTCGATGATGGTGTCGAGCATGGAACGCAACCGTGAAGAGCCTGCTGCATCAAGCAGCGCTCGATGGAACTTGCGATTCGCCTCCTGCACGCCTTCTGTTCCCGCGTTGCCTCCCATGCGAATGGCGGTTTCCATCTCAAGATTGCTGGCCTGGAGGCGCGCCAGCAGGTCCGCGCCGCCTCGCGTCGCCGCGAGGTAGGAAGCGTAAGGCTCCAAGAGCATGCGGAGCTGAAACGTTTCCTCGACATCCCATTCAGTCCACTTGGCCACGTGGATGCCTTGACCGACTGCATCCGTCGCAAGTCCTTCCTCCACCAGTCGCTTGAGCGCCGTTCGGACAGGCGTACGGCTCAAGCCCAGTTCACGCGCAATCGGCTCCTCTTTCAGCTGGAAGCCTGGGTTGTAGTGGCCGCCAACCAGGCGTTCCCTGAGCACTTCATAGGCGTTGTCGCTTCCGTTACGCATCAAATCTTCCGCCTTCGTTGGTGAGATTGTATTCACTTGCAATTTGAGCTCCATCGCAACGTACAAAATGAAAGCATTTATTTCCTTCACTCTCGCCATCGCTGCCTATCCGCGGAGGGAATACTGGTGTTTACCCTTGTTTAAGTTGCCTCGTTTGTATTTATTTTGTATTCTCGCCGCATGGAGCCACGTTCATGAGCACGCATATCGCCCTCGTCGGGCTGGGAGAGGTGGGGCGTTGCTACGCTGCGCCTCTGCACGCAGCGGCGTTCACGCTCAGCGCTTGCGAGATCCGCATGTCGCCTGCCGCCACGGCCTTGGCGAAGAACCTTCATGTGGTGGTGCACGAGAAGCCTGGCACCTGGCTCGCCGATGCAGATTGGGTGTTGTCGTGCGTCACAGGCGCCAGGCCGAGCCCACGCGCACGGCGTTGTCTACGTCGATACCGCCATCATGGGCGGGATCTCGCTGACAGGGGTGCCACGGGGTGGTCGGGGACGCCATCTCGCTCAAGTTCCTGCGCAGTGTTCTTACCAAGGGCATGGAAGCGTTGAGCGTCGAATTGCTCATGAGCGCCGAAAAGCAGGGTGTGCGCGAGGAGCTGTACGCCCAGCTGAGCGACATCGACAAGATCCCCTTGCGGTCCGTCATCGACTCGATGGTCCGCACGCATGTGATCCATGCGCAGCGGCGCGCGCACGAGGTGCAAGACGCGCAAAGGGAACTGACGTCGCTGGGGCTGCGCTCCACCGTCTTGCCTGGTGTCGAAGAGCGCTTCCACAAGACCATCGAATCGCTCGCAGCCCATCCGCTCCCAGTAGCCGAGCCCAGCGTCGAGCAGGCCCTCGACTGGCTGCTGTCTACCCACACCGATTCACCCCCCTTTGCGGCCTGAAGCCGCTTTCTTTCTATCTCAGGAGACACACATGCGCACTCTGATGCGAATCTCGACCGCCGCCCTGCTCTGCATCGGTGCTGCCAGTGCCGTCGCGCAAAGCTATCCAGAACGGCCCATCCGGATGGTTGTCCCATTCCCAGCTGGCGGGGGCACGGACAGCCTTTCACGCCTGCTGGCGACGGCACTGACAAGCAAGCTGAACTGGGTCATCACCGTCGACAACAAGCCTGGCGCTGGCGGCAACCTGGCTCTGGACACGGTGGCCAAGGCGAAGCCGGACGGCTACACACTCGTCATGGCCCAGACAGATAACGTCGTGCTGAACCCGCTTCTCTACAGCAAGATGACGTACGACCCGGTCAAGGACTTGGAGGCGGTGTCCTCCGTCGCCAGCGGTGCGGTAGTGCTCGTCGTGCGGGCCGATTCTCCCTACAAGACACTCGCCGACGTCGTCGCTGCGGCCAAGTCGAAGCCCGGTAGCTTGACGGTGGCGACACCCGGCACCGGTACCATCGCGCACTTGGTCACCCAACTGTGGCAGAACGCTTCCGGCGTCAAGTTCACCCATGTGCCCTACCGCGGTATGTCCCAGGCCCTGCCCGACCTCATTGGTGGCCAGGTCGACATCTACATGGGTTCCATCCCCACGCTCCTGAGCCAAATCGAGGGCGGCAAGGTCCGTCCCATCGCCGTGACGGCAGCTAAACGCTCGCCCGTGCTTCCCAATGTGCCGACGTTCACCGAAACCGGAATTCGGGGCGTGGAGCTCGCGAGCGTCTGGGGCGTGATGGCGCCGGCCGGTACCCCCAAGCCGATCATCGAGAAATGGAACGTCGCAATCAACGAATTGCTGAAGCAGCCCGACGTGCGCCAGAAGATTCTTGCGACGGGCGCGGAACTGCACGGTGGCACACCCCAATCCATGACCGACCTTTACAAGGCCGATCGCGAGCGCTTGGCCCCCGTGGTCAAGGCGGCAGAAATCAAACTCGATTGAACATCGACGCAACCGGACGCTCATCATGAACAACGGACTTCGTATCCTTCAAAGACGCCGTGCTGTCAGCCTCGACCTGGCTCGCCAATTCCTCGACGTACCCGTCGCCAATGTCAGTGACTGCATGTCGCGAATGACCGCGGGCGGAGCTCGCCTGCGTCCGATGCACGCGGGGGGCCGCATGGCCGGTCCAGCGCTGACGATCAAGACCCGGCCAGGTGACAACCTGATGATTCACAAGGCGCTGCAGCTCGCCAAACCAGGCGACGTCATCGTCGTTGATGCCGGCGGCGATCTGACGAACGCCCTGGTGGGTGAAATCATGGTGGGCGACGCCATCAAGCAAGGTCTGGGCGGGTTCGTGATGAATGGCGCGATTCGGGACGCCGGTGCGCTGCGCGCCGGGTCCTTCCCCGTGTTTGCCGCCGGCGTGACGCATCGCGGACCCTACAAGGATGGCCCCGGCGAAATCAACGTTCCGATCGCCATCGATGGCATGGTCATCGAGCCGGGCGACCTTGTCATCGGCGACGAGGATGGACTGCTGTGCGTTCCGTTTGATGACGTCGAGCGGCTACTGGCGGCAGCGCGGCAGAAGCAGGTCATTGAAGACAAGATGGTCGCAGACATCGAGGCGGGATGCTTCGACCGGGCGTGGGTGGACGAGACCCTGGCTCGACTGAACTGCTTCATCGAAATGTGATTGCCTGACCGCAACTCGTTCCAGGCGCAGCCGGGGTCCCGCAAGCGATCCGCCCTATCCCCGGTGGTGTGCAAATCAACCAAGGAATTCATCATGTCGACCGAAGCGAAATCCAAGCGCGTGGTGCGCTTGAATCAGTGGATCAATCCCATCTTCGATGAGCGGCTCTCGCAGGAAGATGATGTGCAACTCACTGTCGCTCCTATGAGAGGGGACGATGCGTCGACCTGGGCGGCGCTGACGCACGCCCATGTCTACCAGATCTCCGCTGCCAAGGACGAATTGCCCAAGCAGTTCTGGGCTAAAGAAGAGTTGCTGTCACGGTGCCCCGACCTGCTGTGCGTCTCGGCAGGCGGAGCGGGCTACGACACCGTCGATGTCGACGCCTGTACGCGCGCGGGCGTGGCGGTCGTCTGCCAGATCGGCGGGAATTCCGCTGCGGTCGCGGAGATGGCCATCGGCCTCATGTTGGCCGTGTCGCGCCGCATTGTGGAGTCGGACCGCTTGCTGCGTTCGGCCACTCGGGGCTTTTCGCGCGAGTCGGTGATGGGCCACGACCTGGGCGGCAAGACGCTGGGGATCGTGGGCCTGGGATACGCCGGAACCAAGACGGCTGCGCTGGCCAAGGCATTCGGCATGCGCGTCCTGGCGTATGACCCGCTGCTTGCGGGGGCTGACTTCGAGGCGAGAGGGGCGGAAAGTGTCGACCTCGATACGCTGGTTCGCGAGGCGGACATCGTTTCCTTGCACTGTCCGCGTGACGCGTCCACCCTCAAGATGTTCAATGCCGACCGCTTCATGGCGATGAAGAAAGGCGCGCTCTTCGTCAGCACTGCCCGCGGCGGCGTGCACGACGAAGGCGCGCTGCATCAGGCCCTGCAGTCCGGCCATCTCGCCGGCGCGGGACTGGATGTCTGGGAGCAGGAGCCGCCCTCCAACGACAATCCCCTCCTTGCCTTGGACAATGTGGTCGCGACCTTTCACACGGCAGGCGTTTCCCACGAAGGCCGCGCCAACATCGCGGCCATGAGCGCGGAGCAGATCATTCAAGTGCTTGCTGGACACAGGGCACCGCGCCTGGTCAACCCGGAAGTATGGGAGCGCTTCGAGAAGCGGCGTGACGCGGTACTTGCAAGTGCGAACGAGCGGAGCATCGCATGAGCTTCACCGCGAAGCTCTCTGACATCGTCGGAGCGACCAACGTGTTGACTGGCACCGAGGCGGCGCCATTCCTGACCGACTGGCGCAACCGGTTCACAGGCCAAGCCATCGCGGTGGTGCGGCCGGGAACCACCCAACAGGTGGCCGATGTAGTCCGGGCGTGTGCCGACCATGGAGTTCCCCTGGTTCCGCAAGGTGGCAACACAGGTCTGTGCGGCGGAGCCACACCCGACGACTCGGGACGGGCAGTGGTAGTGCTGACGTCCAGGCTCAATCGTGTCCGAGCCGTCGACACGGTCAACGACACGATGACCGTGGAGGCAGGCTGCATTCTTCAGGCAGTCCAGGAACGCGCCGCCGCCGAAGGTCGCTTCTTTCCGCTCTCGCTCGGCGCGGAGGGAAGTTGCACCATGGGTGGCAACCTTGCGACCAATGCCGGCGGCACCGGCGTGCTCCGGTACGGCAACATGCGCGATCTGACACTGGGCCTGGAAGTGGTGGACGCAGATGGGCAAATTTGGGACGGGCTGCGCGGACTACGGAAAGACAACACCGGTTATGACCTGCGCGACCTGTATGTCGGTAGCGAGGGCACCCTTGGCATCATCACCGCCGCAACAATCAAACTGTTCCCCCAACCTGCAGCGCGTTGCACGGCCTTGCTTGCGCTCTCCAGCCCAGATCAGGCCGTCGCGCTGCTCGCCAGGGCCCGTTCCGGCTTCGCCGCATCGTTGACGGGGTTCGAACTGATGGCAGGGGTCTGTCTTCAAATGGTGACGCGCACCTATCCCGCCCAACGCCTGCCTTTTGAAGGCCCGTCGGCCGCCGCGCCCTGGTATGCCTTGCTCGAGATCTCGGACGCCGAAAGCGAAGCGCACGCACGTGAACGCTTTGAAGTCGTGCTCGGAGAAGCGATCGAAGCTGGAGAAGCCGACGATGCGGTGGTGGCCGAGAACATCGCGCAAAGCAAGGCGCTTTGGCACCTGCGAGAAAGCATCACCTTGGCTCAGGCAGAAGCTGGCAAGAGCATCAAGCACGATGTGTCGCTGCCGATCTCCCAGATACCGCGTTTCGTCCAGGAGACCGATACGCTACTACAGCTGCGCTTCCCCGGTCTGGTCAACATGACGTTCGGCCATCTGGGCGACGGCAATCTTCACTACAACGTCGGCACCTCGCCAGCGTTCGGGGATGCGGAAATGCTGGCGAACCAAGACGCAATCTACGTGCTGGTGCACGATCGCGTGCACGCCCTCGGGGGCTCCATCAGCGCGGAGCATGGCGTCGGTCAACTGAAGGTCAAAGAGTTGGCGCGCTACAAGAGCGCTCAGGAACTCAAGATCATGTCGCTGCTCAAGCGTTCCCTGGATCCCCGGTGCATCTTGAATCCGGGCAAGGTTTTGCCCAGTTACTGGTGTTCGCCAAACGCCTGACGCGCGCTTGGCAAGTCGAAGGGCCATGACCTCCGGGTAGCTTGCAGAAATAGCGAAGCCGGGCCAGCATTGGATTGCCGAGATTGATTGCGGCCCGGAGGACGCCCGTCGGGGCGAGGGCCTCGGCGTCATGCGCAGAGTAGAGCACCCCCAGGACCTCACTCCTGTGAGAGCCAATTGGAAGGGACGAAAACTTGACCCTCCATCAGGCGGCGCGCGCTGCGGCTCATGAGGGCCTTGGTCACTGTCCATGTCCCTTCCTGCTCTGCGGCTTCGGCTCCCACTAGCAGGGTGCCCGAGGGATGGCCGAACCGAATTTCGCCGTGGCGGCCGCCACCGAGAACGCGCGAGACCAAGGTGCCAGGAATTGCCGCGGCAACAGCAATCGCAACGGCTCCGGTGCCGGTCATGGCGTGGTGGAGCTTCCCCATCGAGAAGATACGGGCGCACAAGTCCATGTCGTCAGAGCTGATGGCCTTGCCGCTGGATGCCGTGTACCCAGTCGGTTGTGCGACGAAGGAAATCTTGGGCGTGTGCGGACGCTTTTCGGTTGCCTCTGCCGCGGTCGCCGCAAGGCCCATGGCAACGGTCGCATTGGCCCGGATGGCCTCGGCTTTCGCTAAAAGACCCACGTCCGTGTTGATGCGAGGCTGCAGTTCCGAACCGCTGAGGCCGAGGGTGACAGCATCCACAAAGATGGTCGGGTTGCCCGCATTGATGAGCGTTGCCTCGACGACCCCCACTCCCGGCACATCCACCTTGTCAATCATGTTCCCGGTGGGAAACATCGCGCCGCCTTCGCTGTCTTCATCTGCTCCGGGGTCCAGGAACTCCAGCTTGATTTCAGCTGCAGGGAAGGCCACGCCGTCGAGTTCGAAATCGCCAGTCTCCTGAACTTGTCCATCGCGCACAGGAACGTACGCGATGATTTTCCTCTGAATGTTTGCCTGCCAGATGCGAACCACGGCGACGCCGTTCTCGGATACGGCAACCATCCCGCGTTCAATGGCGAAGGGGCCGACGGCCGAAGAGAGATTGCCGCAGTTTCCGCTCCAATCAACGACTGGCGACTCGATGGCGACGGCGCCGAACAGGTAGTCAACGTCACAACCGTCACGTGTGCTCGGACCGACGATGACCACCTTGCTTGTGCTGGAAGTGGCACCCCCCATGCCATCAATTTGTTTTTCGTACGGGTCCGGGCTTCCCGTGACGCGCAGCATCAGCGCGTCGCGAGCGGCGCCAGGCTGACGGGCGGCCTCCGGCAGGTCTTCTAACGCGAAGAAGATACCCTTGCTCGTACCGCCGCGCATGCAGGTCGCGCGGATGCCAATTTGCTTGCTCATGTAGTTCCTTTCGATGGATGGAGGAAGGCGATGCACACGGGACTGCCCGTGGGAGCCAGCTGTTCAACTTGGGATAGGCCTGCGACAAGGACGATGGAGTCCGCGTCTTCGTTTGCGACACAGAGAGAGTCGGTGCCCGGTAGGGATGCAATGAAGCGGGGCACGGCGCCATGAACGCGCGTCCAGGTCGGACCACTCAGTGTCCCGTCCACGGGGTCGACGTGGTAGCGCACCACACTCCCGTGTCCGCGATTGCTGACGAACAGGTGGTGCTCGTCGTTGGCCAGCACGATGCCTGCGCCAGTGCTCTCGCCAATGAAGGAGTCGGGGACTGATGGCGTGCGCTGCAAAGGCTCGAGCCGGCCCGTCGCAGCGTCGAATCGAGTCGTGAGAACCTGGCTCGACAGCTCCAGCACAACCCACGCTATGGCACCGTCCGGACGAAACACCAAATGCCGAGGGCCGCTGCCGGGCGCCACATCCAGTGTTGCTACGAGTCGCAGCGCGCCGGTTGCCTCGTCGAGCGCCAAAGTGTGGACGGCGTCGGCGCCTTTGTCCGGCACCAGAAGCCATCGGCCTGTTGGATTCACGACGATTTGATGGGGATGCGCACCCTGTTGTTGGGTCTTGTGAGGTCCAGCCTTGGCCGGGAGCTCGAATAGATGAGCCCTTTGCCCAAGTGAGCCGTCCTCCTGCACCGGGAGGCTCACGACGCTGCCAGTGGCGTAGTTGGCGACCAAGACCCAGCGCTCGCTGGCGCTCAGCGCTAGATGCACGGGATTCGTACCGCCCGTCGCTTGGGTACCAAGCCCGAACAGGCGGCCATCGCCGTCAATTTTGAAGCTGCTGACCTCGCTTCCGTCGCCGTGCACGCAATGCAGCGCACTGCGGGCCTCGTCGACGAGCAGATAAGAGGGGTTGTCGCCGGCCGGAACGGTCCACCGATGAGTCCATTTCCCGGCGCTCGACACGTCGAAGACCTCCAGTCCCCGCCCACGCGCGCGGCGCAAAGCGGTCGTTCGGCATCCGACGTACGCCCGAAGGGCGACATCGGATTGCTCGAGATGATGGAATGTCTCCATGGTTTGACCCTTCGTTAGATTGCATTATATGATTAGTTTCGACAATCAAGCAATTCATCGATGCCTTCCCGCTCACCTCTTTGGAGACAAACCCATGAGCCATCTCTCTCGACGCGCGCTGCTGCAAGCGGGCGCAGTTGCCCTTCCCCTGAGCTTTGCCGGTCGTAGCTTTTCGCAAGACAAGTTCCCCAGCAAACCGGTCACGCTCATCGTTCCCCAGCCCGCCGGCGGAGATGCAGACGTCGTCTGCCGAAGCATCCAGACCAAGATGCAGGAGGTCCTGGGTCGGTCGGTCATCATTGACAACCGCGCAGGGGCCGGCGGAAACATCGGAACCGCGCTGGGTGGCAAGGCAGCCCCGGACGGCTACACGGTCACCTTCGTGAACCAGGGCACCATGGCCCTCAATCCGAGCCTGTACCCGAACCCTGGCTACAAGGTCGACTGCTTTGCCCCGGTGACCTGGCTGACTTCCATCGACTTGGTCATCGTCGCGCATCCCTCCGTTCCGGCGAAAAACCTGAGGGAATTCCTGGAGTTGGCCAAGAGGGAGCCGGGCAAATACACGTACGGCACGGCAGGCAATGGCAGTGCCAATCACTTGGCTGGCGAGATGCTCAAGTCGATGGCCAAGGTGGACATCACCCATGTGCCCTACAAAGGCGGAGCCCCGGCCATCGTCGCTTTGCTGGGCGGCGAAATCAGTACTGTCGTCGCCTTCCCGCTGGCTGCGCTCCCCCACGTGAAGGCCGGCAAGCTGAAGGCCCTTGCCGTAACCGGCAAGAAGCGTTCGAAGGCTTTGCCGGACGTTCCGACCGTGGCCGAAAGCGGCGTGAGCGGCTACGAGTTCTCGTCCTGGATGGGGCTGACTGTTCCCAAGGGCACGCCGGACGCCGCCATCCAGAAAATCCATGCGGCCGCTTCAGCCGCCCTGAAGGAGAAGGACGTTGCCGAGAAGCTGTCGGCCGGGATGACCGAGCCGGTCGGAGCAGGGCCGAAGGAATTTGGCGAGCTGATGCAGCGGGAAAGCGACCGCTGGTCCAAGCTCATCAAGCAATACGGGATGAAGATTGATTGACGCGAGCAAGTCCGTTGGGGAGGCCGGCGGCTGGCCTAGACTACGCGGCATGTCCTCGGCGAATGAAGCGGCTTCGGCCCCGGAATTGACCTCCCTGCAGCAGCGTGTTGCCAGGGAAATCGTGGCGCTGGTGCGTCGAGACAACCGCGCCGCCGGGGACCATCTGCCCGAAATTCAGCTGGCGCAGCACATCGGCACCTCGCGGTCCCCCATTCAAGCTGCGCTGAGACACCTGGCCCAACTCGGCGTCCTCCAGCAGGATGCCAATCGCGGGTTTTTCCTCAGCGTCGACGCCAAGGACTGGGACGGCTCGGTGGCCAGCCTTTTGTCGACCGACGACCCTCTGTACCTGCGCATCGCAGACGACCGCCAGTCTGACCGTTTGCCCGACGAAGTGACCGAGGCCGACCTGATGCGTCGCTACGGCGTCGCCCGCAGCACCCTGCGCAAGGTCTTGTCCCGGATTTCCGAGGAGGGCTGGATTGAGCAGAGCATGGGCCACGGGTGGCGCTTCCTGTCGATGATTGATTCTCCGGATGCGTATGAGGAGAGCTACCTCTTCCGGCAATCCATCGAGCCCGGGGCCATCCTGGGACCGTCCTTCATGTTCGTTCCCGCGGAGCTCAAGCAGATTCGGCGTGAGCAACAGCGCATCGTGGACGGCGGCTTCCAGACGATGACGCCCATTGAGCTGTTCGAGGCGAACAGCCACTTCCACGAGACTATTGCGGAGTGGGGGCACAACCGGTTTGTCCTCCAGTCGATCCGGCGCATCAATCAGCTGCGTCGGCTGGTGGAGTACCGGCAGGCCTCCAAACGCACGCCTCGCCACACCCAGGCGTCTGAACATTTGGCCATCTTGGACGCCATCGAGCGCCAAGATTTCATGCAGGCCGCCAACCTGATGCGAGCCCACCTCAACGGCGCGCGCCGCGGCAAGCTGCTGGACCCCAGCGTCTTTTCCCAAGCGGCCTAGCGGCTGAAATTCCACTGAACCGTGGCCGTATGGCCTTGGGCGGCTCAGCTGCGTCCACTCGCCGCGCAGTCGCCCAACAACCCGTTACTCGGCCCGCGGGTTTACCCTTGTCTATGATTGTCTAAACTGATTAGAACATACAACTCAGGCGCTATCGATGATTTCGCCCAGGTTGCGCCAGACCCCACGCAAGCATTGAAGGAACATTCATGCAAATCAACGAGACAAAGAAGCAGCTTTTTGGTGCGATGCGACGCGCCCTGTTGGCGGCAACCCTGGTCGGTGCTGCCTGTGCCCCCGCATGGGCCGAGGCACCGTATCCAACCCGTCCTATCAAGCTCGTCGTGGCCTTCGCGCCGGGCGGTGGCTCCGACTTCATCGCGCGCCTGGTTGCAGTGAGACTTGGCGAAAAGCTGGGTCAACCTGTCATCGTCGAAAACCGCCCGGGCGCGGGTGGCAACCTGGGTGCGAGTACCGCGCTCAAATCGCCAGCGGACGGCTACACCCTGTTCCTGGCAGCCGCCAGTTACACCGTGAACCCTGCGCTCTACAAGCTCACGTTCGACCCGATCAAGGACATCACTCCCATCGCGCAGTTGGCTCGAGGCCCGTTCATCATTGCGGTGAACCCCGACGTGCCAGCAAAGAACCTCAAGGACCTGGTGGCCTTGGCCAAAAAGGAACCGACCAAGCTGAGCTATGCATCGGCCGGCACAGGCAGCATCGTCCACATCGCGACCGAGTACTTTCTCGATGTCACGGGTGCGCCAATGATGCATGTGCCATACAAGGGCACAGCGCCTGCACTGACCGACACCATCTCAGGTCAAACCCAGGTGGTTTTCGGCACCGTCGCATCCACCCTCCCATTCGCCAAGGCCGACAAGCTCCGGGCCTTGGCCGTGACGACGCCCAACCGCCTGGCTGCATTGCCCGACGTCCCGACGACCGCTGAGGCTGGCTTCCCCAACTACTCGGTGACGAACTGGCACGGAATCATTGGCCCCAAGGGGATTCCGCGGGACATCGTCGACAAACTCAACAAGGCCATCAACGAGTCCATCCACGCTTCGGAGATGACCAAGGGCATGTCCTCGGACGGCCTGACGCCTGCGGGCGGTACCCCGGCTGAGTTCGGCAAATTGCTCACAGACGAGACCGCGCGCTGGCAGGCGCTCGTTGCCAAGCGGGACATCAAGGTCGAATAACAAGCCGCTCACGGTGCGCTCGAGGCCTTGCGAGCTCGCCACGAGCTCTGCGCCGTCACCCAATCCGTCAGGTTGATTGAACGAACCTGACATCGTCGCTCCCCAGAGGAAATCAGATGAAAGCCGCCCCCCAGATCAAGCAGCTTCCCGTGGCCAACCGGACGGTGCGCTATGTCTCCATCGCCGACGTGAGCGGCGTGGAGCAGCTTCCTTTTTCCCTTCGCATCCTGCTGGAGAACCTCTTGCGTCAAGCGGCGATTCGCGGCGTGGACACCCAGGCAGAAGTTGATGCGCTTCTTGACCGCAAGATTGGCGCGGGCCTGAGCTTCTACCCGACGCGCGTGTACGGCCAGGACATTCTTGGCCAAGTGATGTTGGTGGATATGGCCGGCATGCGCGACGCCGTTGCGGAAGCGGGTGGCGACGCCTCGCAAGTTGGTCCCAAGGTGCCGGTCGATGTCATCATCGATCACTCGCTTCAGGTGGACAGCTGGGCGTCGCCAATTGCGCGCAAGGTGAACTTGGAGCGCGAGTACGAGCGCAACGCCGAGCGCTTCGCCTTCTTGCGGTGGTGCAGCAGCAGCTTCGAGGGCGTACGCATCGTTCCCCCAGGCAAGGGCATCATGCACCAGATACACCTCGAGTACATCGGCAAGGTGGTTTGGACCGACAAGGACGGTCAGGGCGAACTCGCGATTCCTGACACCTGCGTCGGAACCGACAGCCACACGCCCATGATCAACGGTCTCGGCGTGCTGGGCTGGGGAGTCGGCGGCATCGAGGCAGAGGCCGTCATGGTCGGCAAGCCCGTCGCACTGGCCCTTCCGGAAGTGGTCGGCATTGAAGTCAAAGGCAAATTGCGCGAAGGCGTGCTCCCGACCGACCTGGTCCTCGCCATCACGCAGCGCATGCGCGCCCTCGGCGTCGTTGGCAAGTTTGTCGAGTTCTTCGGCACCGGCCTGGAAGCCCTGTCCCTTGGCGACCGCGGGATGATTGCCAACATGGCGCCCGAATACGGAGCCACCGCCGTCTACTTCCCAATCGATGAGCGCACGTTGGACTATCTGCGCATGACTGGCCGCGAAGACGCGCAAGTCGAGCTGGTAGAGCTGTACGCGAAGGCCCAGAAGCTCTGGCGCGGCGCCGACACGCCGGCTCCCCGTTTCGACACCGTGGTGACCATCGACCTCGATGAAATCCGGCCGTGCCTGGCCGGCCCTCGCAACCCCGAGGACCATCTGCCCCTGGAGACAGTGCCCAGCGCATTCGTGAAGCACTACCAGGAAATTGCCGGCAGGCCACTCGACCCCGAGCATGCCGCTCCTGTGAAGGGCGAGCAGTTCTCCCTGCATGACGGTGACGTGCTCATCGCAGCCATCACCAGCTGCACCAACACTGCAAACCCCGTCAACATGATGGCCGCCGGCCTGGTCGCGCGGAAGGCGGTCGCGCTAGGCCTGAAGACCAAGCCTTGGGTCAAGACCTCCCTGGTTCCGGGAAGCCATGTCACTGCTGCGGTTCTCGAGACGGCCGGCCTGCAGGAGTCGCTCGACGCCCTCGGGTTCCATATCGCCGGCTTTGGCTGCACCACCTGCAATGGTGGTTCGGGTCCGCTGCCGGACGCTTTGGTCGAGGCCATTGAGGCAGAGAAGCTGGTTGGTACCGCAGTGCTCTCCGGCAACCGAAACTTCGAGGGCCGCATCCATCCGAACATTCGCGCAGCCTACCTGGGGTCGCCCGCGCTCGTGGTTGTCTATGCGCTTACCGGCACCCTGTCGGTCGACGTGACCAAGGAGCCCATCGGGATTGGCAGCAACGGCCAGCCAGTCTACCTGCGCGACATCTGGCCGACCTCGGTCGAGATTTCCAAGGCAGTCGAGGGCGCCTACGAGCCGGCAATCTTCCGAGAAAAGTATTCGGACCTGTTCGAAGGCGGCGAGCCCTGGGACGCTCTGGCCGGTGAGCGCAGCGAGCGATTTCCCTGGGACGACGCGAGCACGTATGTTCGCCAGCCCCCGTATTTCGAAGGCGTCTCGCGCGAGGCTGCTGCGGTCCAGGACATCGTCGGCATGCGCCCGCTGGTCATCCTCGGCGACTCCGTGACGACTGACCACATCTCTCCCTCCGGGGCTATCAGCCTGGGCACCCCCGCAGCGGACTTCCTCCTTGCCAAAGGCGTCGAGCGGCGTGACTTCAACAACTACACGACGCGGCGCGGAAACCACGACGTGGCGGTCCGCGCTACTTTCGCGAACATCCGCTTGCGTAACCGCATCGTTCCCGGTGTCGAAGGGGGCGAGACCAAGCTCATGCCGGACGGTAAGCAGATGCGGGTCTTCGAGGCGGCGGAGGAATACCTGCGGCGCGATGTGCCGCTCGCCGTCATTGCTGGCAAGAACTACGGTTGCGGGTCGTCCCGCGACTGGGCAGCCAAAGGGGTGGCACTGCTTGGCGTCAAGGCCGTGATTGCCGAGAGTTTCGAGCGCATCCACCGGACCAACCTCGTGGGCATGGGCGTGTTGCCGCTGCAGTTCGAGCCAGGCACGACGGCGGAATCTCTGAACTTGGACGGCAGCGAAACCATAGACGTCCCCGCGCTTGCCCAACACCTCGAGGTTTCAGGGCAAATTGAAGCCATCGTGCATCGCACCGATGGGACCTCGACGGCCGTTCCGCTCATCATCCGCCTTGATACCGAAGAGGATGTCGACTACTGGCGCCATGGCGGCATCCTGCCGCTGGTGTGGCGCGACTATGTCTCCGGCAAGTCCGAAGAGCACGTCTCGCATTCGGCGAAGCGTGTGCAGTCGGAGGTCGGAGGTCCTCAACATGAACTACCCGACGCAATGCCGGGCACCGAAGTGCCCAGTGCCAGTCAAGGCGCGGCCCTAGGCTGACCTTGAGGGAAGGCCCAGAAGCCTTCTTCTCCTCCCTCTCTCGAAGCAATCCTGCGCTGCCTGCCTGGCGGCACGGGAGGGACCTGTGCTGCCAGCGTCTGCCGTTGCCGTTGCCGTTGCTCTTCATGGGCGTGTTCACCGGCATCCTGTCTGGAACGACGATGACCGATGCGATTGCACAGAACCTCGTGTCGTCCATCCCGGACTCTGCCGGCCACTTCGTGCCCCTCATCACCGCGCTACTGAGCGCCCCGATGACCTTCTTCCTGTCGAACGATGCGTTCTACTTTGGCGTTGTTCCAATCCTCGCGGAGGCGTCGACCAAGTGGTCTTCCGGCAGCCCATCTATGTTGGTGAGCCAGTCACGTTCCTCGCTTCCATCAATCACACGGCGAATCGATGGAGGTCGGCATCAAGGTGGTTGCGAGGTGCGATCGCCAAACGTCGGCGCTCGCGGATGCGACGGCGGGGTCAGCGCACCATGGTGTCGAGCCAATCGAATGCCGCTGTCCAGAACACGATGGATGCCATGCCTTCGCAGTGCCCCTCGGCGCCCTCGGCACGGGCAGGTGATCGAAGGTGCCAGTTTGGCGCTCGTGTAGCGGCGCATGTCCTGGAAGTAGGTCTGCGGGTCGGCGACGCCGTTCGTCACCATGCGCGGCCCGAGCAGCGTCCGCAGGGCCGGGATCTCGAGCAGCGCGTCGAACCGCGGCTTGGCGGTGGGGTCGTCGACGTGTTCCCAGAGCCCGCCCAGGCGAGCGGCGACACCGGCCGACATATCGTACTGGCCCGGGTCGACGACCAAGGCGGCAAGCTGTGGCGCTCCCGCGGCGCCGCGCGGGGCGAGCAGGCCGCCGAACGAGCGGCCGACGAGCACGATCCGGCGGGCGTCTACTTCTGGCTGGCCTGCGACCAGTCAAACATGCCAGGCACGACGTGCTCCCAGTCGGGGCGCTGCGGCACGCGGCGGTCGTAGAGAACGCTGCCCTGGCCCGGGCCGTCGAGGCCCACGAACGCCCATCCCCGGTCGAGGGCCGGGTACACCGATGCGTACAGCTCCTCGGCTGTGTTGTCGTAGCCGCCGATGTGCAGGATTGTGGGGAAGGGGCCGCTGCCGGGCGGCGCGAACAGGTAGCCCGGCGTGTCGCCCTCGATCAGGCGGCCGCGCCCCAGCAGGCCGGGAAGGGCGCTGCGGAAGGCGTCGACGCTGGCCCGGTAGGCCGTGGTCAGCTCCTTGCCGTCGAGGTCATCTCGATGCCAGAAGAACGCTTGCCGGTAGTATTCGGCCGCCCGCAGCCGCAGGCTGGCAGCGCTCGTGGCGTGACCGGTCTGCGCGGCCGCCGCTGCCTGCGCCACGAGGCCGTCTGCGAACGTCGACCACGCGGCGTACCAGCTGTCGCGGTCGCCCTCGGTGATCCGCGACGCGATGTACAAGCACTCCCCGACGTTGGCCATGCCGGCGTCGCACTTGCCCACCGTGCGCTGCAATTGACCGTCGAAGGCCTCGTCGTCGAAATGCAGCTGCATCCGCATCACTCCTGTATTGACGGGTTCTTGATCGATAGCGACGTTGGGTACCGAGTCGACTCTAGGCGCTGACAGCATGCTTCTTCAGACGCATGCGCAGGCCGACAGGATGCATCGTGAAGGTCATGACTTCTTCAGGGACGCCGCCGCCGGGGGCCCTCGACCTCCAAGAGCTCGAAGTTCCGAGCCAGGATCCCCAGCACGAGGCCTCCGCTGCAGCGGCTACCAACTAACGCGGGAGCCGGTATCGGTCAGGCAGGTATGCGCAAGAATATTTCCCGCGGCATCGGTGATCTGACCATCTACCGCGCCTGTGAAACTGTTTTCATCCGCGGACAAAATGCGCGTTCCCTTTGACTTCTGCAAGCCGAGGAGCGACCCATCGGGGTTGAAACGATAGAACACCAGCGTAATGGTGTAGGTCCGATGGGACTCGCGCTTCCAGGTTCCCATTGAAGCGCTTGTCAAGCCGGGAGGGGAATTACTTCCATATGACGCCGTTCCTCCCACGTTGAACGTGGACAATCCCTTGAAGCCGCCAAGCGCGACGCCGTTATTGCAGTCTCTCACTGTCGCCGTCGACTCCCAAACCCCGACGATGGCCTCCGGGCCCTTTTCTCCCCTTTCCCTTTGACGATCGTCATCGGAGGCGAAGGCGTTGCCGTGGATCAGCAGCATCGCTGAAGCGACTGAAACGCTCACACGGGTGAATGTACGGAGGGCACCGGGCTTGGTCATGAGCAGACTCCTCGAGTTGGGTCGCCGAATTTCAAACCTTCCTCGTGTTTCTTTCAAGACGTCTCAAGCTTGTTACTACCTTGGCTCAGGTTCATGGACAAGCACTCCTATATTGGCGCACCCCACCTACCCGCGCCATGGGGTGATGCGCGGCAACCATCGCCTCACGTTCGCCCGATAGCGCTGGTACTCGTCGCCGAACTGCTCGCCCAGCGCAGGCTCTTCGTAGGCGACAACGAACAAGAAGAATCCGGCCCACACGATCGCGCCGTACGCCAGCACCGTGACGCTCCCGAACAGGAGGCCCTGGCCGGCGATCAACGCCGTGACTGCGACGTATATCGGATTGCGGACGTAGCGATAGAGTCCGGTGACGACGAGGCGCTTGGGAGGCATCACGGGCGCCGGTGTGCCAAGGCCCTGCAACGCGAAGCGAGCGAACGAATCGAGCAAGATGGGCAACCCGGCGACGATCAGGGCGGCGCCGAGCACGCGCGCGATCGGGAACAGCGGAGGCGCGAAGTGCCAGTGCGTGAGGTACCAAGGGACATACACGGCGAGCGTGCCCGGAGCGATGACCAGGAAGATTGCGGAACCGATGATCGCGGCGGCGCGCTGCACGATCGGATCATACTCAGCGCCGCCGCGGATCGCGCGGATCGGGCGAGCGCTGGCTTCGGCGATGTCCTGCGCGATGTCCGAAATTTCCCCGGCGCGCGCGCTATGCTTTGCGCGGGCCTTCCACCCGCAACCCGACGAGGAGAAACGCAATGAGGTCACGCCGCTTCACGACTCGCAATGGAACGGAACTCTCCTTCTCGGCCCTCGGTCTGGGTACGGCCCCCCTGGGCGACCTGTACGAACTGCTGGACGAGAAAACCTGCATCGTCACCATCGAACAGGCATACGCCAGCGGGGTGCGCGTGTTCGACACCTCGCCGCACTACGGCAACGGTTTGGCCGAAGCGCGCGTGGGTGCAGGCCTGCGCCACCTGCCGCGCAAGGACGTGATCGTCTCGACCAAGATCGGGCGAGTCATGGATGCCTTTGTCAAGCCAGCGCCGAAGAACCCCGATGTTTTTTCGCCGGGCTTTGCCGGCGGCCATCCGCATGCGCCGCGCTTTGACTATTCCTACGACGGCACGATGCGTTCGGTCGAACAGTCTTTGCTGCGCACCGGCCTGGATCGCCTGGACATCCTCCTGATTCACGATTGCGACGTGTGGACGCACGGTCCGGTCGATGCGCCCGTGCGCTTCAAGGAGGTGATGGAGGGCGCCTACAAGGCGCTCGAGAGGTTGCGCAGCGAGAGGATCGTCGCGGCCATTGGGTTCGGCATCAACGAGTCCGACATCGCGGTGAAGTTCGCGAAGGCCGGCGATTTCGACGTGGCGATACTGGCGGGCCGCTACTCGCTGCTGATCCAGAACGCGGTGGACGAATTTCTGCCGCTGGCGCTCGAGAAGAACATCGGCGTGATGCTGGCCGGTGTGTTCAATTCCGGCATCCTCGCAACCGGGGCCGTGCCGGGCGCCAAGTTCGAGTATGGGCCGGCGCCCGAGAACATCATGGAGCGCGTGCGCAAGATCGAGGCGATCTGCGCAGCGCATGCCACACCGTTGCGCCGCGCGGCGCTGCAGTTCGCGATGGCGCATCCCGCGGTCGTGACGGTGCTGCTCGGCGGCGTGACACCACAGGAGGTCCAGGCCAACTCCACCGATGCCGATCAGCCCGTGCCGGCCGCACTGTGGAGCGACCTTCAGTCCGCCGGCCTGCTGAGTCCGGCCGCACCGATCGGCTGAGCACCTTTGCGGGCGCGCGTGGCCCAACGTGTCACTCGTTCGCGCTGCGCGCCCGTAGTCTGTCGAAGAGCACCGCCACGATGATGAATCCTCCGACGAAAGTGCCCTGCCAGAAGGTACTGATGCCCAGAAGGATCAGGCTGTTGCGAATCACCTCGATCAAGGCCGCGCCCACCACGGCGCCGAAGGCCGTGCCGATGCCGCCCGCCAGGTTGGTTCCGCCGATGACGGACGCCGCGATCACCGACAACTCCATGCCCTGTCCCAGGCTGGTCGTCACAGTGCCGAGCCAGCCGACTTCGAGCACGCCCGCAATGCCCGCGCACAGCGCGCAGAACATGTAGACGCTCACCTTCACCAACTTCACCGGCACACCCGTCATCGTCGCCGCACGTTCATTGCCGCCGATGGCATACAGGTGCCGGCCCCAGCGCGTCCAGCGAAACAGAAAGCTCGCGATCAGGAGCAGAACGATCAGGAAGAGCACCGGGCTTGGCACCCGGATGGGGTCGACGAATGGCAGTGACACGCTGACGAAGCCGCCACCCAGCGCGAGCAGTTTCGGCTGGTCCGGCCCGAACTCGTAGACCATGCGGTTGTTCGACAGCACCATCGCGAGGCTGCGCACGATGGAAAGCATGCCCAGCGTGACCACGAACGGCGGCACGCCGATGTAGGCGATCATGAAGCCATTGATCGCACCCGCCAGCAACGATGCGCCCAGTGCCAGCGGAATCGCCACCCAGATCGATGTGCCCGTGTGCATCGTCATCCCGACCACCATGCCCGACAGCACGAGCACCGCGCCCACCGACAAGTCGATGCCTCCGGTGACGATGACGGCCGTCATTCCGATCGCAATGATCGCGACGAAGGCGAAGTTGCGAGTGACGTTGAAGAGGTTCTGCTGCGTCGCAAAGACATCGCTCGCGAAGGTAAGCACCACGAACGCGACAACGGCCGCCACCGAAACCCAGAAGGTCTGCTGGCTGACGAGCCAGCTCAGCCAGTTGCCATGCACGCGCCGGTCGATGCTGTCCTCGAGACTTGCGGCCATGTCGGACTGCCTTGTCGTTGGGTCGGGTGTGATCATGCGGTTTCGATGGCGCCGGTGATGAGGCCGGTGACCTCCTCCGGGGAACTGTGGGCGATGGGCTTGTCGGCCACCTTCACGCCGCGGCGCAGCACGACGATGCGGTCCGCCACCGCAAACACGTCCGGCATGCGATGGCTGATGAGCACCACCGCGATGCCGTGCTCTCGCAGGCGCCGGATCAGGTTCAGCACCTCGGCGATCTGGCGCACGCTGATGGCGGCCGTGGGCTCGTCCATCAGCACGATCTTCGGATCGGCCAGGCGTGTGCGCGCGATGGCCACCGCCTGCCGCTGCCCGCCGGACATCCGGCGCACCAGGTCGCGCGGCCGTGTCTCCGACTTCAACTCGGCAAAGAGTTCGGCCGCGCGCTTGAACATGGCGCGATAGTCCAGCACCTTGACGGGGCCGAAGCCGCGCGTGAGTTCGCGCCCGAGGTAGACGTTCTCGGCCGCCGTCAGGTTGTCGCACAGCGCGAGGTCCTGGTAGACGATCTCGATGCCTTCGCCGCGCGCGTCGGCCGGCTTGTGGAAGGCCACCGTGCGGCCTTCCATCATCACCGTGCCGTCGCTGGGCGGGTAGTTGCCCGCGACGATCTTCACCAGCGTCGACTTGCCGGCGCCGTTGTCGCCCATCAGGCCGACGACCTCGCCGGGCTCGATGCGCAGCGAGACGTCGATGAGCGCCTGGATGGCGCCGAAATGCTTGGAGACCCGGGCGAGCTCCAGAACAGCCATGCGACTACTTCGCCGGGCACTTGTCCAGATTGGTCGGCACGCACTCGTCCAGCCCGGTGTAGAGCGGGTCGGCGACCTTCTTGCCACCAATGAGGTCGATCAGCACGGCGGGCGCGCGATGCCCCATTTCGAAGGGGCGTTGGCCGATCTGCGCATGGCTGCGGCCATTCTTCAGCGCGTCGAGCTGCGGCGGCAACGTGTCACCGGCGATGATGATCAGCTCCTTGGACTTCAGCTTGGCCATCACCTGGTCCGTCACCTGTGCATACGCGGACGGACCGAACTGCGCCCAGCCCCCCACGAGGATGAAGGCATTGAGCTTCGGATTCTTGGTGAACACGTCCGACATCTGCTGGTTGGCCAGGTCGATCTGGTCATTGGTGAAGAGCGGACAGCCGTCGATCTCGGTCCAGCCGCCGTCACCCTTCAGCCGGTCGACCCCCTTCTTGCCGGCAATGGTGTCGCGAAAGCCGGCTGCACGGGCATTGATGTTGTCGGCGGCCACGTTGCCCAGTTGCATGCACACCGTGCCGCCCTTGGGATTGAGCTGCTTGAGGTGCTTGGCCATCAGCACGCCCATGTCGTAGTTGTTGGTGCCCAGGTAGGTCTTGCGCAGCGACCGGTCGGCCGCGGCAAGATCGGCATCGATGGTCATGATCGGCATCTTCGGTGCCTTGGCCTTGAGCATGGTGGCCATGGCCGGCGCGTTGGAGGGCGAAATGGCGATGCCCGCCACGCCCTTGTTGATGAGGTCTTCGACGATCTGCACTTCGCCGGCCTCGTCCGCGCTCGATGCCGGCCCGGTGTACAGGCAGGTGTATTCGGAGCTTGGGTTTTCCTTGTTCCAGAGCGCGCAGCCGTCGCCGAGCACGGTGAAGAAGGGGTTGTCCAGACCCTTGACCACGACCGCCAGGGTCTTCTTCTGGGCCATCGCCGGTGCGGCGACGAGAAGCGCCGCCAATGCTGCGCCGACAAACTTGAGAAGCGACTTGTTCATTGCGTCTCCTGGATTATTGGATATGCACAACTGTCGAAATCTCTTGCACCGCCGGCAAGCCGCGGATCTCTCCTGCGGCTGTTCGGGACCCAAGAGAAGTCGGACTATAGGACCGGGGCTGGGCGCTGTCGAGCGTGTAGACCCGAACCGCGAGCAGGTGGCGGGCCTTCTGGACTGGCCCGCGCCGGTCCTGCGGCACGCGGTCGTCGACCGTGCGGCCCCAGTAGCAGTACGGCCCCCATCGACAGTCACCCGACCACAGCGCATACTGCGCCTCGGCCATCGCCGCATGAGGCGTCGGTTCGTGTGCCAACACCGTGCTCGCCATCGACTTCAAGATCTGGGAGATGCGCATGACGCGACGCTTCAACATATCTCCGGTGCCGCGGGGGCGCTTCGAGCGCGACGCCGCATGACGCCCGATGGGACAAGCGCGCTAGACCAGCTGGACCTGCTGATAGTCGGAGCCGGATTCGGCGGCCTTTGCATGCTGACAAAGGCGCGCGCGATGGGCCTGTCGGCGCGAGTGCTCGAAGCCTCGCCCAGCGTGGGGGGCACCTGGTATGCCAACCGCTACCCGGGCGCCCGCGTAGACATCCAGAGTCTGGAGTACTCCTTCTCGTTCAGCGAGACCCTGCAACAGGAATGGCAGTGGACCGAGCGCTATGCATCGCAACCCGAACTGCTGCGTTATGCCAACCACGTGGCTGACCGATTCGACCTGCGCAGCGGCATCAGCCTGAACACCCGCGTGACGACGGCCTGCTTCGACGATGCCGATCAGCGCTGGGAGGTCGGCAGCACAGGCGAGGATGGCGAGGCGCAGATCTGGCACGCGCGCTTCGTCGTGCTGGCCTGCGGGCCGCTGTCGACGCCGAACACGCCGGCCTTTCCAGGCCTGGAGACTTTCGCCGGGCCGGTCTTGCACACGGCCGCCTGGCCGCATGCGCCAGTTGATTTCGACGGTCGCCATGTGGGCGTCATCGGCACCGGTTCCTCGGCGGTCCAGGTGATCCCGCGCATCGCGCAGCAGGCAGCGGCGTCGGTAACGGTGTTTCAGCGTACTGCCGCCTACGTCGTGCCCGCCCACAACGGCCCGCTCGATCCGGTGCAGGAGGCCCGCGTGAAGGCCGACTACCAAGGCTTTCGGGCACGCAATCGACAAATGCGCACCGGCTTCGGCTCCGATCTGCCAATGAACCCGAGCTCGGCGCTGACCACGAGCCCCGAGGAGCGGGACGCCGCGTTCGAGGCCCGATGGGACGCCGGCGGATTCCCCCTGCTCTGGACTTTCGGCGACCTGATGACGGACTTGCAAAGCAACGCCCTGGTGGCCGAGTTCGTGCGCGGCAAGATTCGCCGGGCGGTGCATGACCCCGCGACGGCAGCGCTGCTTTCGCCGCACCAGCCCATTGGCTGCAAGCGGTTGTGCGTGGCCGACGACTACTACGAGACCTTCAATCGGCCGAACGTGCATCTGGTGGACGTCAGCAAACAACCAATCGAAGCCATCACGCCAGGCGGCCTGCGGACCGGCGGGCGCGAGCACACCTTCGACATGCTGGTGTTGGCCACCGGCTTTGACGCCGTCACCGGCACGCTGATGCGACTGGACCTGCGCGGCCGAGGCGGCCTGCGCATTCAGGACAAGTGGCGTTGCGGGCCTCTGAACTACCTGGGCTTGACGGTGGCCGGCTTCCCGAATCTGTTCAACATCGCGGGCGCGGGCAGTGCCGCAGCCTTCACGAGCGTGATTCTCTCAATAGAGCACCACGTGGACTGGATCGCCGAATGCGTCGCCTGGCTCGACTCGCAGGGTCACGCCACGATCGAGGCCACCGACGAGGCCGAGAGCGCCTGGGTCGCACATGTCAATGCGGTCGCTGCGCAAACGGTCTTCCTGAGCTGCAACTCCTGGTATCTGGGCGCCAACATCCCGGGCAAGCCGCGCGTATTCATGCCCCTGGCCGGCGGATTCCCAGCCTACGCGGAAAGGTGCAAGGCCGTGGCCGATCGGGGCTACGAGGGCTTCTCACTGGGCGCTCCAGAGGGCCAGAAGAAGGCAATAGCGCTCACGCCGGATTGACATCCGCAGCAGCACCGACTGATGGATGCTCGGCTACGAATTCGGAGAGCTTCACACTGTGATCGGCGGCCAGCATTTCCGCCGCCTTCTCGCCGATCATGATCGACGCCGCGTTGGTGTTGCCGCTGACCACGTTCGGCATAACGCTCGCGTCCGCAACACGCAATCTCTCCACTCCCATCACCTTCAGACGTGGATCCACGACACTCCCGATCCGGCACGTCGACGTGACGTGGTAGACGGTAAAGGAATAGTGGAGCGCGAGGTCCTCAAGCAGGGCGTCACTTGGCATGGCGCCCTCGATGTGACCGTGCTTGCTGGCAAGGAATGGCGGGATGAGCAGCGGCCCGATCTTCCGGTGTGCCGGCCAGTGATCAACGATGTCCAGCGCCCGACGCAGCACTGCGACCATCACCTTCATGTCGTGCGGGTCGCCGTAGTAATTCATGCGGATCGTCGGGTGGTCCGCAGGGTTTGCGCTCGCGAGCACGATCTCTCCCTCGCTGTGCGGTTGCACAGGGTTGGCGAGCACGATCATGCTCTGCGCTTCGCCTGCGAGACGCTTCGACGCATCGTCAAAGTACTGATTCACGTCGACACACAGGCAGCGCTGCCAGAGGTCGTCGTTGTAGCCACAGGCGAAGAAGGCGATTTGTGCATCGTGACTGTGGTTGTCGCCAAGGCCGGTGGAGTACCAGGCGGCCGCATCGTAGAGGGACGAAGAGATCAGGCCATGGCCGGTCGTCGCCCACTCGGTGATGCGTCGTTCTGCTTCTTGCTTCAGCCCCTGCAGTTCGGGGGGCATCTGTGCGTCGTCATCGGGGTTCGCGGGCAGGGGTCCCGCCGGAGCGCGCAGGGCCGAGGGGCCGAACGAGACGCCAAGTTCGTTCACCGGTATGCCAACCCCCGGTGCAGGAAAGAAGAGGCCCACGTGGAGGTGGTCCTTCAGATGCTTCCCAACGTGCGGCGAGTCGACTCGACATGTGATGCCTGCCGCTTCGAGCTCTGCCCGGGGCCCGATGCCCGAGAGCATCAAAAGGTGCGGCGACCCGATGGCGCCCCCACTCAATATGACTTCCTTGGTGGCGAACGCGGTACGCGTTTCACCACTGCCGACGCGGTACTCGACCCCCGTCGCGGCCAAGTGCCCCGTCGCGCCGTCCAGAAGCACGCGCGTGACTTGCGCCCCGGTGATGATGGTGAGGTTCGAACGCTTTTCGGTGTCGCCTTCGATGAAGGCGTGAAAGGTGCTGGAGCGCTTGCCGCTTCGCGTCGAGGTCTGGAAGAGCGATGCGACGCCGCCGGGCCCACCACGGTCTCTTCCGTTGTAGTCGCCGCGCGGAATACCCGCGGCCACGGCGGCATCCACGAACTCACGCGCGCCCGCGAGCACCGGCGCACGCACGGACACGCCAAGAGGACCGGCAGTGTTGTGCGCTGGCGCATCGATCGAGATGTCGTCGCTCGGCGAGAGGCCCTCGCTCTTCTTGAAGTACGGCAGCACGTCGCGGTAGCTCCATCCGCTGGCGCCGCCTTCGGCCCAGGCGTCGAAATCGCCAGGATGGCCGCGCACGTACGCCATGTAGTTGATCCCGGACGACCCCCCGAGCATCTTGCCCCGCGGCATCATCATGCGCGCTCCCTTCAGTCCGAGCCCGCACTTGCCGGCATCCGCGGTGTACATCCAGTCCGTCTGCGGATTCTGTTGCATCGCGGAGCACGCGGCGGGAATCAACTCTTCGACGGGCGGGCGGCCGCCCGCTTCCAGCAGCGCAACCCGACAGGACGGGTCTTCGGACAAGCGAGCCGCAATCACTGCTCCTGCTGACCCTGCTCCCACTACGATGAAGTCAAAGGTGTCTGACATGACGATGTCCTTTCCGCGAAGCTGTGGCCGGGGTGCCATGTTGAACCGAACTCGATTGCTCTACTGCTGGTGTAACCCCTTGGGGGCCCTCCATCTGCCGTAGCGAAAATTGGGTCCGCATCTGCCGAGGCAACACGCCGGCAGTGCGATGGACCATGGGCGGCGGGGCCGCCACAGGCCATCTCCTCAAATGAGGGGAGGTGCCGGCAACTCTGGGAACCCATCTGCACGCCGAGTTCGCCCGGTGTTCTCGCTGCCATGCGCTCGTCGTGCACGCATATGGACAGAGCGGATGACAGTGGCCACAATCCATGCAGCACATTCGAGTCGAGAGCCGTCCCCCAATGGCGAAAGTGCCTGTCGCCAGTCACCAGCTCAAATGAAGTTTCAGATGTATTGGGCAAGACCTGTTCTTTGGATTGCAACGATTGCTGCCATGGCATGGACCACGCACGTCCACGCGCAAATTGCTTTCATCGCTCGGCACGTCATCGGTCGGGTGGAGCAGATGTCTCAACAGCAAGGCAACGGCGGCGTGGCGTACGACACCGCCGCCGTGGTGGTTGAGGTTCCCGCCGAGAAAGTCTACGCCGTCGCACTTCGCAACCTCAGTGCCCAGCCTCAGTTGCGGATCACCGGCCAAGACCAACAAGCGCGCGCCATCCAGTTCACGAACAACGTACAGATCGCGGGGCTGCAGGTCAACGCACTATCGGACAAACTCTCTCAAATCCTGATCACGTCTGCCCACACGGGCGACCAGAACGTCTCATCGCTGATCCTCGAACGCATCCTCTTGTTTTGCTCGGAGATGAAGGTGAAGTGTTCGAAGGGTTCGAACTAGCGCAAGCCAGTGCGGTAACCCTCGATGCGCCTGCCCGCCATGCATACCGCGACGGCCGGCACCGCCGACCACGGCGATGCGCTCGTCCGGCGCAGGAACGCCATGTCGAGCGCCTCCACGACCAGCACCCGCAGCATCACCTTCGTCGGATTGGTCTTGTCCAGCACCCGCGAGAGGGCGATGCTCGTCGCGGTCCCGCTCATAGAGCCAATCCAATGATTCGTGTGGGTGTCGTGGTCTATCCCGGGTTCCAGCTGCTCACGCTGGCCGTCGTCTCTGTGATCGAGTGGGCGATACGGTGGTGACGGAGGGTTCGCCTGCGTTGCTGGCCTTCCTGCGCAAGTCAGCGCGGCGGTCGCGCCGGATCAGGGAGGAGACTGGGCAGACCCCGGCCAAGGCCATCATCGAACGTCTGCGAACCGAGGCAGCACGGCTCATGATCGAGTCCCAGCATTTGCCCATCGAGACCGTCGCAAGGGATGCGGGCCTCGGTGATCCCGACCGCATGCGTCGGGCATTTCTTCGCGCGTACGGACAGCCGCCGCAGGTGATCCGGCGAGCGAATCGGACCGAGGCGCGGCACGCTTGGTCAGAGTCATCGCCTCGTCGAGATTGTTCTTGGCAAACGTAGTCAGCGTCTTGTCTTGGCCCTGTTCCAGTCGCCGGAGATCGAGGCTTCGTAACGCTTGGTTACCAAATGTCCAAGGCCCTCGCTCGCGAGAACGGCCCCTCATTTTGCGAGAAAGGCGTTCAATGTGAGCTGATCACAATTCACTGGGGGAGCGCGATGTCCAGGGTAACTGCGGCGCCAACAGCCAACTGTGTGACTCGGGATTCAAGCCCAGCGCCGTTCCGTGCGCGGCATGGCGGGGGGCGAGCGCGAAGGTCGCGGTGTTTCGACGCACCGGCTGTCTTCAGCCCTGACGGGATGCCGGTCTCGGCGGCTCTCCTCTCCTCGGCGCCGTGACTGCGCACGAAGTACCGCAGGAGCCCGGAAATGACGAAGTACTGCGACTCGTGCCACACGGCCAACAAGGACCGCGCCAGATATTGCCGTGGCTGCGCGGGCAAGTTCTCAGGTCTGCGCTTCGACGCTGGGGCCTTCCTTCCGACGTTGCCGGATGCGCGCGCGGCGGGAGCCATGCCAACGCCCAGACCGCTGGACCGGGTGGTCGTGCGCGCACCGCTTCGAAAGACCATGTCCGTGCCAAAGCGAGGCCCACGGCTCGCGCCGCCTCCGCGGGCCGCCGTCCCACTGCTGTCGCTGTTGTTCGTGCTCTTGGTGTCTGTTGCGGGTTTCGTGTATTGGTACTCGACCCGGGCGGTCCGTGAGGCGCCGGTCCCGAGTTCGCCGCAGCGCCTCCTTCAGACGGCGCCTGAGACTCTGGACGCGGTCGCGGTCGCGGTGCCGGACCCGGCGTCGACAGTCCCGAACTCGACGCCCGTGTCGTTGCAGAAGCCGCCTGCATCCACGCCCGAGGAGGCGCCGCGGAGCCCCGTCGCTGGGCCGACGGTCGAGGAGGCGTCGCTGCCGGGTCCGGAGCCGCAACCGGCTGCTCACGCGGGCCCACCGGTGGAGGCCGCGAGTCAGGAGACGACCGGGGACGAGGTGTCGGCCAGCCCGGATGGCCCTGTCGCCAAGCCGTTGTCGAGCCCCCGGCGCCGCGTCCAGGTCGTCGCCTCGGCGCCGAAGCGACGCGCGGCGACGACCACGTTCGAGAGCGTTCCCCGGGCGCCGCTCGCGCCTCTCCCATCAGCGGCCGCTGAGGCTGCGCCGGTGCTGGCGAGGACGCCCGAGACCTCGCAGACGCTTCGCTCGGGAATCGCGTCCAAGGCCGTAGGCAATCTGCCCTGTGATCGCTACAACCCCTTCGGCGAGGCCGTGTGCGCCAGCACGACCCAGTCGGCTGGCCCGGGGACGCAGCCATCGGCGGCCACCGGAACATCGCTCGCCGGCAGCCGCGGAACGGGCTGGCTGCGTGGCACGGCCGTGGCGAGCGGTGGGGCTGCGAGCCAGGCTGACGGTGGCGGAGCAGGCGGCGGTGGCTCGGGCGGTGGAGGTGGAGGTGGAGGCGCAGGCGCGGGTGCAGGTGCGGGAGGTGGTGGGGGCGCTGGTGGTGGTGGAGGGGCCGGTGCTGGAGCGGGTGGCGGAGCGGGAGCGGGTGGTGGCGCTGGCGGGGGAGCCGGCGCTGGTGCTGGCGCTGGTGCCGGAGCAGGAGCAGGAGCAGGAGCAGGAGCAGGAGCAGGAGCAGGAGCAGGAGCAGGAGCAGGCGCCGGACCTGGGGGCGGACCTGGCGCCGGCGCCGGACCTGGAGGCGGACCTGGAGCCGGAGCCGGTCCTGGAGGCGGCCCCGGTGGCGCCGGTGGCCCCGGTGGCCCCGGCGGGGGTGGCGGAGCGGGGGCTGGCCCCGGGGGCGGCGCCGGTGGTGGCGCGGGCGGGGCCGGTGGTGCGGGTGGCGGACCCGGTGGTGGTGCCGCCGGGCGTTAGGCAACAAGGGGGCAGTCGATGATGAACCTCGATGCGCTGGTCGAGCCCGACCGCGTTCACAAGACCGTCTACACCGATGCCGCGATCTTCGATGCCGAGATGGAGAAGATCTGGGAGCGCATATGGGTCTACTGCGGCCACCTGTCGCAGGTGCCGAATCCCGGCGACTACCACGCCGTCACCATCGGCCGCCAGCCGATGTTCATGGTGCGGCAGGCCGACGGCTCGGTGCAGGTGCTGCACAACCGCTGCCCGCACCGTGGCGTGCAGCTCGTGGGAAACCTGAAGGGCAACACGGGGCACAGCATCGTCTGCTCCTACCACGCGTGGAGCTTCCACCTGGACGGCAGCGTGCGTGCAATCCCGCTGGCCCAGGGCTATGAAGGCACGCGCATGACGCGCGACAACCCCGACTGCGGCGTCAAGCGCGCGGCGCGCGTGGAGAGCTATCGGGGCTTCGTCTTCGCCAGCCTCTCGCACCACGGCCCTTCGTTGAAGGAATTCCTCGGCGAAGCGCGCGTCGCCTTCGACGACATGTGCGACCGCTCGCCGGTCGGCGAGGTGGAGGTGGTGCCGATCTGCCATCGCGTGATCCAGCATTCGAACTGGAAGTTCTTCATGGAGAACCAGCTCGACGCGCTGCATCCCTCGGTCACTCACCAGTCGACCGGCATCGCGGCCGGGCGGGTCGAGAAGCGGCTGAAGGCGCAGCAGGAGAAGGTGCCGCTGTACTACCACTACCTCTCGGCCTTCGCGTCGAGCTTCGAGCAGTGGGACTCGGTGCAGACCATCAATTTCCCGCGCGGACACGGCATCCTGAAGGCCTACATGGGGCTGCGCCCGCAGGACCCCGACACGCTCGCGCACGAGGCATTGCTGAAACAGGCCTACGGCGAGCAACGCGCCGAGGAATACCTGTCGCGCAGCATTCATCACGTGCTGATCTATCCCTATCTGTCGGTGCAGTCACCCTTGCAGCAGCTGCGCTGCCTTCGGCCGATCGCGCCCGACAAGACGCTGTCGGAGATCTGGCACTTCCGCCTCAAGGGTGCGCCCGAGGCCATCTATCGCCGCAGCCTCTGGTACTACAACCTCGTGAATTCTCCAGCCACGATGATCAATGCCGACGACCTCGAGAACTGGACCAAGGGGCAGTGGGGTCTGCAGTCGAATGGCGGCGACTGGGTCAGCTTCCATCGCTACTTCGGCGACGACCGCGAGGAGGGCGGCGTGACCTATTCCAGCCACGGCACTTCCGAGGCGGTGATGCGAAGCCAGTTTCGCGCCTGGTCGACCTACATGGCTTCATAGTGCAGGAACCACGTCATGAGCCAGCCATCTTCCGACAGCCCGAGCGCCGCCATCCCGAACGCCGGACCCGACTTCGAGCACCTGCTCGCGCAGGACGTGGTGATCGAGGCCGCGCCCGGCGATGCGCCCACCGGCGCGCAGGTGATCGCACCCGACCACTCGCCGCGCGCACCGCAGCTCGGCGCCGCGCCTGCCGCGCAGGCCGCGCCGCGTGCCGGCCTGGTCGTGGACAGCGACCTGCAGCGCGAGGTCGAGCAACTGCTCTACCTGCAGGCCGAGCTGCTCGACCGCAAGCTGTGGCAGGCGTGGATGGACTTGTTCGACGACCGCGGCGTCTACTGGATGCCGGTCACGCTCGAGCAGACCGAGTGGGAGGGCTCGCCCTCGATCTTTGCCGAGGACAAGCTGATGATGGAGATCCGCAAGGGCCGCGTCTCGCACCCCAACGCATGGTCGCAGGCACCGATGTGGGAGACCAATCACATCGTCGGCAATGTCGCGATCGAGTCGGTGGACGGCGTGACCGTCCATGTTCGCTCGCGCTTCCATCTGATGGAGCTGCGCCGCGACACGGTGCGGCATTTCGGCGGCACCTACCGGCACACGCTGGCGCGCGACGCGGGCGGCGCGCTGCGCATCGTGCTGCAGCGGGTCGACCTCTTCAACGGGCAGGCGCCGTTCGACTACGTGCTGCAGATCTGGGTCTAGCTGCCGAGGTGCCCGTCAGTTCGGCGGCGGCGAAATGTTCTCGTCCTTCACCACCTGGGTCCAGCGCGCGACGTCGGTGGCCAGGAAGGCCTGGGCCTCGCGCGCGCTGGTCGGCCAGGGCTCGGCCGCCTGCAGCTTCAGGTTCTGGACGATCTCGGGACGGCGCAGCGTGGCCTGCACCATCTGGTTGAGCCGGGCCACGATCGCGGGCGGCAGGTTCTTCGGACCCGCCAGGGCGTACCAGGCGCTGACGTCGAAATCCGGCAGCACGGTCTCGGCCACGGTCGGGATGTCCGGGAACCCCGGGAAGCGCGTGCGCGAGGTGACCGCCAGCGGCCTCACCTTGCCGCTTTCGATCTGGCTGGACATGCCCGCCAGCGAGGTGAAGATGATCGGCACCTCGCCGCTCATGACGGCCAGCGCCGGCGCGCTGCCGCCCTTGTAGGGCACGTGCGTGAACTGGACCCCGGCGCGTGCCTGGAACAGCACGGCCGCCAGGTGCATGCCGCTGCCGGTGCCGCCCGAGCCGTAGTCGATCTTGCCCGGCTGGGCCTTCGCGGCCGCCACCAGTTCCTGGAGGCTGCCGGCGGTCGAGCCCGGTCCCGCGATGATCGCGAACGGACTGCGCGCCACCATCGACACCATCGTGAAGTCGGACACGGCGTCGAAGGGCAGCGACTTGTACAGCCCCGGTGCCGCCGAGTGGCCCGAGGCCATCAGGAACAGCGTGTAGCCGTCGGGCTCGGCCTTGGCGACGTAGTTGGCGCCGATGGTGCCGCCGGCGCCGGGCTTGCCCTCGACGATCGCCTGCTGGCCGAAGGCCTCGGGGAACTGCGCCGCCAGCAGGCGCGCCAGGTTGTCGACCGGCCCGCCCGATGTGAAGCCGTGGATGATGCGCACCGGCTTGGTCGGCCAGGGGGCCGCCGGCGCCGTGGCTTGCGCCAGGGCGGATGCCGCGGCCAGCAGCAGCGCGCCGGCGGTCAGGACGTGTCGGAAGACAGGCAGGGTCATAGGACGAAGTGCTCCGGTTGGGGCCCGCGTTCGACGGGCACTGACTTGAACTGGCCTTGCTCGAACATGCGCAGGCGCGAGGCCAGAAGTTCATCGTGGAGGCGGGCCAGCCGGGCCGCATCGAAATTCAGCTGTCCGTTTCTCTTGGCGAACCTGCCTGCCACGATGACATTCTCGATGTCCGAGGTCTCGGCGTACATGACGACGATGTGGGCGGCATTGCCGCCCGGCAGCGCGGGGAAGATGTTCATGCCGCGGCAGTCGAACATCACGAGGTCGGCC
>NZ_JASZYL010000017.1:0-115504 GCF_030316985.1 Variovorax sp. J31P179 | reverse complement strand
CTCGTCCGGGCACGGACTCGGACTTCCACCGGTTCCCGACCTTCGATCGCTCAGTCTTGACGATCGACCGCCATGAAGGCCTTGACATTCCAGCCCTCATAGAAGCGATTGATCCAATATTGGAGCGTTTTCGCCCTGCAGCCGCTTGCCAGCCAACCATACGGCCGCGGAGTCACCCATCGACCTCCCGCTGAGGCGTGCACGCACGAGGGCTTGGGCTGCAACATTCGAAGTGGTCATAGGCTTTCCCGGTCGAAACCGCGAGCTCAACCATATCGCTCACGCTCTGGGCGCTCTGTGCGGCGGCGAACAAAGCGTCAAAACAACTTGAGAAACGATGGATTGCCAACGAATCGGCCTTCCCCCGCAAGCAGCGGTGCATCTCAAGCAGATGAACGCCGACCTGGGTCCTAATGGTCCTCCGCCGCTCGGGGGCGTTTTGCCTTGGGGCGGCCCTGAACGTACGTCACTTTCGCGCGGGAGCAAAGACCGCTTTGGGCTGCACGCGGCGTCAGAGCGCGAGGGCCAGCATCAGGATTGCTACTCCAGCGTAACTCACCCACCACCTTCGGGCGGATAAAAAACCGTAGAAGGAATCAGCGCGCCATCGTGATCTTCCTCATCAATCTGACGGAGTGAGTGGCTGCCGTAGATGAGACCCGTTCGTGTGCCCCAGAAGCTGCCGGTGGTGCTCAGCCGCGAGGAGGTCGCACGCCTGATCCAACCCAATGTGCCGCCAGTACTGCCTCACGGCAGCCCATACATCCCGCGTTCGACAGATGGAAAGACTCTTCGACCGAGAACTACGCGGCTCTCGGTCCAGACATACGGGATCGACCGGTTCGCCGAGCCAGCCAGCCTACTTTGGGCGCTCGTGAAGCTGCCTGCGCGGAAGCTTGATGGTGAAGATGCACCCCGCGCCCGGCAGGTCCCTGACGGTCAACACCCCCCCGTCGGCCTCAACGTTCCGCCGCGCGATGGACAAGCCGAGGCCCAGCCCGCTCTTGTTGTCACCGACCTGCACAAACGGCTGAAAGATCGACGTGGTCGTTCCCGGTGGCAGGCCTCCGCAGTTATCCTTCACGTCGAGCAGAACATGGTCGCCTTCGGCATAGGCGACAAGCGCGACCTCTGTATTCGCATGCGTGAACTTGAATGCGTTGTGAAGCAAGTTCACCAAGGCGGCCAACAACCGTTCTCGATTCCCAGCGATGCCGAGGGAGACGTCGACATCGGCAACCGAAAAGGTGCAGCCCTTGGCACTCGCGTCGAGCGAAGCGGCATTCTTGGCGTCCGCCACAAACAATCCGAGCGAAAACGCCTCTTCTGGCGGTTCGGCTGCCGCCCTGACCTGCGACAGGGACAGGTTGAGTAGGGCCGCCAACGAGGACAGGCTCCTCTTCAACACCGTTCCGGTCGAACCCCCGATGGGAAGGCGTCCTGATTCCAGGGCCGCAAACGCCAGCGATGCGGTGTGCAGGTGATTTCGCAGTTCATGCACAAGCATGCCGAGCCGCTCATTCTCCTCGGCGGACTGTTGGAGAGCCACGCTAGCGTCACGCCAGAAGCCGAACTCGGTGACGGCATCAGCGATGGCGTTGTCCAGGCAGCGATTCAACGTCCGGAACTCATCGACGGAGAACGGCGCATCGCGCTCCACGGCGAGGTCCGTGATGGCTTGGCAGAGGTCGCCGTAGTCGTGCACGACCTGGTCCACCGAATAGCCAAGTTCCAGGAGCTCCTTGCCATGCGCCGCCGCACTCAGCCCCATTTCTGACAAAGCGGCGGCGTCCCCGCCCGCCGCGCCGGAAATCCGGAAGCTCTCGTCTACCTCGCCGTTGTCCTGTGCTTCCAGAGTTTGAATCAGCTGGTCCAGAAACAATGGGATGCCGTTGGCGAGTTGCACCGCGGTCGCGGCCCGCCTTGGCCGCTGCGCTACCTTCGCCTTGCAGCGTGCAATCAGGTCGTCCCGATTATTGGATAAGAAGCGGTGCATGTTGTCCTCCGTGAGTGGCCCCGGTTTCGACAAAGTCGAAGCGTTCGGCGGGGAAAGCCGGTGTCCCCGTGCATACCCACGAATTCCTGACAATCTCCCACATTCTGCGCTTTGCATCTGTGCGTTACCCCACATAGCGTTGCCGAGAGGTCCGCTGGGGCAGACGATTGCCCCTCATCAACGCCGGTATGTGTAAGACCTCTGAGCGCGGGATGAGTTCCAAAGCTTCGGTGCGGAGATGGCCTGTTGGCGCCGTGGTCAACGCGCCCTTTTGTGGCTGGGTGGGTACCCCGCGTGAAGGGCTCGTCGAGGTCCGCAGGCTGCAAGAACTCTTCGCCCCGGGCGGCCGGATCTTCCATCAGATTCATTGAGTGCCGACCTTGCCTCACAGCGGGAGGATGAAGGTGGATTCGAATGCGGAGGAGGGCACGACTTCGCACTGCGATCGCCCGTCGGGGGACCGTTCATAAACGATCTTTGTAGGGTGAGCACATTCCGTAAGCGCGTCTCGGACCTACGCGCAGGCGCAGCCCTTGAAGCGATACGAGGTGTATGACCTCTCGCACTGCTTTAGTCGACGTGATCCAGGCGTTGTCCAAGGACGAAGGCCATCGCCAGCCCTCGGCCGGGGAGTGGCTCCGAGAGCAAGATACAGAACGCCTCTGCCCCGAGGCACCTCCGGAAAGTCCCGGTCGCGTCAACGCGCCGAGCGCGGACGAGACAGATCCATTCGCCCTCTTCCCGGGGACCGTGGTGGACGACGGGCTGCCGGAGGCTCCTGCGGAGCCAGTAAGTTGAACTGGACGGATGCGCTGCGCTCGCACTTCGCATCGGCGTGCTGTCGCACATCGGCCCGCTTCGGACACCGCCAGTGTGTCGTCATGTCAATGGGCGATACGACACCATGTCACTCTCAATCTTTGCTGCTGAAACACTCGTCAATGACTATTTGAATGGGCGGGTGCTCCCAGAAGCCGTGCACGGCGCGGTGGTGCTCACCACAGGCGAGAGGCTGATTCGCGGCCTTGTTCCGGTGCTGAACAAGGCCCTTTGCGCTGAGATCGAGAAACATGCGACTGCGACACCACCTTGGACTGCGGAGTCGGTTCTTCGTGCAGCCCATGAGCGGCAGGAGTACATGCGCGTCCCAGGCTGCATTGGAACAGGCCGAAGCCCCGCCCTTTGGCGATAGCGAGGCCGCTCAACGCGCCATGCCTGCACGGCGTGCTGCTGGACGGGTCGAACTTGGTTTCGATTCGCTCAGCGAGCTTCGGCGCTGGTCAACCGCGAGGCAATCGACAAGCGGTGACAGTCCACGAAATACAGCCCCGTGAAGCATGACAAGGAGCGCTCGGGATGGCCAGGCAGGTACAGGGAATGTTCGGGGACTAGCCACTTATCCCGCAACGAGTAGCCCAGCGCCTGGATTTCCTCGATCAATCGCCGCCGATTGAAGACGTGCAGAGGTGCGAACGAGCCTGAGCCGATATTCTGCGTCGTCACAAAATCGTCGCCTTCATACAGCGGCAGCTTGTTCAAGAGGAGATGCTTTGGCCGTTCGAAGCACCGCTTCAGGAGTTCCCGCGGTCGAGCGTCCTCCATATACTGCAGCGCGCCAGCCGCAAGCCAGATGTCACTGCTTACTGACATGACGGCGTGCGTCAACTCCTCCGCGAATGACAAGGCCGTCGCGGCACTGGTGGTCGCGAGATTCCTCCCGATAGCAGCCATCGTTGGAACCTCCACCACGCGCCACGTCAAGGCTGCGGGGAACTGGATGTGCCGGCGGTACGCATAGTAGTGCACTCCTACCGAGCCGCCGATGTCGAGCACGCTGGTCGCATCACCCTGAATGGCGCGCAGAAGCCAGAGCAGGACTGGGTAGTCATAGGTGGATATTCTTCGCGCGCGGGAGGCGAGGTACTCCGTGGCAAGAGCCGCGTTTTCAAACTCTTTGCTCGCAGGAAGCCAGGCCCTGGCCTGTTCGAAGGTCCCAAATACACCGTAGTGAAAACCTGCACCTTGGCCTGACAAGAAATGCTCGACCGTCCATTGCGGTAGTACTGGCCGGGCCAGAGGCCCGTCGAATAGTCCGCGAACAGCGCGAACAGCGCGAGCAGCGTTACGCAGTGGCATCTGGGCACCTTATGTCCCCGAGGTGGGGATATTTTGGACTGGGTGACGTCCACCGACGACTCTTGGAGCGCAGGGCAGCCGCTGCGGCCGCCTTGCAAGCGCGGTTCGAGCCCCGCAGACGCACTCATCCCTTGACCTCCATCAATTTCACCGCGTCATCCACGGGTTCGACAGGGCGAACAGCGTGATGATCTGCGCCGTTTTCTTCGCCAAGCCTTCGACGTGGTCATAGGCCTTCCCCGCGCGCAACCGGGAGCACAACCATATCGCGCACACTCCGGGCGCTCTGTGCGGCGGCGAACAAAGCGTTCAAAAAACTTGAAGCGATCGATCGCCGACGAATCGGCCTTGGTCTACTCGAGCAAGTCCGCGTAGGCTTTGCGGTCAGAAGCGTAGCAACCGCATGCTGCCGCTTCGAGGCCGATGCGATCAAGTACCGTGAGATCACCTCGCGTGTATTCGATCAAGCCACTCTTCTGGAGCACACCGGCCGCGGCAGTAATGCCGACGCGGCGCACACCCAGCATGTAGGCAAGGAATTCATGCGTCATGCGGAAGTTGTCGGAATGCGCCCGGTCGTGGCTCATCAGCAGCCAGCGCGCGAGCCGCGGCCCGATTTGATGGAAGCGAAGGCAGGTCGCCGATGTGGTCAGGTGGTTCATCAGGACGCACACGTAACGGTCCAGCACGCGCTGCAAGGCCTCGCTGGCTGCCACCTCTCTTTGGAAGGCTTGGCTGCTGATACGCCACGATGAGCCCGACCCTTGCACCACAGCGCGCAGTGGGGCTGTCATCACACCGAGGCCTACATGCGCGCCGACCATGCCCTCGCGGCCAACCATTCCGACTTCGAGGTAGGGACTGCCGTCAGTCGTCGCGACCAGCGAAATGAAGCCGTCAACGGGAAAGTAGACGTAGGGTGCCGCCTCGCCAGGCATACACAGTACATCCGCCAGGACGAGTTGCACTTCTTCGCAGCTTGAAAGGAATCTCGCGCGATCGCTGCGCGGCAGCAGCTTGATCAGGTGATTCTGGACCGTGGCCATATGGGCCTCCCATGTTGCTCGCGCCTCCGAACGACGGAGGCGAACAGGAGCAAAACGCTGGGGTCGAATACCGTTTGAGTGGATAGGGAGAGTATGCGCCCTGCGCGTCGATTTGCCGCCTATTCGACTGGATCGTCTGGAAGCAGGCGGTCGTACTCTTTCTTCACCACCGCATAGCATTCGCAAGAGCGTTTCTCCAGACCCTCGCGGTCAAGGACGGATATGCGCCCGCGGACGTAGCGAATGAGGCCTGCGGCTTGCAACTGCTGCGCTGCCTGGGTCACGCCTTCACGGCGAACCCCCAGCATGTTGGAAATCAGTTCCTGGGTCATCACAAGCTCATCACCCGTCAGACGATCAAGGCTCAATAGAAGCCAACGGCACAGCTGCTGGTCCAGGGAGTGGTGGCGATTGCAGACCGCCGTCTGCGACATCTGGGTGATCAGCGCCTGGGTATATCTGAGCAATAGGTGCAGCACGGGGCCGGCCCGATTGAACTCCACTTTCAGTGCGTCTGCGCTGAGCCGGAACCCTTTGCCGGCGCTTTGCACCACTGCACGGCTCGGGGTGGTTTCGCCTCCCATGAAAAGCGAGATCCCGACGATTCCTTCCTTGCCGACGATGGCGATCTCCGCCGAAGCGCCATTTTCCAGGACGTAGAGCAGCGAGACGATCGCCGTTGTCGGAAAGTACACGTGGCTGAGCGTCGCACCAGACTCGTACAGCACATGGCCGAGCGGCAGGTCCACACGTTCAAGTTGAGGCAGCCACCGCCGCAGTTCGGCATCGGGCAACGACGCGAGCAGACGATTTTCTCCGGCATCGGGGGCTGCGACCATCTCGGACTCCACCATTCGGCGCCGGGGATCACCAAAAAGATGCCACTACGACGACGCAACTAGTATAGATTTCGGACGCATCGTCTGTACGCTAGCGGACAGACAACCACAGTACGGATGATGTTGCCCCCGTGTTTCCGGCCCCGTCCTGTTCGCAATAAAGCGCCATGTCAGTCCCCGCGGCCTTTCTGCCGCCTGAACTCCCGAGGCGAGCGCATTTTCGACGACGAGTGCGGATGCACCTCGTTGAAGTGCTCGAAGGCCACCGGCAACTGCGCAAGCACAGTCCGCGCGTCACGCAGGTCCATGCGTGCCACGTAGTCGCGCTTGAAGGTATTCACGAAGCTCTCGGCCATGCCGTTGCTTTGCGGGCTGCGAACGGGCGTATGAGGGCCTCAGGCCCAACGAGCGTGCCACTCCAGTTCATGACCTGCAGGGACCGTATCCACCGCCCCGAAGCGGCGCTCCACGGCTTCGATGAGCATCTCGCGCACTGGCTCGCCCGGTCGCCCTTTGCCCTCCATATGCACGCCAGGCCATCACCTCCCGGTCGCAGCAGTCCTTGGTGAGGGTGGCCGTCACCGTCTGGCCCGAGTCGCACTTGATTTCCAGACCGTCGGAACACCAGCGCAGGTCGCTGCACGTTTCGGCGAACTTGCTGTCATCGATGGCCACGATGGCGTGCGTGAACAGCTTGAGTTCTCGGCACATGCCAATGAAGCGCTTGCAGACGTTGCGGAGGCCGGGACCGTTGTCGTGGCGGAAATCGGCGATGGTCTTGAAGTCCGGCGCCAGGCGGCCGGTGAGCCACATCATCTCGACGTTGCGCTGGGCCTCGCGCTCCAGGCGGCGGCTGGACTGGAGGCGGTTCAGGTAGCCGTAGATGTAGAGCTTGAGCAGCACCGCCGGTGGTACGAGGGGCGGCCCGTCGCCGCTGGCTCGACGCCTTCGAAGCCCAGTGCCTGCAGGTCCAATTCCTCGACGAAGACATCGACGACTCGCACCGGGTTGTTCCTCACCGATACAGTCGTCAAGGCATTCGGGCAGCAGCATCACCTGCTGGCGATCTTCGCCTTCGATGAATCTCTTCATGGGCCACCACCTCGTTCAGACGGGTTGGCTCAATATAGGCGACCATCAAGGGAGTTTCCACACAGCCTTATATGGACACCGCCCGGTTTGCCAAGCTGATTCTCATGTGACCGTCTCAACAGGTATCGGCTGCAGTCTTACTGGAATGGACGCCCCCTTTCCTCGGCGTCTGCCTGCTGTCAGATGGTTTGACGAACTGCGGTGCCATCATCTTCACGCGATGCCCGGACGCATCTTCATGAGCTGCCTCCGTCATGCAAGTGGGCAACATCGCATTCATGCCGGGCCTCCAGTCGGAAGTGAGGGGTGAAACCCCCACTCTGGCACGCCAGCCGTTCGGTGGCTATCCGTCGCCAAAAAGTGGGGTGTCCATGCCATCTCGGCCATCACCGGTCAGTCGCACTTCGAGCCGACGAGTCTGCTTCGAGTCTGTAAGCGGTCCTCGAGCGCGTCGAACTCTCAGGAAAGCAATTGCTCTCGAACCGGCGCGGATTCCTCTGAGCGCTCTGCATTCGCATCCGCGACCGTCAGCGCGGTCATGTTGACGATTCGCCGCACCGTTGCACTCGGCGTGAGGATGTGCACAGGCTTCGCCGCTCCGAGCAAGACCGGGCCGATCGATATGTTCCCGCCGGCAGCCGTCTTCAGGAGGTTGTAGGCGATGTTCGCGGCGTCGAAATTGGGGAACACGAGCAAGTTGGCGTCTCCAGCAAGCGAGCTGCGCGGCATCATCGCGGCGCGTTGCTTGCCATCAAGCGCCACGTCGCCGTGCATCTCGCCGTCCACCTCGAGCCAAGGTGCCTGCATCAGGAGCAACTGGAGGGTCCTGCGCATCTTGAGCGCCGTGGGCGAGTTGTTGCTGCCGAAGTTGGAATGCGACAGCAGAGCCACTTTGGGCTTCAGGCCGAACCGAAGCATCTCTCCGGCGGCCAGCGCGGTGATCTCCGTCAACTCCTCGGGCGTCAGGTCATAGTTGACGTGCGTGTCGACAAGAAACACTTGGCGGTCCGGCAGTACCAGCCCGTTCATGCAAGCGAAGATGGGGATGTCCTGCGCGGTGCTGTCCGCTCCCCCGGGGCGCTTGCCGATCACCTGGTCAATGTAGGGCAGGTGCACCTGTGTGGTTCCCCAGGTGCCACAAATCATGCCGTCGACATCGCCAGTGTGGAGCAGCATGGCGCCGATCAGCGTGAGGCGGCGACGCATTTCGATCTTGCCGGTCTGGACGGTCACGCCCCGGGCGCTCGCCCATGCGGTGATAGGTCTGCCAGAACTCCCGGTAACGACGATCCTGTTCGACGTTGACGATGTCGTAGTCGAGCTCCTCCTTCAGGCGCAGGCCGAACTTCTCGATGCGCTGCGCGATGATGGCCGGGCGGCCGATCAGCGTCGGCCGGGCGATCCCTTCATCGACCACGACCTGCGCCGCACGCAGTACGCGCTCTTCCTCTCCCTCACAGTACGCCAGCCAACGGTTGGACTCGGGTGGTCGTGACGATCACCGGCGAACCCGATCCGATCCGCATCGCCCGCGCCAGCCTGCCGTTGGAAGCCCAAGCTCTGGGCGGCGATCCACCGAAAGCGATCAGGCCCCGACCGAAGATGTGAGCGTCAGTTCGAGATCTTGCGGGAAGCTTCCTGAAGCCCGCTGAGGATTGGTTCGGCCAAGGATTCCGGAAAGTCTCTCGGCAACTGAGCTCGCACCTGCTGAATCACCTGCGGCGTGCGGTTCACCAGGTCGTCGATCACCGAACCCGAGCCGCGCCCGTCTGGGGTGGTCACCCCGTGCCGCTCACCTACAGCCAGCCAGTGTCGGCGCAGGATTTCCCGCATCTTCCAGTGCGCATTCTTGGAGCGGATCGCCATAGCCATCTTGGCCTTGAAAGGCGATAGCTTCCCCGGTCCATCGCCGAGGATGGGATAGGCCGACAAAACGTCGTACAGCGGCGTGAGCTGGTATCGGCCCCCGGGCCGCAGAAACAGGCTGAAGTTCTTAGCGTGCCCATCGGTCGCGCAGAGCATCCAGAAGAGCACTTGCGCCTGGAAAAAGGTCCGCTTGTCATCTTCGCGGGACATCGACCCATCCAGCACCTCCATGATGCTGTCAATCCCGGGGCCGCCGTCCGCTTCGTACTTTGCGTACGGCGACACGCCCTTGGCCTGGCACATATCCTCCTGAGGAAGTCGGATGAGCCGCATGTCGCCTGCGGCGCTTTTCCACCAGATGCGGTCGAAGCGCTCCACCGCCAGGACCTTCACGTCCTCGAACTCCAGCGACTCGCAAGCGGCCACCGGAACGCCGTAGGCCTTCAGGATCAAGGAACAGAGCCACTCGTTTTCGACTGAGCCGCTCATGTCGTACTTCATCCCGCCAACCAGGCCCAGTGGGAGCTTGAAGATGTGCGTTGTGGGCGTGTCCCCGTGGGGCATGCACCATCTGCCATCGAAACGCAGGAGTGCAGTTTTCTCCTGGGCGCCCGCGATCGAAATCCGGAACGTGTCGTCATCGTCGCCAAGACTTTGGAGCGCAGGCGACACGGTGTTGCGCAACACCTGCGCGACCATGCTCTCATCCAAAGGTGAGGCTTGCACTGGCCCCACGCCTGCCGGGACTTCGCCGTCCGGAAGAATCTGCAATGCGCCTACACAGTCGCGTCCAATCTCGGCGAGCAGCGGGAAGGCCTCGGTCGACCTGGTCTGGAACCGCCTCGCGATCCTGGCTCGAATGTCGTCGCTGTCGGGCAGCAAATTCTCGAAGTAGGTTCGAACCCGTTCGCCGCGATGCGGCGCACCACCCGGCATGAAGGGGAGGGACAGTGACAGGGGGCGGCCCTGCTTCGCAACGGCCCATTCTGCGTCGTACTCCAAGACGTCGCCTGTCTGAGGATGGATGCGCCAAGTACCTACGCGAGCCCCGTTCATCCAGAGGCCGAGCGCTTGGGTATGAGAACGTCGACCCATGGGCTCACCAGATCGGAGTGGAGTCGCCGGCGCCGACCGACTGGGGAGCTGCGGGTGCCTCGTCCTTGCGCAGCACCAACTCAACACCCAAGATGCTCAGCAGCTTCATCAGGCGGGCAGCGCTGACCTTCTCCGCGTTCCGCTCCAGTGCGGACATCGTCTGCTGCGTCACCCCCAGTCGAACGGCGGCCTCGGCCTGAGTCATGCCGCTCTGCTTGCGAAACGCCTGGAGGAGGCAAGGCAACTGCTCGGGCGTGCGAACGACGAAGTCAGGCATACAAGGTTTGAGCTGTTTTTTGCGTTTACAAACTATACAATGTTTTTTAGTAATACGCAATATGGTTTGTTTTTTGTGTTTACAACCTCTGCTTTGTACCGAGGCGCAAGGAGGCTCTTTCTCATTTGGAGGCCAACCTGGCGTCAGGCAGCTCCGCTTTTGCGAGGGGAAATGAGAAGACACGACATGAAACCCTAGGGATGGTCTGCAAAACTGGCCCGAGCCTTCCACGATTTGATGCCATGATTTCCAAACGCGTAGCTCCGTGCGCACTCAGGAATGACAATCGGTGGGCGGGAAGGAGGTCGGCGCCCCACGCGCCGACCTTCGCCAGCGGGCGGGGGTGCTGGCATCGGCGGCTTCGCAAGCCATGCCCCAATCGGCCGCTTCAGCGCTCTGCGATGTAGTGCTTGGGTCGTTACCGTCTCGCCTTCGCGCAAGAACACCCGTATGCGAGCTTCGGCTTCCTGATCGGCCAGCGTCGCTCGGGCGCGCTGATGAAGATACTCGGCCCACGAAGAAACGATGAAGCGCTCGATATAGCGCGACGGGTCACCGAGGTCGCGATAGACGCGCCAGAGCGTGGCGCCGTCGCGCCGCCGCGAGGCGCGCAGTTGAGTCACGGCGTTCAGGAACTCATCGGCCTCGCCTGCACGGATGCAGTAGCAGATTTCCACCGACACCGGGCCATCTCCCGGCAACGGCTGATTCTTGATCAGGAGATCGTTCCAGAGCGCGACGGGCGTGACCTCCTGCGAAGCGCCCATTCGCAACGGCAACCAGCGCGCGAGAACACACCGCCAGCCATGACGACTTGCCGCCATGCTCAGGGCGATCGCCAGCCCGGCGATGCCGGACACGGCACCCCAGAAGGCCGAGCCGATGGCAAAGGATCCCAGTGCACTGAGCGTGTGCAGCGCCACGGCGCGTGAACGGACCCAGGGCGGCGAGCTGGACTGCGTCGCGGAATTGAAAGTGGCCATCACCGCCATCCAGGCGGCGCCGCCGATGGCCAGCGCCACGAAGACGATGCACAAGTGGATCACGCCCTACCGTATCACGCCAGAGATGGTGAAGGACTATCGGAGGCCCTCGGGGATGGCGCTTGGCAAGTCTTAACGCGCGAAACCGACAACCGGCGGCGCCATCGCGTTCACGCCGGAAAGCAGTTGTTCAGTCTTCGAGGTGACCTGCGCATGCCGCGCATGAATGGGCTCGAGCTACGACAGCGCCTGCGCGTGATGGGGGGTCAGCCTACCAATCGTTTCTATCAGCGGCACCCTAGACATCTCAGCAGCCGTCCAGGCCATCAGAGACGGCGCCATGGACTTCTTGCAGAAGCCGGACCCCCAACAGCAGCTGATGGACGCCATTCACACGGCGCTGCGACGGGCGCACATCTGATGGCGGCGCCGCCATCGAGCGCCCGCATTCGGAGAAATCACATGCGCGAAAGACGGCTACTGGTCCGTTCTGAGTCACGGGCAGCAGGCGTAGCGCTCGTTCCTGACCCTACTTGCACGCGGATTTGCTGCCACGCAGCCCTCATGAAAAAGCCCGCCGAAGCGGGCAAAGACCTTCCTCTGAAAGGTCCATTGAGGAGCTCGCATCGTGAACCTCGTTCCTGACCAAAGTCTGACGCCCCAACCCGGCACCGGGAGGCTCCTCGATTCCGATGCCGGCGGTCGTCCGCGGAGCATTGCGCCGTTGACGTCGTTTGCGAAGTAATATCAACCGTGGGGCCACGAGCATTGTTGTGGTCTGACCATCTGTTGATGGTGCGGCGAATCGACCAACTCCCAAGGACATCAATGAGCAAACTTCTCGCAGTCATGATCACCGGCCTGTTCGCAGCAGGCGCCTATGCGCAAAATCCGGCAGGCGCATCGTCGGAGCAACAACCCGTGACCAACAGCAAGGCGCAAAATCGGGCCCAAGCCAAGGTGGAAAGTCGCCCGCAAGGCAACGTCAAGAAGCCGTCGGGCGACGAAGCCAGGAGTGCCGAACTCAATCCTGAGGCCAGCGGCGGCAAGGCTGCCGTGGCAGGCCAGAACAAGGCCAACTCCAAGTCCCAGGGCATGGTGAAGAAGCCGGTGGGCGACGAAGCCAAGACTGCCGAAATCAATCCTGAGGCCAGCGGCGGCAAGGCCGCGACTGCGGGGCAGGCCAGGGTCGAAGCGCGTGATGCCAAGGCGGCGGCCAAGAAGTAAGCCGCCACCCATTGACCCGATTTCGGCGTGCGCGGGGCTGATCTGAGCCTGCGTCAGATCTTCAGCCGCGCCTCGACCGCCCGCAACGGGCTGCGGGTCATCCCCGTGGTTAACATCCCTCGGTCGAAGGAGCTCGCCTTGGTCTGCCCGATCGCGCCCGCACGCACCTCGGGCGCGAGCCGCTCCAGCGCCTGTTGAATCGATTCCTTTCCGGCGCGATGGCCATCCCTCACTTCATCGCCAAGACGATCTCCACGAAGCTCAGCGTGTTCGAGTGCGCTGGCCAGCGCGTGCGATCGCGATCCGGATAGACCCCGGCACCCGCGCCGTGCAGGTGCAGGTTCTGCGGTTCTGCGGTTCTGCGTCGCCAGCAGATTACACAGATGTCCGGCGCTGCGTGGATCGGGCTCAGCAGGTAGCGCCAGCCCGCGAAGCCCGGCATGTCTCGCCCAACTTCTCGGTGGCCGCGGCCATTCGCGCGCCGAAGGCCTGCAGCGTCTGCTTCAACGCCTCATCGAGCGTGAGCATGCCCTGGCTTCTTCGTCCTTGACCACGTACTTGCCGCCGCGCATCGATGGGGCGCCGCCCCACTGTCGTGACGGCGCGTCCATCCTTGTTCTCGGGCTTGACGGGAACACCGAATCGGCTACCTTGCATCAGGACGAGCACTTCCTCCGGATTCGTCTGCTTCACCGGCACGAACATGTACGCGGAGTTGGATCCGAAAGGACAAGCCGGTGCCTTCCTGCGGTATCACAATTCGTTGCAACACATGAACCTGGATGTGAACACCATGACCCGAGATTCGGCACGCCTCGCGTCAATGTTGCTGACGTTGTTGTTCGCCGCACCTTCGTTCGCGGCCGAGGCAGCGGCGGCGCCCGCCGCTCCACTGCGCGTGGCCACCGTGTCGCCATCTCGGCCATCGTGCTGACACCGGAGCGCGAGAAGATCGTCGACTGCACGCAATCCTATTTCGACTCCGGCCTGCAGATCATGGTCCGCGCCGATGAGGAAAGTCCGGTCCTCGGGACGCTTCTGGCCATACCCTGGAATGCCATCGGGAAGCTGTTCGTTGCGGCACTCGTGCTGGTGTTCCTGTGGGCCAACGTGCTCTGGTTCATCGAGCGAAGGCGCGATCCGGAACTCGGAAGGGGCTACGCGGCGGGCGTCGGCAACGAGATTTGGAACACGACGCTGATCATGGCCACCGGCGAGCACGGCGAGCACGGCGAGCGAAGCGCTCCGGGCGCGCTCAGGCGGCTCGTGATCGCGTGCGTGTGGCTGATGGGGATTGTGCTGATCGCGCAACTGACCGCGACCGTCACCTCATCGCAGACGGTGCATCGGCTGCGATCCAGCATTGCAGGCCCGGGCGACCTGCCCGGGAAGACGATCGCGACCGTGCGCGGCACCATCGCGGCCGACTACCTCGCGCGATTGCACCTGCCAGTCGTGGAAATCACCAACACCGCTGCCGGCGTGGACCTGCTCATGCGCGGGAAGGTGCAGGCAGTCGTCTTCGATGCGCCGACACTGCAGTATTGGTCCGCCACTTGGGGCAAGGGCACGCTGCAGGTCGTCGGCCCTGTGTTCAGGCCCGACAAGTACGGCCTCGTCGTTGCGCTCAGCAGCCCGCTGCGCAAACGGATCAACGAGGCACTCATCGAGGTTGACCAGGACGGGACGTACGAGCAGTTCTACGACAAGTGGTTCGCGCCGCGCAAATAGGCGGCGTCAAGCCAGCGAACGTCGCTGATGGGCTGCGGATCTGCACCTGACGGAATTGACTGGCTCACAGCGGTCGTTGTCTGACTCGCTGAGCTAGGTGCATCTCTCCGCCGTCGTCGCTGCGATTGAACTGGAACTCGAACCGCTCGGCACGTACGTGCAAGAGACGACGGGCCGGCGCCGCTTACTTCGTTCGTGAATAGTCAGGTCAAGAGCAGGAAAAGGCGTCATGCAATGCGTGGCGCAAGCCCGGTCGCCGAGGGCTGTCAGGCGACCCCTCGAAGGAACTGCAGTGGCCCGGCTGCTACCGTTCGATCGCTAGGACGGGACCCGCCGGTGGCCACGTCTGCGAGCGGCACGGTCCGGCTGGGTAGCTAATCCCGACTAGAAAAGAAAGACCCGCCGAAAGCGCGTATCTCGATTCGGGAATGGCCCGGGGCTCAGGGCTCAGGGCTCAGGGCTCAGGGCTCAGGGCTTGGCAGCGTCTTTCTTGACTGCTTCATTCTGGGTCGTACCCGGAATCTTCTCGCCAATCTCGTTGCCGACCTTGCGCGTGCCTGATGCTGCGTCGGACCCCGCATTGTCGACCGCCTTGCCGTGGCCTTCTCGACCTTCTTGGTTTCAGTCTTGGTCGCGTCCCAGGCCTTCTCGGCGTCCTTTTCTAATTTCTTGGTTTCGCTTTGCGCAACGGCCGACACGCCAATGCACGCGGATGCCAGGGCCACTGCGGTCCCCAGCGTGCGAACGATGGACCCGATCATGTGGAAGCTCCTTGTTAAGGTGGGCTTGGCACTGTGACGCAACAATCGCCCAGCGTCAAAGATGTGTGCGGACCTTGCCAAGCCGACGTGCAAGCGGCCATGGCAGCCCGTCGCATCTTCCCATAGACCCGTCGCGACCCAGCATAGGGCTGAAGGGCAATCCAATTGCCTCAAAGGGCAAAAACCGGCCATGGACCGCCCGAGCCATAGACAGAGATTCGTGACTGTACGCATAGTAGGGGCATCACTCGGAACCCTCGAAAGCGAATCAATGATGCGCATTTTCTGCCTACCGGCGTTCGATTTTTTAGGCTTCGGGCCCACGTCGAAAGCCTGAGATGGCCGATTCGACACCCCCATCGGTCCTGATCGTCTACTACACGTACAGCCAGCAGACCTTGAGCGTGGCTGAATCCATGGCGAGTCGACTGCGCGAGCGAGGCTGCAAGGTGCAACTCGCCAAGATCGAGTTCACAGACCCGCGTTACGCCCCCCGGTTCTCGCAGTTTCCGCTGCGACATGCCTATCGCGACATTTTCGGGATGGTGCTTCCGCAGTTTCGCGGCGTGACAGGGCAGATCCGAATTCCGGACGAGGTAGGCGCAGGACCCTACGACCTGGTCTGCATCGCCTCGCCCACCTGGTGGCTGCACCCCTGCATGCCGATACGTTCGTTCCTGGAGTCGGAAGCGGGTCGCAAGCTCATCAGCGGCAAGCCTTGTGCCGCAGTCGCGGTCGCCCACCGCTATTGGCGCGACGACCTTCGGATTCTCAAGAAGCTCATCGTCAAGCAAGGCGGCGACTACATGGATGGCAGCCATTTCACCGCCGGTGGCGGCCCGGTGGACTCCATGCTGGCACTCTTGAGCTACTTGTCGACAGGGGTGACCAAGGAGCGTTACCTCGGCTTCAGGATTCCGCCAGCGACACTGCAGCCCAGCTATGTCGATCAGTCCCGGGCCTTTGCCGATCGACTCGCAGATCGTCTGGCACCCCCAAAAATTTGGTAGCGCAAAAGGGAGTGCCTGGGATGTCATGGCACGCCGGCCTATGCTTCTCTGTCGAGGGACCATCAGGGCATGCGCATGGGAAAGTTCAGCGGGTTTGGCTTGCCCTTTCGGGCAACGAAATTGCCCTTTGCCATGATTTACGAATGTCCTCGATACCGCGACCATCATCATCCAAGTCGTGCGGCGCGACTAAGTTTTTGCTCGTCCCAGCCGAGGGCGTCGGACCATTTTCAGGGCAAGCAACCATGCAATCGAGCTTTCATTCGCCAGCAGTTCGCGCCAGTGCAGCCCTTGTAGCTGCATTGTTTCTGGCGGCGCCATCGCGCGCCGAATTGAGCGCCGAGGAACTCGCCAAGCTGGCGCAGAACCCGGTCGGCAACCTGATCAGCGTGCCGTTCCAGAACAACACCAACCTCAACTACGGGCCCGAGAAGGGAACGCAGAACATCCTCAACATCCAGCCGGTGGTCCCGATCTCGGTCAACTCCGAGTGGAACGTCATCACGCGCACCATCCTGCCGGTGATCTCGATGCCTTCGCTGGGCCCGGGCATCGGCAGCCTCAGCGGGGTGGGCGACACGGTGTTCACCGCCTTCCTGTCGCCGGCCAACCCGGGCAAGTGGATCTGGGGTGCGGGCCCGGTGGTGCAGATCCCGACCAACAGCAACTCGGAGCTCGGCAACAAGAACTGGGGAATGGGGCCGGCCTTCGTCGTGCTGCACATGGACCATGGCGACCCGTGGGTCTACGGCGCACTGGTCAACAACATCTGGTCGGTCAGCAGCAGCAAGCAGGGCGGCTCGTACAACAACGGCACCTTGCAGCCCTTCGCCAACTACAACTTCCCGGGCGGCTTCTACCTGACGACGGCCCCGATCATCACGGTCGACTGGAACGCCGACAGCAGCCAGCGCTGGACCGTGCCGCTGGGCGGTGGCATCGGCAAGATCTTTCACCTGGGCAAGCTGCCGGTGAACACACAGCTCTCGGCCTACTACAACGTCGTCAAGCCCGACAACGGGCCCAACTGGCAGATCCGCCTGCAGGCGCAGTTCATGTTCCCCAAGTGATCGGCCGCTTGCCGGCCACCTTCTTCATCAGGAGTCCCCATGCTTTTCTTCCATCGCTCCCCCGTCGCAGTCCTGGCGCTGGCCGCCCTCGCCACCGGCTGCGCCAACTACCAGCCGCCGAAGCCGATCATCGGCGGGTTCCTGTCGCCACAGATCTCGCGCACCAGCTGCATCGACGCGGTCTCGCGCGAGCGCAAGGTGCCCAAGGAAGACGTGAAGCCGCTCTACGATTCGCAGACGATGGAGGAGGGCTTCTACGTCGTCACGCTCAGCATCGGCGCCGGCCAGCCGAACATCAACTGCACCGTGAACGAGAACGGCGTTGTCTCCGACGTCATCCGCGCGCGTTGAGCCGCCGCGACGCCCGCGCATGTCCACGCCGAAGCCCGCCGACACCGCTATGCGCGGCCTGGTCCTGAACCTGATCCGCCCCTACCACGCCTGGCTCGCGATCGTGCTGATCGCGATGGTGATCGAGGTGCTCATGAGCCTGGCCGCGCCCTGGCCGCTCAAGCTGGTGCTCGACGATGCGCTCGGCAATCACCATCTGCCCCGCTGGCTCGAATGGGCGCACCAGCTGGGCATCGGGCGCCACACGCTCGGCGTGGCGCTGTTCGCGGGTATCGCGACCGTAATGATCGCGGTCATCGGTGGCATCGCGACCTACATCGACAACTACTACACGACCAGCATCGGCCAGTGGGTCGCCAACGACCTCCGGCTGCGTATCTATGAGCATCTGCACCGGCTGTCGCTGGGCTTCTACGACACAGCGAAGACCGGCACGCTGATGTCGACCATCACGAGCGACGTCGCCACGGTGCAGAACTTCGCCTCGTCGTCGACGCTGGGCATCCTCGTGGACATCGTCACGATCGTCTTCATGCTGGGTCTCATGGTCTGGCTCGACTGGGACTTCACGCTGATCGCGGTTGCGGTAATGCCCTTCCTGCTGCTGTTCGTGTTCCGGTTCAAGAATGCGGTCAAGAACGTCACGCGCGACGTGCGCGCGCGCCAGAGCGAGATCGTCGCAGTGGTCCAGGAAGGCCTGGGCCAGGTCCGCGCCGTGAAGGCATTCGGCCGCCAGGATCTCGAGGTGGCGCACATGGAAGCCGCAAGCCACGCCAGCACCGAGGCCGCGCTGCGCGCGCGCAAGGTCAAGTCGCTGCTGTCGCCGGTCGTGGCGGTGGTGGTGGCGCTGTGCACCGGCATCGTGCTGTGGAAGGGCACGGCGCTGATCGTCGCCGGCACCATGACGGCCGGCGCGCTGACCGTCTACCTGGCCTACCTCAACAAGTTCTTCAAGCCCGTGAAGGACCTCGCGAGCATGGCCAGCACCATCGCGCAGACCACGGTGGCGCTCGAACGGATCCAGAAGATCCTCGGCGCCGACGACATCATCCGCGAGCGCCTGGATGCAATCGACCCGGGCCGCACCAAGGGCGAGATCAGCTTCGAGCACGTTGCCTTCGGCTACGGTGCCGACGAAGCCCCGGTGCTGCGCGACGTCTCGTTCAACATCAAGCCGGGCCAGGTGGTCGGCATCGTGGGCCCGACCGGCAGCGGCAAGTCGACCGTGGTCAGCCTGATGCCGCGCTTCTACGACCCGACCGCCGGCCGGGTCCTGATCGACGGCGTCGACATCGCCACCCACAAGCTCGCGGCCTTGCGCGCGCAGATCGGCTTCGTGCTGCAGGAGACGGTGCTGTTCCGCGGCACCATCGGCGAGAACATCGCCTACGGAAAGCCCGGCGCGACCCGCGAGGAGATCGTCGCCGCCGCCAAGCTCGCCAACGCCGACGAGTTCATCGCCCGCATGCCGCATGGCTACGATTCGCTGGTGGGCGAACGCGGCGACACGCTGTCGGGCGGCCAGCGCCAGCGCATCGGGATCGCGCGGGCGGTGATCCGCAACAGCCCGATCATGATCCTGGACGAACCCACGGCCGCCCTCGACACCGAGTCCGAGCGCCTGGTGATCGAGGGCCTGGAGCGACTGATGGAAGGCCGCACCGTGATCATGATCGCCCACCGTCTGAGCACCCTGCGCAACGCCGACAAGATCATCGTGCTGAAGGACGGCGTGGTGGTCGAGGAAGGCACCAACGAGGAACTGGTGGCGCTTGGCGGCGTCTATGCCGAGCTGCACCGCATCCAGTACGAGAACCCCGCCGTGGCTGCAGTCGCCACCGCATAACAATCCGAGGCCCGCCATGTCCCATCAACTGATCGTGCTGCCCGACGACACCGCTAAGCCCATACTCGACGCCATCAACGGCGCGAGGACGGCGCTCAACATCCGGATGTTCCTGTTCACCGACGAGACGCTGCTTGCCGCAGTAGTTGCGGCCAAGCAGCGCGGCGTCAAGGTGCGCGTGATGCTGAATCCGGCGCGCCGCAGCGGCGAGACCGAGAACGAAGCCTCGCGGCAGACCCTCGTTGCAGCCGGCATCGAGGTCCGCGACAGCAATCCGAAGTTCGACCTCACGCACCAGAAGTCGATGGTGGTCGACAATCGCGTCGGCTTCGTCGAATCGTTGAACTGGGAGCCCAAGGATCTGACGGAGACCCGCGACTACGCCGTGATCACGACGCATGCGCTCGAAACCGGCGAGATGGAAGCCTGCTTCGACGCCGACTGGGCGCACGCCGACTTTACGCCACACCCTGACTCGCGCCTGATCTGGTGCCCCGACAACGGCCGCCCCCGAGTGGCCGCCTTCATCGACGGCGCCAAGCATTCGCTGTGGGTGCAGAACGAGCGCTACCAGGACACCGTCATCATCGAACGCCTGGTGCGCGCCGCGACCCGCGGCGTCAAGATTCACATCCTCACCAAGCCGCCGCATTCGCTCAAGGCCGAGAAGCTGATCGAGGGCGTCGGCGGCCTGCGCATCCTGCAGGACGTGGGCGCCAAGGTGCACACGATGAAGCACCTCAAGCTGCACGCCAAGATGATGCTGGCCGACGGCCAGCGCGCCATCGTGGGCTCGATCAACCTGGCGCCCGGCAGCTTCGACGGGCGGCGCGAGCTGGCGATCGAGACCGACGATCCGGCCACCGTGCTGCGCCTTCGGGAAACCGCGGAGCGGGACTGGGCGTCCTCGCACAAGATCGACCTCAGCGATGCGGGCCTGCTGCACGACCTGCAGAAGCGCAACCTCGATCCGGCGCACCTCGTGCTCGACGGCAGCGCGGAGCAGGACGACACGCACAAGGAAGAGGCCAAGTCGAAGGACGAAGCCGGCGGCAAGCACAGTCACAAGAAGCACTGAGCCGCGCATCGAGGCGGTCGATCAGGCCGCTTCGATACGGTACGCCGCCACGCGGCACCGGATCAGGGCCGGTTTCCCGCCGAGATCACGATCTCGACACGACGGTTCTTGGCCTTGCCCTGCGGCGTGCTGTTGCTCGCCACCGGGCGCGCCTCGCCAAAGCCCTGCGCCGAGATGGTCGCCGCCGGCACGCCCTTGGACGTGAGATAGCGCACCACGTCGTCCGCGCGCGCCGACGACAGCTCGAGGTTGGACGGGAAGCGGCGGCGCAGCTCGGGCCCGATCGGTTCGTTGTCCGTGAAGCCCTGGACGATGATCTGCTGTCCCGGCAGGTTGGCGAGCGTCGGTGCGATCTTGCCGAGCGTCGCTTCGCCCTTGGGGCTCAAGGTGTAGCCGCCTTCTGGGAACAGGATCTCGTTGACGAGCGTGACCTTGAGCTCGTTCTGCAACTGCGTGATCTGCGCCTGGTCGGCGCTCAGTTCGCCCGACAGCTGGGTGTTGAGCGCGGCGTAGTTGTTTGCCTTCTGGACCTCGGTGTTGTAGGTGCCTTTGGTCACGCAGCCGGTCGCGAGGACGAGCGCGCAGAGCGCGAGGCTGAGCTTTCTGAGTTTCATGATGGACCCCTTGGCGTTGAGGAAAGACGCGTTGAAACCGGACGATATGTGTGCGCCCTCATCTTGAATCGCATGGGGCTCGAAGGGTATCGGGGAGAGGGGCAATCGGACTGCCCGAAAGTGCAAGGCCGTTGCCTCGAAGTGGAGGCGGACGGTCTGCTGGCCGGCGATGCATGGGCGAGCGCAGGCCGTGGGTGCAAAGTCGGCACTAAGCCATGGAAATCATCAAGTTCATCCGCTCGCTCGAAGACGCTCTAAGAGTTCATGACCTGGCTGCTGTTCTTTTCGCGCACGTTCTGGCGCGTGCTGGTGCATCCGCAGTCGGTGGCGGCGCGCGCGCTGGCCGACCTGGACGACCAGGCGGCGACGCGCTTCGCGGGCCTGGTGAGTCCGCCGCTGCTCCTGATGTTGACGATCCTGCTCGCGCACGGGGTCGAGATTGAGATCCACGACAACGTGCTCGCGCTGCTGGGTCAGTCGGGCTTGGTGCAGCGCGTGACCGCCAAGGAGACAAAACTGCTGATCTTTCGCGTGATCGGCAACAGCATCGTACCGCTAGTGATGGCCTACGGCTTCGTACGCCGGCAGGGGCTCGAGGTCGACGCGATCACCCCGCGCTCGCCGTTCTACCTGCAGTGCTTCTTTTCCGCGCCCCTGGTCGTGACCGGCCATCGCGACGACGCTGCATCGGGCGGGCAACGATGTCGCAGCCGGCGTCATGGCGGGAGTCGGCGGCGCAGTGGTACCTGGGCGTTCAGGGCGTCTGGTTCGGACGCCGGCTGGCGCTCGACCGATCGCGGGGCCTCGCCATCGCGCTCGGACTGTTCGCGGTGTCGCTGGTGATCATGGCGGTGGTCGGCGTGGTCATTTTCGGGTTGGGGCGTGGTGCAGGACCCGGTTGACGACGCTGCGGAATACCAGGTAGGGCAGTACCGCGAGCAGCAGCGCCACCAGCAGGGCCTCGAACGGATAGAACCAGTGCAGCACGATCACCTGGTAAATCGCGTCGGCCACGATGGCGACGCAGAACACCTTGCCGATGTGCGTCCAGCCCTCGCGCAGCAGGCCCGGTCGATGCACCGGATCGCGGATCAGTGCGCTGACATAGTAGGGCCGGCCCTCGCGTGCGTCCTGCCGGCCGGCGCGCCAGGCGAAGAAGATGGCGAGGCAGGGCTGCAGCACGAAGCGGAAGGCCAGCGGCACGTGGCGGCCGCTCGTGATGTCGGCCCAGGTGCGCACGAAGGGCTCGAAGATCTCCATGGCCTCAGACGAAGCGGCGCAGGATGCTGAAGAACATCAGCAGGCCCGCGGCCGACATGATCAGCGCGATCACGAGCGAGGGCTGGGCCAGGCGGAACTGCTGGCTCTGCTTGAGCGACTTGAGCCGCGCCCAGTATTCGATCGTGCCGACCACGATGCTGACCGTGCCCAGGCCGGTCAGGAAAAGCCCGACGTTGCGCGCGGCAGCATCGCTGCGCAGATGCCCGCCCTGCTGCTGGAAGGCCTCGAGCACCTTGTAGATCGTGAAGCCGAAGCTGATCATCGACAGCCCCGTGCGCACCCAGGCCATCAACGAGCGGTCGGAGGCCATCAGGGTGCGCTCGACGGCGAGGTCGGTGCGGATCTGCGCAAGCTCGTCCGAGGTCTTGGGACGCGGCGGGGCCGGGTCGGCGGGAGGGGGCGTAGGAGCGGTGTTCATGGGCGGCTTATGACTATGCATGCCGGGAGCCGCTTCGTCCATGCTTGCGGACGGCAACTCGCCTCACTTGCCCTTAAGGGCAAGCCCGTTGCCCCTTGGCCCTATTTGCAGTCCGCGCCACGCCTGTCAGGATGGGTGGTGAACAGTGGAACAAACTGGAGATACCTATGGCTGACAAGGCCCCCAACATCATCATGATCATGGCCGACGACGTCGGCATCTGGAACCTCAGCGCCTACCACCGGGGCATGATGGGCGGCACCACCCCGAACATCGACCGCCTGGCCAAGGAAGGCGCGCTGTTCACCGACTACTATGGCCAGCAGTCGTGCACCGCGGGGCGGGCCGCCTTCATCCTGGGCCAGACGCCGTTTCGCACCGGCCTGCTGAAGGTCGGCATGCCGGCTGCCAAGCAGGGGCTGCAGGACAAGGACCCGACGATTGCCGAACTGCTCAAGCCGCTCGGCTACGCGACGGCGCAGATCGGCAAGAACCACCTGGGCGATCGCAACGAATACCTGCCCACGGTGCATGGCTTCGACGAGTTCTACGGCATCCTCTACCACCTGAACGCGATGGAAGAGCCGTACGACGGCGAGTACCCGAGGATGGCGGGCTTCCACGAGCAGTTCGGCCCGCGCAACATCATCGAATCCTTCGCCACCGACGTCGACGACTCGACCGAGGAGCCGCGCTGGGGTCGCGTCGGCAGGCAGAAGATCAACGACTGCGGCCCGCTGCCGCCGCATCCGGGCATGGACCCGGCGGCCAAGTTCAGCATGGAGGACGTCGATGCCGAGCTGGTGCGCCGCTCGGTCGACTTCATCGACCGTTCGGTGAAGGCCGGCAAGCCATTCTTTCTTTGGCACAACTCCACGCGCTGCCATGTCTGGACCCACCTGTCGGACAAGTGGAAGGACAAGAGCGGCTTCGGCCTCTATGCGGACGCCATGATGGAACTCGACTGGATCGTCGGCGAACTGCTCAAGAAGCTCGACGACGAGGGCATCGCCGACAACACCATCGTGATGTTCACGAGCGACAACGGCGCCGAGATCTTCAGCTGGCCCGACGGCGGCAACCATCCGTTCCGGGGCGAGAAGGGGACTGTCTTCGAGGGCGGCTTCCGCGTGCCGATGCTGGCCAAGTGGCCGGGCGTGATCCAGCCCGGAACGATCGTCAACGACATCATGGCCGCCGAGGACTGGCTGCCGACCCTGGTCGCCGCCGCCGGCGAACCGCAGGTCAAGGAGAAGCTGCTGACCGGCTACAAGGCCGGCGAGAAGACCTTCAAGAACTACCTCGACGGCTACAACTTCATGCCCTTCTTCAAGGGCGAGGCGCCAGGGCCGCGCCAGGAGTTCTTCTACTTCAGCGACAACGCCGACCTGATGGCCGTGCGCTACAACGCCTGGAAGGTCAGCTTCAAGACCATCGAGGGCAACCTGTTCAACGGCAAGCCCGATTCGACCAACGTGCCGCTGGTGACCAACCTGCGCCAGGACCCGTGGGAGCGTTACCAGAGCGAGAGCCTCTTGTACGGCCGCTGGTGGGGCGAGAAGCTCTGGACCATGATTCCTGCGGTGGGCATCGTCGGGCGCTTCCTCGGCACCTTCAAGGACTATCCACCGAGCCAGGTTTCGGGCTCGCTCAGTGTCGAGAAAGCCTTGACGCTGCTGCAGGAAGGCAGCAAGGGCAGCGGCACCTGAGATGAAGCCCGCATCCAGCGCTGCCAAGGCGCCCTGGCAGCGGCGCGCGATCGACGAGGGGAAGGAAATCGCGGTGCTGACGGGCTACCTGTTCGTCGTCATCGCGGCTCTTAACTTCATGAAGGCCGCGGTGCTGCACGACCACGGCGTGCACGTGACTTACTGGGGCGTGGCGATCGTCAAGGCGGCGCTGCTCGCGAAGTTCATCCTGCTAGGCCGCGCGTTCAAAGTGGGCGAGCACAACCAGCGCGATCCGCTGATCTGGCCGACCCTGCACAAGGTCTTCGCCTTCCTGGTGTTCCTGATGGTGCTGACCGCGCTCGAAGAGCTGGTCGTGGGCCTGATCGAGCACCGCTCGATCGCCGAGGTCGTGGCGCGCTCCTCGGGCCACCGGCTCATGGAGATGCTGGCCAACGTTGTGCTGATGATGCTGGTGCTGATTCCGTACTTTGCGTTCCAGGTGCTGGCGGAGCACCTCGGCGAGGGGCGGCTGGTGCGGATGTTCCTCACCGACCGCCACGCTTTCGACCACCGTCGGGGCGGCGAGCCGCCGGTCGACGACGCCGCCTGAGCGGTTTTCCTTGGCGTCAGGGCGCCGGTACCACCTCGTAGTAGACGCCGCTGGAGCCGAAGTAGGGCTTGTACCAAGTCGGGCCCGACTGGTAGAAGGTGACGCCGTTCACGACCATGCTGCGTGCGCCTCCGGGCAGGGCGGCGATCTGGGTGCCGAGCGGCATGCCGCCCTGGACCACGTAGGCGGGCGGAGGCTGGACGATCACGGCCGGCTGCTGCACCACCACGGCGGGACGGCTGGCGTCCGCGATCGCGGCGCCCACCGCCATGCCCGCCACCGCACCGACCGCGGCGCCGCAGCCATAGCAGCCTGCGGGCCGGTAGTAGGGGTGGTAGCCGCCAACGGCAACCGCGCCGCCGCGCCAGCCGCCCGCGGCCGCAACCCAGGCGTTGGCGCCCGAGATCGGTAGAAGGGCACCGGCCATGATGGCGGCGCCGAGGACGAGGGTCTTGATCTGCTTCATCGCATGGCTCCTGTCGGTGTTCACTTGGCGGGACCCATCTGCTTGAACTCGAGCTTCGTAGCGCCGGGCGGGATGGCGGCGCTGAAGGTCCTGGGCGGAACCGGCGCATTGAGCTTCCAGTCCGACAACTCGACCGTGAAGGTCGGCTGGCGCTCGCCCGTGCGGTAGGAGACCACCATCAGGCGCGGCAGCTTGTCGGCCGAGCCGATCCATATCTCCCAGTCGAGCCCCGGCGCGGTGAAGGCCAGATGCTCGGTCAGGACGCCGCCGACTGTCGACTGTCCGACCCAGAAGGCGCTCGTGAAGTCCTTCGTGAGGAACGCGTAAGGATCGGCCACCAGCAGGTCGAAGAAAGGCGCGGTGGCGTCGGAGCCCGGCTGCACGGCCTGCATGAGCGTCTCGATCGCGCCGCCGTTGGCCTCTCGCTGCGAATAGAACCGCCGATCGGCGCCGATCACGGTCACGGTCTTGCCGTCGTAATAGCTGTCGCTCGGGAACAGGTCGCCGCGGGCTTCGACGAAGAGCTTGTCGGGCCGCTGCATGACCACGCGAGAGGAAGCAATCAGGCTCACGTACTGGCCGTTGGGCGCGGGCGTCGGCACGATGCCGCGGACTTTGAAGCTCAGCGTGCGGGCACCCGCGAGCGTGTCGCTCATGCGTTTGAGCAGGGCCAGCGCGCGATCGTCCTTGACGGGGGCGGCGGCCGCGGTGGCCGAGGGCCTGGCGACATCCTGCGCGAATGCCGCGCGGTCGGCGCCCAGCATCGCGGCCGCGGCGAGCAGCGCCGCGCCGGCTTGGCGGTTGAATCGAGGGAGAGGAAGTGTCATGGGAGTCGCTCCACAAAGGGAAAGCATGGGATGAGGGCGCGCGCTCAGCGCAGCTTTCCCTCGGTGCGCTGGCGCGAAAACGCCACCTCGAAGGTCTGCTTCGCCACCGCCTGGAAGTACTCGCCGACCAGCCGGTCGCTGGCCGGGTCGTAGCGCAGCGTGTAGGTCGAGCCGCCGTAGCCGCCGGCCTGCAGCTCGAAGGCGGCGCGCACGCTGCCGCCCTCCTGCGTGGCCTGGGCCTTCGCGAAGGGGAGCGGGTTCGGGTTGAAGTAGGAGGCGGTGAGCTCGCCCGTCCTGGCCACATCGCGGATCAGGATGATGTAGTTGCCGTCGCTGCGCTTCCACGCGCCCACGAGCGCCTCGAGGCCCGCCCTGGCCGGGCCCGCGCCGGGCGCCCGGCCCTGCGCGTAGCTCGGTGCTGCGAAGGCCAGCAGGCAGGCGAGCAGCAGGCCGGGACCCGCCGGCGTTCCGGGATGTCGCCGCATCAGTCGCGTGCCCTCGCCACCATTTGCTCGACCTTGCGCTGGTCGGCCGCGGTGAGCTGCGACTTGCCGAGCGTGACGACGAGCTTGTTGATCTTTCCGTTGAACGGGAAGGGCAACTGGTAGTCCTTGGCGTTGAGCTCCGTATAGAGGTCGGTGCCCACATCGAAGGTCTCGTCAGCCACTTGAAGGAACGCGATCGAATTCGGCTGCTTGCCGGTGGCCACCACCTTGCCGTCGACCTTGAGCACGCCGCTGCCGCCCTTGGCGATGCCGGGGCCGTCATAGGTGTAGTCGAACTCGATGGTGTGCTTGCCGGGCGCGAGCGCTTCCTGCCCGACCCAGCGGTAGTGCGCCAGGATCAGCATGTTGTAGTCGAAGATCGGCTTGCCATCGACAATGTACAGGCCCCATCCACCCCAGCGGCCACCCAGCGTGGCGAGCACGCCCTTGCCGCCACCCTGCGGGATGTCGACGTCGGCGGCGATGTTGTACGACTTGCCCAGGATGTTCGGCGCGTTGGCCACCGGAATGCCGGGATTGACACCGGTGTAGGTGAATACCGAGCGGCCAGCGGTCGTGCTCGGCCGCGGCTCGACGGCACGGGCAAACGAGCGGTTGTCCAGCGGCAGCACCTGGTACTTGGCTGCCTCCTGAACGAACAGCGCCTGCATCTCCTTGAGCTTCTCTGGCATCTTGGCCGCCAGGTCGTTGGCCTGCGAATAGTCTTCCTTGAGGTTGTAGAGCTCCCACTTGTAGTCGGCGATCGGGGGCAGGGGCGCGTTCAGGATCCACGGCCCGTGCGGGGGCGTCGTGTTGGCGTACCAGCCGTCGCTGTAGATCCCGCGGTTGGCGATCATCTCGAAGTACTGCGTCTTGCGCGTCGACGGCGCATTGGCGTTGGCCTTGTCGAAGGTGTAGGCCATGCTCGTGCCTTCGATCGGCTTCTGCCTGATGCCGTTGACCATCTCGGGCGCCTTGATGCCGGTGGCTTCGAGGATGGTCGGCACGATGTCAATCACGTGGTGGAACTGCGTGCGGATGCCGCCCGCATCCTTGATGCGGTTGGGCCAGGAGATCGCCAGGCCCTGGCGCGTGCCGCCGAAGTGTGAGCCGATCTGCTTGGTCCACTTGAAGGGCGTGTCGAAGGCCCACGACCACGCCACCGCCATGTGCGGATAGGTCGCGGCCGAGCCCCAGGCCTCGTAGAACTTCAGCTGCTCGGCCACCGGGAAGTCGAGGATGCCGTTGTACGAGGTCCACTGGTTCGGCGTGCCGCTCAGCGTGCCCTCGGGGCTGGTGCCGTTGTCGCCGACGATGTAGATGATCAGCGTGTTGTCGAGCTGGCCCATGTCCTCGACCTGCTGGATCACGCGCCCGATCTCGAAGTCGGTGTAGGCCGCGTAGCCCGCGTACACCTCGGCCTGGCGGGCGAAGAGCTTCTTCTGGTCGGCGCTGAGCGACTCCCACTTGGGCAGGCTGTCGGGCCAGTCGGTCAGCTTGGCATCTGCGGGAATCACACCCAGCCGCTTCTGGTTGGCGAAGATCTCTTCCCTCAGCGCGTTCCAGCCCTTGTCGAACTTGCCCTTGAAGGGCGCGACGAACTCCGGCTTGGGGTTGTGCGGCGAATGCGTGCCGCCCGGCGCGTAGTACACGAACCACGGCGACTCGGGTGCCGAGGCCTTCACACCCTGCATGTAGTTGATCGCCTCGTCCGCCATGTCGGTGATCAGGTTGTAGCCCTGCTTCCCGATCCACGGAAAGATCTGCCGGTTGTTCTGGAACAGGTAGGGCGTCCACTGGTCGGTCTCGCCGCCCTGGAAGCCGTAGAAGTAGTCGAAGCCCATGCCCGACGGCCACTGGTCGAAGGGGCCGGCCTTGCTGTACTGGAAGTCCGGCGTGTTGTGGTTCTTGCCGAACCACGAGGTGGCATAGCCGTTGCCTTTGAGCAGGGCGCCGATGGTCGCGTTGTCGGGGCCGATGATCGAGTCGTAGCCCGGGAAGCCGGTCGACAGCTCGGTGATGACGCCGAAGCCGACCGAATGGTGGTTGCGGCCGGTCAGCAGTGCGGCTCGCGTCGGCGAGCACAACGCGGTGGAGTTGAACTGGGTGTAGCGCAAGCCAGCCTTCGCGACGCGGTCCAGCGCGGGCGTGGGAACGACACCGCCGAAGGTGCCGCTGACGCCGTAGCCCTGATCGTCGGTCATGATCAGCAGCACGTTGGGAGCGCCCTTGGGAGGAACGACGCGCGGCGGCCACCAGACTTTGGAGCCGTCCAGCGTCTCCTTGATCACGCCGCCGAATGGCAACTGGGGCGCCGGAATCTGATTGCCCGGAAGCGTCACGGTGGCGCTCGGCGCGCCCAGGTCGCCGGTGATCACCTGGGCGGCGACGGGCACCGCGACCAGGGCGGCGGACAGCACGGCGGCAGCCGCCTGCACGCTGCCTACGAGGAACATTCGATCTCTTTTCATTCGACCTCCATCGATTGCGTTGAAGTTGACCAGGGGAGAAAGCGGTGATGTCTGTCGATTCGTGGGCCGGCTCATGGCATGGGCCGGCCTTGGACCGCGAGTTCGATCGCGTCCAGCAGATCCCTGCTGCGAAACGGTTTGGCCAGATAGCCCGATGCACCGCGGCGCATCGCCTCGTGGCGCAGCTCGGGCGAGTCGTGGGCGGTGACCAGGACGACCGGCGGCCAGTGCCCGCGCTTGCGCAGCGCCGCCAGCAGATCGAGTCCAGAGATGCCCGGCAGCTTGTAGTCGCTCACCACGCAGGCGGCGAAGGCCGCTCTGCCGTCGGCGAGCAGCGCCTCCGAGGAGGCATAGGCCTCGGTCTTGAAACCGGCCGCATTCAGGAGGCGCTGGATCGCCTGGCGCATGCTGTCGTCGTCTTCAACCACGAGGATCACACCGGTCAGGGACAGGGGCATGGCGGGCGATCGTGATGCGGCCGTGGTTTCGTTCATTCCCAGCTGAAGATCCGCTTCCAGTCGTTCTTCATGCTGATCACCAACCAGCCGCGCTTCTTCGCCTCGGCGCCCAGTGCATCGCTGAAGGTGCCGACCTTGGAGGTGGGGCCGTAGGCGTATTCGCGGTTCGCGTCGTCGTGATGCACCAGCACCATCAGCCGCGCGCCTTCGCCGGCCTGCACGTATTCGAGCATCTGCTGGTCGCCGACCGAGTTGCCGAAGGCCGCCACGGGTCGCCGGCCGATCATTTGATGAATCGCGATCGGCTTGCCGGTCTTGTCGTCCACGTAGAGCATCTTGTGCGTCTTCGTGAGCACGGCCTTGCCGTCCTTGGCGTATCCGAACGAGGTTTCGGCCGCCGACCCGATCACCTGCTCAGGCGGGATGCCGTACACCTTCTGGGCGTACTCGCGCACGAAGTCCTGGCCGCCGCCGGTGGCGAAGTAGGTCTTGTAGCCATTGGCGCGCATGTACTGCATCACTTCCAGCATCGGCTGAAACACGAGCTCGGTATAGGGCCGCTGGAAGCGCGGATGCTTGGCGCTCGCGAGCCAGTCGGCCACGATGGTGCGGAACTCGTCCACCGTCATGCCGCTGTGGGTGAGCGCCGCCGCCACCTTGAGCAGATCCTCGTTGGTGAGCCTGGCGATCGCGGCCTGGTTGCCGGACATGATGGTCTTGAATGGCTCCACGAGCTTGAGCCTCGGATGCTGCTCGAGCTCGATCGCGACCCGGTCGAACGCGAACATGGCCTCGGCGTAGTTCGGCTGCTCGACCCAGGTCGTGCCGTCCTGGTCGAAGGTCGCGATGCGCGCCTCGGGCTCGACGAACTTGGGGCTGGTCTTGTCCGTGGTGTCCTTGACGAAGGCCATGATCGCCTGCTTGGCGGCGCCGTCGTTCCACGAGGGCAGCGGGTCGGTCTGGGCCCGCGCGAGCGAGGGCAGCACCCACAGCGTGACCAGCGCCAGGCCGTGCATCCAGGCAACCACCCGGCGGCGCGTCGTCGCCGGCAGCGACCGTGCAGCAATGGAGGATGGACCGGAGGCTTTCATGGCTGCGCTTTCCTTTCCGATGGACGGTCGACGATCTCGGCCGATCATTGCCCGCGCGTGATTGCAATGAAATCGGGGCGAAGGGCAGATCGGTTGCCCGAAAGGGAAGCTGCAGCGCTCTGAGATCAGGGTTCGTGGCGGGCCGCGTGGACCAGCAAGGCTGCGAATGCCGCATGAAGCACCACGGCGGGCCACAACAGCCACCCAACCGGCGCGTGGGCGATGCCGAGCCAGGCCAGGTACACCGCGGCGGCCGCGTTGTAGGCCAGCATGGCCCGGGTCGGAGTGGATGCGGTGCGCGATGCGCGGCGGCTCGGCCAGCAAGCGCAGCCGAGCATCATCAATGCAATGCCGCACAGCCTGGCGATCGCGAGTGCCACGCCCTCGGATTCGGCGCCGAGCAGCAGTCGGACAACGATCGCAGGAATGAGCAGCAGCGCGACGCCGGTGGCGAATTCGACGATCGACGCGATCGCGAGGATCATGTCGAGCCGTGTACGCGGCGACTCGGTCACGCCTCGGGCTCCCGGCGCACGATGCAGCGAAAGCCCAGGTGCGAGGTCGAGGTATCGATCGGCTGCGGCATGCGCGCTGCGGGCCGGTAACGCCGGCAGTAGTTCGGCGCGCACAGGTGTGAGCCGCCCTTCATGACCTTGCGCGCAATCGGCAACTGTGGCATCTGGGGATCGAAGCTCTGTTCCTTCGCTGCGCCACGAGGGTTCACGGGGATGCAGCAGGCCTTGAGCTTCTCGTCCGGGTGGCGCGGCGCGTACCAAGTCTGGGTCCACTCCCAGACGTTGCCGATCATATCGAAGAGGCCGTAGGCGTTGGGCGCGAAGCTGCGCACCGGCGAGGTGCCGGCGAAGCCGTCCTCGGCCAGGTTCTGCCAGGGGAATTCGCCCTGGAAGGTGTTGGCCTGGTGCACGCCGCCCGGTACCAACTCGCTGCCCCAGGCATACTCGGCGCCCTCGAGCCCGCCGCGCGCGGCGAACTCCCATTCGGCCTCGGTCGCGATGTCCTTGCCGGCCCACTTCGCATAGGCCTCGACATCGCTCCAGGCCAGGTGAACCACCGGATGATCGTCCTTGTCGGCGATGCTGCTGCCGACGCCTTGCGGCTGGCGCCAGTTGGCGTCGGCCACGAACTGCCACCACTGGAAGTGGTCGCGCAGGCTCACCCGGCCGGGCGGTGGCACGAAGACCGACGAGGCGGCCTTGAGCATCTCAGGCAGCGCACCCGGGTAGTCCTTGGGATCAGGCGCGATCTCGCAGAACGTGACGTGGCCGGTGGCCTCGACAAAGGCCCTGAACTGCGCATTGGTGACCGGTGTCGCATCCATCCAGAAGCCGTCGACCGTCACGCGGTGCGCGGGCTTTTCCTCGGGGTAGTGGTGGTCCGAGCCCATGCGGAACGTGCCGCCGGGAATCCACAGCATGCCTGGATGCGGCGCAGCGGCAGCGGCCGGGATCGATGCGGGAAGGGTCTCGGTCGTCATGGGTGATCTCAGAACTTGAAGCCTGCCCCGAAGTAGAAGCCGCCCATCGCCACCTTGTCGAGCAGCGCGTCGTCGCGCCGGTAGTCGAGATAGCGGTAGCCGAACTTGAGCGAAGTGGTGGGTGAATACTGATAGCTCGCGCCCGCGATGGCCTGCCAGCTCGAGGTCGAGCCGCCTTCGCCGACGTCGAGCCAGCCCATCAGCGACCATTTGTCGCCGACCGGCACGATGGCGCGCACGCCGACGATGCCGTCGGTCGAGCCCGTGCTTTCCTCGAGTTGGCGGCCGAAGCCGCGCGGGCTCGGCGCGATGTCGACGTTGGTCTTCGCGTTCACGTAGCGCAGGCCACCGACCACGTCAACGGCGACCGGCCCCTCGACCACGCGATAGAAGCCGGCGAGGGTCGCGATGGTCTGCTCGAACTTGACGTTGTAGCCGCCCAGCAGCCCGCCCGCGAGCTGGTTGCCGACGCCGAGCTTGACGTACTGCACGTCGACCAATCCGCCCCAGGCTCCCTTGCGCGCTTCGAGCGTGCCCATGGCGCCGAAGTCCAGCGCCTCGAGGATGCCCTTGGAACTCACGTTCAGGGTGTCGCCGGGCAGTGGGCCGAGCTTGAGGTCCGACTTGATGCCCGCAAGCCAGAGGTAGGGAGCGAACTCGAACTGCCAGTCGTTGCTCGAGGCCAGGGTGGTCTGCGCCGCGGCGGGCAGGCCGGCCAGGGCGGCCGCGCAGGCGGACAGCGACTTCATGAAACGGCGTGCGCTCATTGCGTTGGCTGGGCCTTCAGTTCGGCCAGGCGACGCGCAAGGGCGGCCGACCATTTGTTGAAGGCGTCCTGGGCGTAGCTCCAGCTCGTGAAGGAGCTGACATAGCCGTTCATCCAGGCTTCGGCGGCGGTGGTGGCACCGGCATTGAGATCGGCCGCGTACTTGAGCCCGATCTGGGTGTCGGCGCATTCGGCCAGCACGTTGCCCGTGGCGCCATCGCGGAACTGCGCTTCGAGGCCGGTCTTGCCGAGGTACGGCGTCGAGCCCGGCGGCCGTCCGGTGGCCGCGCCTGAGCCCATCTCGGCCACGAAGCCGTAGGGCACCGCGGTGCCCGCCATGCTGGCCAGCGTGTTGGTCGGCACCAGCGAGGTCAGCGCCAGGCGCACGCGCAGCACGCCGGGGCCGCTCGTATCGACGATCTTCACGCTGGGAGAGAGGTTCTTGACCAGGGCGCTGTGGAAATAGTCGATCAGCGCCTTGAGGTCGCTCGGGTCGATCGGGCTCTGCTCGTTCGCGGGCGTCACATAGACCTTGATGCGTTCGATCATGACCTTGTCGTAGGTCCGCCAGTCGATGCCGGGCTGGCGCCAGCACAGGAAGCCGCCGTTGGCGGGCTGGGCCTTGAGCTTGGCCGGATCGGACAGGAAGCCGACGTTCGACACCTTGGCCACGTTGTTCTCGGAGGCCGTGATGCCGGCATTGCCCGAGCCTGGGGCGGCACAGCCGGTGGCGAGAAGCGCCATCGCCGCCGCGAGGCCGCCCAGCATCGAAGTGCGTTGGAAGCGGAAGCTCATCGAGTTCCTTGTCTGCAGGCGACGCCCGCTCATGGTGCGCCGACCACGGTGTAGTAGACGCCGTTGGCGCCGTAGAAAGGACGGAACCAGCTGTCGCCGACCTGGTAGTAGTCGACGCCATAGCGGTTGACCATCACGGCGCCGGCGGGCACGCGCGCATAGCTCACACCCATCGGGTAGACCGCGCCACGGTTCGCGGTCGCGACCGCCGCGCCGGCTGCGACGCCGACGACCGCGCCGGCCGCCACGGCCCCGGCGCAGTCGTAGCAGCCCGCGTGGTAGTAGGGCACGGCCACCGGCGCGTGATAGGGCGCGTAGCCCGCGGCGCCATAGGCGGGTGGCCGGTAGGCGCTGTAGCCGCCCGCGGTGGTGTGGACCGCGCCGTAGCCGGCCACGCCGGTGGTGGTGCCGCCCCGGGCGTTGGTGTGGGTGGTGGCGCCGTCCCAGCTGTGCGAGGTGCTGCCGCCCCAGGCGTTGGTGTGCTCGGCACCGCCCCAGCCACCCGACGAGTGGCCGCCGAAGCGGTTGGCACTGGCCCAGGCGCCGGCCTGTCCATGGAAGCCGGCGCACAGCAGCAGGCTGGCCAGCAGGGGCAGCAGGGTCCTGCGGGAAAGCGTGTCGGACATGGTGTTCACTCCTGCTTCGCCTTGGCGGCGGCTTTGCCGGACTTGCCGGTGGGCGCTGCGGGCTCGGGCGCGGCGAAGGCGATCTTCTTCGCGTTGGCCGCATTCACCGCCGCGAAGGCCTCGGCCGCGATCACCGGGTCGAGCTTCCAGTTCGACAGCTCGACCTGGTGGCGAAGCTGCAGCGGGTCGCCGCGGAACACCGCGCGCATCTTGCGCGGCAGCTTGTCGTCGGCGCCGATCCAGATTTGCATGAAGAACTGGTCGCTCGCGATCGCTACCATGTCGGTGGTGGTGCCGCCGACCACCTTCGATTGACCGATGTAGAAGGCCTTGCCGAGGCCGTCCGTCAGCGTCTGGAACGGGTCGCCGCCGACGATGTCGGCGAACGGGAAATAGATGGCCGCGTTGTCGAAGGCCTGCTTGAGCATGGCGTCGATGGTCGGTGGCGCCGGCGCCACGGCGACCAGGTTCTCGGCTGGCGCGAAGGCGGTGATGGTCTTACCGTCGTACGAGAACTCCGAGGCCGGACCGTCGCCGAGCGTCACCACCCGCAGCCGGTCGGGCCGCTGCAGCAGCACCTCGGAGGTGGTGCCGTAGGCGAGCGCGGGGCCGACGCTGCTCGGGCTCTCGTAGGTGGTGACGGCCGTGAAGGCCAGCGACTTGGCGCCCGTGAGGCTGGCGCTCATCGCCCGCAGCAGGTCCATGGCCCGGGCCTCGAGCTGCGGCGCCTGGGGCTGGGCCTTGGCGGTGCGCGCGGGCTTCGCAGTCGCCGCGGTCTGGGCGGCAGCGCCGTTCCCCAGCAAGGTGGCCACGACGAACATCAGCGCGGCAGTGAATCGGGACCGGATCATGAAAAGCTCCTTGGCGTCAGCAACGACGAGCCGGTGGCCCTGCGGGCGCCTTCGGCCAGCCATCATGGCCAGCGCGGCATGAATCGTGAATCGGGTGCAGGGGCAACTCGGTTGCCCGAAGGGGAAGCGCCGCAGCGGCACGGCGCGGTTAGAGTGGATCGCTCCCAGAAAGCGCTTTCCTGGATGGCTCATGACCGTGTCGACGAAGCTCCACCGTCGCTCGCGCCCCTTTTTGGGCGCCTGCCTTGCCTCCTGCCTGGGACTGCTGCTGGCCGGCCGTGCATCGCGGCCGGTCAACCCGCCTCTGGCGCAGGCCGACCCGAGCCGCGGCTATCGCTACGAGACCCGCCCGGCGCCGGAACGCGACAAGGAGAACCTTGTCATCCTCGCCTTTTCGGGCGGTGGCACGCGGGCCGCGGCCTTTTCCTATGGCGTTCTGGAGTTCCTGCGCCGCACCGAGGTGGTCGGACCGCGCGGCCGGAGCGGCCGGCTGATCGACCAGGTCGATGTCATCACTGGGGTGTCGGGCGGAAGCTTCACGGCGCTCGCCTACGGCCTCTACGGCGACCGGCTGTTCGACGACTACGTGCAGCGTTTCCTCAAGCGCGACGTGCAGGGCGACCTGATCGCGCGTGCGTTCAAGCCCGACTATTGGGTCGACCTCGGATCGACCGGCTGGGGACGCTCCGAACTGGCGGCCCAGCTCTACGACGAGATCCTGTTCAAGGGCGCCACCTTCGGCGACCTGGCGCGCGGCAAAGGCCCGCTGGTGCTGGCCTCGGCCACCGACCTCTCGACCGGCGCGCGGCTGGTCTTCCAGCAGAGCGTGTTCGACATCATGTGCTCGGACCTGAGCGCGGTGTCGCTGTCGCGCGCCGCGGCGGCCTCTTCCGCCGTACCGGTTGTGCTGTCGCCGGTGACGCTCGACAACTACGGCGGAACTTGCGGCTACCGACTGCCCCCCTGGGCCCGGACCTTCTATGGAGGAGTTGCGCCGCCACGCCCGGCCGCGCGCGCGATCCGCTCGATCGATGCGATGGCCGCGCTGGGCGACGGCGCTGACCGGCCCTACCTGCACCTGGTGGATGGCGGTGTCTCCGACAACGTGGGCATGCGCGGTGTGCTCGATGCGCTGGAACTGCTCGAGGCGCTGCACGAGGCCGGCATGCCGACGCCGCTCGACCATGTGCGGCGGGTGGTGGTCTTCATTGTCAACTCGCTGTCGACGCCGCCCACGGACTGGGACCGATCGGCAACGCCGCCCGGCACCATCGAGATCCTGCTGAAGGCGAGCGGCGTGCCGATCGACCACAACTCCTACGAGGCGGTCGAACTGCTGCGCGACACCGCGGCGCGCTGGCAGACGATGAGGCGCATCCGCGAGTCGCCCGCGATGGCGGCCAACAAGGACCCCGCGATCGCGCAGCTCATGCGCGTGCCCGATGCAGAGATCTATGCCATCGACGTCTCCTTCGACGCGTTGAAGGACCGCGGCGAGCGCGACTACCTCAACAGCCTGCCGACCAGCTTCTACCTGCAGGACGAGGCGGTCGACCGGCTGCGCGCCGCCGCTTCGACGCTGATCCTCGACTCGCCCGAGTTCGCGCGCCTGCTCAAGGATGCGGGCAGCACGCTGGTGCCGCACGCACCCTAGCCGGACACCGCCTGCCGGAGCCGCTCGTCGAGCCGTCCGAGTTCGGCCGCGGAGTCGGCACCGAGCTTCTGCATGAGCTGTGAGCGCTGCGTTTTCACCGTGCGTTCGCTGGTGTCGAGCTCGTCCGCGATCTGCTTGTTGAGCTTGCCCGCGACGATGCGGTCGAAGACCTCGCGCTCGCGCGGCGTGAGCGTCGCGAACAACGCCTCGAGTCGCTGCTGCTCCGCCCGCACGCTGCGCAGCGCGTCATCGCGCGCGAGCGCCCGGCCGATGGCGGCGAGCAGCGCTTCACCCTGCACCGGCTTCTGCAGGAAATCGACTGCGCCGCCCTTCATGGCCCGCACGCTCGACGGGATGTCGGAGCGGCCGCTCAGGAAGACCACCGGCAGCAGACAGCCGTGCTCCTGCAACACGTCCTGCAACTCGAGGCCCGAAGGGCCGGGCAGGTTGACGTCGAGCAGCAGGCAGCCCGGGCGATCGGGCACCGGATGCAGCAGGAACTCGCCGGTGTCGGCATAGCCGCAGCCGTCGAAGCCAGCCGCGTCGAGCAACCGCAGAAGCGCCAGGCGCAGCGAAGCGTCGTCGTCGACGACATGGATCAGGGGTTTCATGTCCATCGGTATTCCTTCGGTGCCGTGCCGTTGGGGCCGAGCAACGGCACATCCATGTGAAAGACGGTACCCTTGCCCGGCCAGCTGTCGACCCGAAGTCGACCGGCGTGCGCATCGACGATCGAGCGCGAGATCGACAGGCCCAGGCCCATGCCGCTGCGCTTGGTGCTGAAGAAGGAATCGAAGAGCCTCGGCAGGTGCGTCGCCTCGATCCCATGGCCGCGGTCGCTCACGCTGACGGTGACGTGGTCGGCGTGGCGCACTGTCGACACCACGATCTTGCGCCGGTCCTCGGGCAGGTCGCCCACCGCATCCATGGCGTTGAGCACCAGATTGATCAGCACCTGCTGGATCTGGATCGGATCGCCGAGGATTCGCAGCGGGCTTGGCCCGGCGCGGACCACGAGGTCGATCGAGCGCCGGTGCGCCTCGGCGTCGAGCATCGCGCACCCCTGCGCGACAGCCTCGTTGAGCTCGATCGGGTGGCGCGCGACCACCTGCCGGGCGAGCAGCGATCTCAGCCGCGCGATAACGTCGCTCGCGCGCAGGTCGTCGCGCCGGATGTCGGCGAGGATGTTGCCGATGTCGTCCGGCTTCTGCCGGCCGGACTTGATCATCAGTTCGGCGGCTTCGGTGTTGGCGAGGATGGCGGCCAGCGGCTGGTTGATCTCGTGCGCGATCGAGGCAGTCAACTCGCCCGCGATCGCGAGCCGCGAGGCGTGCGCGAGTTCGCTGCCTCTTTGCACCAGCGTCATCTCGGCCTTGAGGCGGCGGCGATGCTCGACCATCAGCGCCGCGATCAACCCGGCCTGCAGCAGGATCACCGTGCCGCCGACCACCGCGGTCCGGCGATAGGCCGCCCAGAAGGTGGGCTGGCGGAACTCGACGATGGCGTCTGAGGGGATGTCGGCATCGGCGATGCCCCAGCGGCGTGTCTGGCGCTGGTCGACGCTCAAGGTGTTGCGGGTGCGCTCGGGCAACTCGAGCGCGGCGGGCGAGGTGCCGTCGAGCAGCGCGTTGACGATGTCCCCGGCCTGTCGGCCCATGGCATCGAAGCGCGGCATCACGCCGCCGACCACGCCGGTGCCCAGGAAGGTGCTGAAAGTGCCGTACACGGGGACCGCCGATGCCTGCGCGATCAGTTCGGCCGCATCGCGGGGCGTGAAGCGCTGCTGGTCGCCGCTCTGGTAGAAGCCCGCCGTGAACACGAGCGAGTGCTTGTCGAGTTCGCCCAGGCGCTTGCTCAGTCCATCGATCGGCAGGCCAGCGAGGAACTCCGCTTTCACCTTGGGCCCGAGGTCGGTGGCCTTGGCGCGAAACAGCGCCTCCCAGCTCAGGTCACGCGGCGTGCTGCCGGTGACGAAGACCAGCCGCTCGGTCCCAGGATGCCAGCGCAGCGCCTGTTCGAGGCTGCCCGTGATCTCGTAGCCGACCGGAACCCCGACCACATCGAGGGGCAACGCAGGCAGCGGCGTCGGGAATGTGGCGAACACGGCGGCATGGACCACGGGAACGCCCGGAAAAAGGTCATCGCGATGACGCAGCACGAAATCCAGCGAGTCGCGCGCCACCGCGACCACGATCGCCGGCGGCCGATCGGCGTACTTGTCGCGCAGGTACCGGGTCACCGTGCGCTCGTAGCGATCGCCCACGAAATCGGGGTTGTCGAGGAATTCGTTGAAGAGATGGACCGGCCGCTCGGCGCTGCTCTCGATGGCGCTGCGCAGCCCGGCCTCGACCTCGACATTGCCGGGCACCAGGCGCCCGTTCGAATACAGCACCAGGACCGTGCGGCTTTCCACCGCCATGGCGCCGCCGCCAGACAGCGCCAGCAGGCACAACACGACAAGCGGGAAACAAACCCGGCGGGCGATCGGCGGCTTCAAGAACTCTCCGTCTTCGGCATGGCGCTTTCGTTTGTTGCGAGCGAACATTAATACAATACGGCTCAATGTCTCTTGACATTTTGGGCCACTGCATCGTGCGTTCGGCCTATTTCACAGGGGGGTGTCGTCTCGATGTTGCGTTCGGTTTCGAAGGCGCGCGGCCCCCATTTCGGGGATTCCCCGGCGACCGACCCCGGCAGCGTTCGCACCGCCTCGCTGGCGGGCGTGCCGGTCGTTCTGCGCCAGAAAGGCATCGAGCCCGCACGCGTGCTGGCCGAACTGGGCTTGGCGCCCGACACCTTCGATCATCCTGACGGCCGGCTCAGCTACCGTAAAGGCGGACAGCTTCTGCTGCATTGCGCCGAGCGCACGGGATGCCCGCATTTCGGCCTGCTCGCCGGCCAGCATGCCGATCCTTCGTCGCTCGGAATGCTCGGCGAACTGATTCAGCGGTCGCGCACGGTCGATGCGGCACTGAACAGTCTGATCGCGCACCTGCATCTGCAGACGCGCGGCGGGGTGCCCACGCACGCCGTCGAAGGCATGCACGCCAGTTTCGGCTATGCGATCTACCTGCGCGACATGCCCGGCACGGCGCAGGCCTACGACCTGGTCGCCGCCTTCGAGTTCAACATCCTGCGCGCGCTCTGCGGGCCGCGCTGGTCGCCCGTTGAGGTGAGCTTCGCTCACGGGCGGCCTGCGGACCTCGGCCCCTATCGGCACCTGTTCGGCTGCCGACTCGTCTTCGATGCCGACCGCACCGAGCTGCGCTTCGATCGCCATTGGCTCGCGCAGGCGCCGCTGGCCTCGGATGCCGAGCGCCATCGCCAACTGCAGCGCGAGGTCCTCGCGCAGGAAAGCGTGGCGCCCGAGGTGCTGGTGCACCACATCAGCGCCACGCTCCGGCGCATGGTGGCGAACGGACGCGCGAGCGAAAGCCTGCTGTGCGACTTGCTGTCGATACCGCGGCGCACGCTGCATCGCAAGCTTGCGGCGCAGGGCACCAGTGTGCGCGCGCTGCTCGAGGAAGTGCGCTACGAATATGCGCGCCAGCTGCTGCTCGACACCGACTTGTCGACCGCGCGGGTGGCGGCGGCGCTCGACTACGCGGATGCGAGCACCTTCAACCGCGCCTTCCGGCGCTGGACGGACACCACGCCCGCCGCATGGCGGGAGCGGGCCGTCGCTCGCTCCGCGAACGCAGAAGCTCCGCAACTCGCCGCGCGCCCCGAAGCGAGCGCCTGAGCCACGCAGCGGCAGCGCCGTCGATCGCCTCGGTCCGGCGAGCGTCGATGGCTGCGCCAGGCCAGCCCTTCGCCGGCCGGCGAGGTGGCAGCCGGCATGCCGGCCGCGCGCGCGACAAAGACCACCGAATTGGCCGAAAAGACCGGCGACGAAACCCCCGTCTCAACAGAATCGGCCGTCGGTGACCGGGCTGCGCACGGCCGTCGATCGACAAAAGAAAGCCGGGCCCTCCCGGCGTCACGAAGAAACACCTTTCGAGAGACACACCTGTGGTCCATACCGCTTCGCTTCGCCTTGCCGCGCGTCATCGCCGCTCGGCGGTTTCCATTGCCACGCTGGCGCTCCTCGCCCTGGCCGGGCCCGCCCACTCGATCGAGATCGACACCGGCAATCCCGACGTGGTGCTGCGTTGGGACAACACGCTGCGCTACAACCTGGGCCAGCGCGTGCAGGGCCAGGACAAGGCGATCCTCGGCAATCCGAACTTCGACGACGGCGACCGCAACTTCGGCAACCACTCGCTGATCGCCAACCGCCTCGACCTGCTGAGCGAGATGGACCTGGTGGTCGACAAAAAGTACGGCTTTCGCGTCAGCGGCGCCGCCTGGGGCGATGCGGCCTACGACCACCTCGACAACCACAACAACGCCACGGCCAACACGCTGGTCTACGGCGTGCCGACCGCGGGCGCGCTGTCGCCCTACACCTCGCGCTATGCCAAGGGCGTCTCGGGCGAGCTGCTCGATGCCTTCGTCTTCGGCAGCACCGACATCGGCGACACCAACGTCGGCCTGCGCCTGGGCAAGCACACGGTCTACTGGGGCGAGAGCCTGCTGGCGGGCGGCGCGGTGCACGGCATCTCGTACGGCCAGTATTCGCTCGACCTCTGGAAAGCGCTCGCCACGCCCGGCATCGAGGCCAAGGAGCTCTACCGGCCGCGCAACGCGATGACGCTGCAGGTGCAGCCCGCGCCCGAGCTCTCGTTCTCGGCCCAGACCTTCTTCGACTGGGAGAGCGCGCGCTATCCCGAGTCGGGCAGCTACCTGACGGTCAACGACGCGTTGCTGCATGGCGGCGAATCGCTGATCGCGGGTCCCGGGCAGCGGCTGCTGCAGGCCACCAGCACCGAGCCCAACAAGACGGGTGACTTCGGCCTCTCGGCGCGCTGGAGCCCTGAATGGCTCGACGGCACGGCGGGCCTCTATGGCCGCCGCACGGCCGACATCCAGCCGCAGCTCGCGCTGATGCCGGCCGTGGCAGCCGGCGTGCCTGCAGCCACCTGTGCCCGCGCGGGTTTGCGCCCCATCGGGCCCACCAACTGCTACATCAACCCGGGTGCAGCGACGCTGCCGCAGATCCAGGCCGGCTACGTGGGCCAGTACCAAGCCTTCTATGGCCGCGACATCGACATCTACGGTTTGAGCCTGGCGAAGAACGTCGCCGGCCTGAGCCTGGGTGCCGAGCTGAGCTACCGCCGCAACATGCCGCTGCAGAGCGTGCCGGTGCAGGTGCTGCCCGCGCCGCTGGCGAATCCGGCCACGGGAGCGATCTCGCTGGCCCAGTTCGCGGCGCTTGGCGGCGACGCGCCCGGCGCACGCGGCGACACCATGCACGGGGTGCTGAACCTGCTCGGCACCGTGTCCAAGACCGCGCTGTTCGACAGCGCGAGCTGGAACGCCGAGCTGATCTGGAACCGCTGGCTCAGCGTGTCGCAGAACTCCGGCGCCTTCAAGGGCAGCGCCGCCTACCGTGCCAATCCGGCCAACGTCGATGCGGTCAGCAAGGACTATTTCGGACTCGGACTCAACTTCACGCCGACCTGGTACCAGGTCTTTGCGGGCGTCGACCTCTCGATGCCGTTGAGTTGGTCGGGCGGCCTCTCGGGCAACTCGGCGGTGCTGACAGGCGGCAACAAGAACGCCGGCACCTACGGCATCGGCGTGGCGGCCGATGTGCGCTCCAAATACAACATCGCGCTGCGCTATGTCGGCTTCTATGGCGACTACAGCACGCTGCCCAACGGCGCGATGAACGTGGCCAACGGTACCTACGCGAGCCTGTCCGACCGAGGGCACGTGCTGCTGACTTTCAAGGCGACCTTCTGAGTCGTCCCATTCCCCCCAACCACGGAGACAAGCCATGAACACACGTCCACTCTGGGCCGGCGCACTGATCGCGCTGGCCGCCCACGCCGCGCTGGCCGCGGTCGGCGCCGACGAAGCCAGCAAGCTCGGCACCACGCTGACCCCCACCGGCGCCGAGCGCGCCGGCAGTGCCGACAAGTCGATCCCCGAATACACGGGCGGACTGACCACGCCGCCGCCCGGCTACGAGAAGGGCTCGGGCCTGCGCCCCGATCCCTTCGCGGCCGACAAGCCGCTGTTCGCGATCACAGCGCAGAACCTGCCGCAGTACGACGCCAAGCTCACCGAAGGCACCAAGGAGCTGCTGAAGAAGTACCCGACGATGCGCGTCGACGTCTATCCCTCGCACCGCTCGATGGCCTTCCCCAAGTACGTGATCGAGAACACGGCGAGGAACGCGACGGCGGTGAAGACCACCGACGACGGCCTGGGCCTCGAAGGCACCTACGCCGGCATTCCGTTCCCGATCCCCAAGACCGGCCACGAGGTGATGTGGAACCACCTGCTGCGCTACACGGGCCAGAGCTACTACACGCAGTACGACTCCATCAACGTCGACTCGTCGGGCAAGGCGGTGCTCGCCACCACGGGCCAGATCCAGATGGACTACCCCTACTACGACCCCAAGCGCACGGGCGTCTCGGCGGACAACGACATCTATTTCCGCACCAGGATCGCCTACACCGCGCCGGCGCGCCGCGCCGGTGAGGCGCTGCTGGCGCAGGACTACATCAACCCGATGAAGAACGGCCGCCGTGCCTGGCAGTACCTGCCGGGCCAGCGCCGCGTCAAGCTGGCGCCCGACATCGCCTACGACACGCCGAACCCGGGCGCGGCCGGTGCATCGACCTACGACGACGCCTGGGTGTTCAACGGCGCCATGGACCGCTACGACTTCAAGCTGGTCGGCAAGAAGGAGATGCTGATTCCCTACAACACCTTCAAGCTGGTCTATGCCAAGGATCCCTATGCGGTCGCCACGCCGAACCACCTGAACCCCGACTTCGTGCGCTGGGAGGCACATCGCGTGTGGGTGGTGGAAGCGACGCTCAAGGCCGACAAGCGCCACATCTACGCCAAGCGCACCTTCTACGTCGATGAGGACAGCTGGATCGCGGTGGCTTCCGACGAATACGACGCACGCGGCCAGCTCTATCGGGCGGGCTTCGTCTACACCAACCCCTCGTACGAGGTGCCGGCGCCCGCGAGCATGGGCCAGTCCTTCCATGACTTCACGACCAACGGCTACAACATCACGGGCCTGATGGGCGCCTACACCGTGGGCCTCAAGTACACCGACCCGCTGTCGGCCACGGCCTGGAGCCCCGATGCGCTGGCCGGTTCCGGCGTGCGCTGAGCGGGAGCCCTCGATGCATCGCCGAGGCCTGCTGCTCGCCACCCTGGGAACGCTCGCCGGCGGGGCCGCCGTGGCGGCCGCCGAAGCGCCCGAACGCCGCGCGCAAGCCAGCGCGCTGGCCGGCCAGCGCCTCATCACCGGCATCGCGCGCGCCGGCGACCGGCTGGTGGCGGTGGGGCAGCGCGGCCACGTGCTGCACTCCGGCGACGGCGCCCGCAGCTGGGTGCAGGCCGCGGTGCCTGCGAACGCCGACCTCACGGCCGTGGCTTTTGCGGATGCCGACACGGGTTACGCGACCGGGCATGACGGCACCGTGCTCGGCACGCGCGACGGTGGCCGGCGCTGGGAACGGCTGCTCGACGGCCGCCAGGCCAACGCGCTGGTGCTCGACCACATGCAACGCCGGGTGGCGGCGCCCGATGCCGAGGCCCAGGACCACAAGCTGCTCGACGAGGCGCGCCGCAATGCCGAGGCCGGCCCCGACAAGCCCTTCCTTGACCTTTGCTTCACCGATGCGGCCAACGGCTTCGTGGTCGGCGCTTACGGCCTCGTGATGCAGACGCGCGACGGCGGAAAGCGCTGGGAGCCGTGGTTCGACCGCATCGACAACCCGGGCCTGCTCAATCTCTACGCAATCTGCGCCAGCCGCGGCGCGCTGTACGCCGCGGGGGAGGGCGGCCTGCTGCTCAAGCGCGAGCCCGAGGGCGATCGCTTCCACGCGCTGGGCTCGCCCTACACGGGCAGTTTTTTCGGCATCGTCGCGACCAGCGCCGGCGTGCTGGCCTTCGGCATGCGCGGCCATGCCTATTTGAGCGCCGACGATGGCCGCAGCTGGCAGGCGGTCGCCACCGGCCTGCCCGCGAGCATCGTGAGCGGCGCGGTCGCGGGCGACGGCACCGTGGCGCTGGTCGACCAGGCGGGCAACATCGTGCGCAGCGCCGACGGCGGACTTCACTTCACGACTTCAGGGCTGAATCCCTCGATGCCGCTCGCCGCCGTTGCCTTCGCCGACGACAAGACCCTCGTGCTGGGCGGGCCGCGCGGCCTTCGCAGCGTCGAATTCAAGACCAAGGACAGCTGATGTCACATCCCTCCGGCCTCGACCGCATGCCGGTCGTGCGCGACCTGAAGAACTTCCCGCGCGACTCGGGCGGCTGGCTCGAACGCGCGGTCTTCAACCACCGCCTGTGGGTTTGCCTGGCCTGCATCGCCGCGACGCTGGTGCTGGGCTTCTTCGCCACGCGGATTGCGCTCAACGCCAGCTTCGAGAAGATGATCCCCGTCGGTCATCCCTACATCCAGAACTACCTCGCCAACCGCAGCGACCTGCGCGGCATGGGCAACACGCTGCGGGTGGTGGTCGAGAACGAGCGCGGCGACATCTTCGACGCCCGCTACCTCGATGCGCTCAAGCACATCAACGACGACCTGTTCCTCATGAAGGGCGTCGACCGCGCCTGGGTCAAGTCGCTGTGGACGCCCGCGACGCGCTGGACCGAGGTCACGGAGGAGGGCTTCCAGGGCGGCCCCGTGATGCCCGACAACTTCGACGGCGCGCCACCCAGCGTCGAGAAACTGCGCCTCAACGTCGCCCGCGCAGGGCTGGCGGGCAGCATCGTCGCCAACGACTTCAGATCGAGCGCGATCGTGGTCCCGCTGCTCGACGGCGGCGGCAAGGCGCAGCGGCTCGACTACCGGGGCCTCTCGCGCGACCTCGAGACGCGCATCCGCGACAAGTACGAGCAGGGCCTGGCGCCCGACGGCAAGCCCTGGGGCGTGAAGGTGCACGTGATCGGCTTCGCGAAGATCGTCGGCGACCTGCTTGACGGGCTGCTGCAGGTCATGAGCTACTTCGGCATCGCGACGCTGATCGCAGGGCTGCTGCTCTACGGCTACACGCGCTGCCTGCGCAGCACCGCGCTGGTGCTGGCCTGCTCGCTGGTGGCGGTGATGTGGCAGGTCGGGATCGTGAAGCTGGCAGGCCTCGAGCTCGACCCGTATTCGATGCTCGTGCCCTTCCTCGTGTTCGCGATCGGCGTGAGCCACGGCGCGCAGAAGATGAACGGCATCATGCAGGACATCGGTCGCGGCACCCACCGGCTGGTGGCCGCGCGCTACACCTTCCGGCGCCTGTTTCTGGCGGGTGTCACGGCGCTGCTGGCCGACGCGGTGGGCTTCGGCGTGCTGATGCTGATACCGATCCCTGTCATTCGCGAACTCGCGCTGACCGCGAGCATCGGCGTCGCGGTGCTGATCTTCACGAACCTGCTGCTGCTCCCGGTGCTGCTGTCCTATGTGGGTGTGAGCGAGCAGGCGGCTGCGCGCAGCCTGCGCCTCGAGCAGGCGCAGGCCGAGGGGCGCGGCGGGCGAATCTGGCTGTGGCTGGCCCGCTTCGCCGCCCGGCGCAGCTGGGCGCTGGCCGCGGTGCTCGCATCCGCCGTGCTGGCGGCTGGCGGCTTTGCGCTGAGCCTCGGGCTGCAGGTCGGCGACCTCGACCCCGGTGCACCCGAGCTGCGCCCCGATTCGCGCTACAACCGCGATAACGCTTTCGTGACGAAGAACTATGCGCTGTCGAGCGACGTCTTCGCGATCATCGTCAAGACGCCCAAGGAGGGCTGCCTCAAGTACGAGACCTTGGTGCAGGCCGATCGCCTGGCCTGGGAACTGCAGCAGTTGCCGCAGGTGCGCGCGACGCTCGGGCTTCAGGACGTGGTGCGACAGATCACGGCCGGATCGTTCGAAGGCAATCCCAAGTGGCTCACGATCAGCCGCAACCAGGACGTGCTGAACTATGGCGCCCAGCAAGCCAGCGTGAACAACCCCGAGCTCTTCAACACCGAATGCTCGGTGATGCCGCTGGTCGCTTACCTGAGCGACCACAAGGCGGCGACGCTCGACACAGTGCTGGCTGCCGTCGAGCGCTTCAATGCCCGGAACCCGACCGATCCGGCGTTGCTGCAACTGCTGCCGGCCGCGGGCTCGGCCGGCATCGAGGCGGCGACCAACATCGTGGTGCGGGATGCCAACCGGACGATGTTGCTGTACGTCTACGCGGCCGTGGTGCTGCTGTGCCTGGTCACCTTCCGCTCATGGCGCGCGGTGCTGGTGGCGGTGATCCCGCTCGCCCTGACCTCGATCTTGTGCGAGGCGCTGATGGTGCTCCTGGGCATCGGGGTGAAGGTCGCGACCCTGCCCGTCATTGCGCTCGGCGTGGGCATCGGGGTCGACTACGCGCTCTACCTGCTGAGCGTGCAGCTCGCGGCGCAGCGCCGCGGTCTCACGCTGGGCGAGGCCTATGCCGAGGCGCTGATGTTCACGGGCCGGGTGGTCGCGCTCGTTGGCGTGACCCTGGCCGCGGGTGTCGTCACCTGGGTGTTCTCGCCGATCAAGTTTCAGGCCGACATGGGCATCCTGCTGACCTTCATGTTCGTCTGGAACATGGTCGGTGCGCTGGTGCTGATCCCGGCGCTGTCCCACTTCCTGCTGGCAGACAGCCACTTCAGGCCAGCGTCGGCTTCGCGCTCTCTCGGAAGGCCGTGGGCGAAACGCCCTGCCAGCGCTTGAAGGCGCGCGTGAAGTTGCTGGTGTCGCTGAAGCCGAGCAAGAAGGTGATCTCGGTGATCGACAGCGACGACTGACGCACGTAGCCGGTCGAGAGCTCCTTGCGCGTGGCGTCCATCAAGTCGTGGAAGCTGGTCTCGCGCTCGGCCAGCTTGAACTGCAGCGTGGTCGGGCTCATGGCGAGCGCGTCGGCCACCATGTCGCGCGTGCAGCTGCCGTTGGGCAGGAACTCGATGATTTTCTGCCGCACGCGGGTGACGACGTCGTCCTTCTCGAGCCGGGCCAGGTAAGTGTTCGAGAGGTTGTCGTTGAGTTGTGCCAGTTCGGCGCAGGCACCGATCAGCGGGCTGTCCAGGTCGGCGCGCGGCAGGACCAGCATCGGCCGGGGCTGGCCGAAGTCCACCGGGGCGCGGAACAGCGCCTCGTAGGGCGCGGCACCCTCGCGCGGCTCGGGATGCGACAACGAGACCCGCAGTGGGTTGAAGTCGGGCTTGTAGAGGTGTCGCATGGCCAGCACCAGGAAGCCCAGAAATGCGTCCTCGGTCTCCGACGAGAGATCGACCAGCGGCCGGATGCGCAGTTGCAGCTCGTCCGGCGTCTCGACGATCTCGACCTCGCTGGTCTGCGAGGCCAGCCGGAAGTAGCGCTCCAGGCGTTGGCAGAACTCTCGCAGATCGGCGCTGGCCGCAAGCGCATAGCCCAGCGCATGCAGATTGGAGATATGGATAAACCGGGCCACCGTGAGCCCGAAGTAGGGGCTGCCCGTGACGTCGGCACAGGCCCGGAACAGCCGCGTGAGCGTGCTGACCGGCAACCGGCTCATCGGGTCGTTGGTCATGTTGAGCGGCACGCCGACCGCCTTCAACACGCGCGTGCTGTCGACGCCGCTGGCTTGCAGGGCCTTGGAGATCGCGAGCACGTAGCCGCCGATCGTGGTCGGCTCCCGCGCCGGGGCGCCCGCAGAGGGCAGGGGAGGGTTCATGCCCGCGATGGTGGCGGCAAGCGGGGCTTTTGACAATCTGGTTTGCCCGGTCCGGCGGGACCATCGAATTGGCCGCAAAGACCGGTGCGGCGCGGCTTGCCTTCCTAGACTGGGCCTCCCCTCAGAGCCAAAGAACCGGAGACAGACGGATGACCCAGGAACCCCGCGACGGCGAACTTCCCTTCGCCCGTACGCCCAGCGCCAGCGTGGCCGGCCGCACCCTTGCCGAATCGACCCATCAGTGGCGCAGCCGCGGCACGGCGCCGCGCGCCGACGCTCCCAACGTGCTCGTGATCATGCTCGACGACGTCGGCTTCGCTCACGCCGACACGGTCGGCGGCGCCATCCACACCCCCACGCTGAGCCGCATCGCCGACACCGGCCTGCGCTACAACGCCTTCCACACCACGGCGATCTGCTCGGCCACGCGCGCCTCGCTCTTGACCGGGCGCAATCATCACCGGGTCGAATCTGGCACCATCACCGAGTTCGCGAGCGACTTCGATGGCTACACGGGCGAAATCCCGAAGAGTGCCGCCACCATCCCCGAGGTCCTCAAGCACCACGGCTACAGCACGGCCGCCTTCGGCAAGTGGCACAACACGCCGGCGCTGCAGACCTCGGCCGCCGGGCCCTTCGACCGCTGGCCCACCGGCTGCGGCTTCGACCACTTCTACGGCTTCATCGCGGCCGAGACCTCGCAATACCAGCCTAGCCTCTACCGCAACACCACGCCGATCGAGCCGCCGAACGACCCGGCCTATCACCTGAGCGAGGACCTGGCTGCGCAAGCGACCAGCTGGCTGCGCGAGCAGCATGCGCTGGCGCCCGAGAAGCCCTTCTTCATGTACTGGGCGCCCGGTGCAGTGCATGGGCCGCACCAGGTCTTCGCCGAATGGTCGGACAAGTACAAGGGCCGCTTCGACGGCGGCTGGGACGTCTATCGCGAGCAGGCCTTCGAGCGGCAGAAGGCGCTGGGCTGGATTCCGCCCGACAGCCAGCTCACGCCGCGGCCCGACACACTGGCCGCCTGGGAGAGCCTGCCGCTCGAAGAGCGCAAGTACCAGGCGCGCCTCATGGAGGTCTACGCCGGCTTTCTGGAGCATGCCGACGTGCAGGCCGGCAAGGTCGTCGACGAGCTCGAGCGGCTCGGCCTGCGCGACAACACGCTGATCTTCTACGTGCTCTCCGACAACGGTGCCTCGGCCGAAGGCGCGGGCGGCACCATCAACGAGATCCTGTCGATCAGCGGCGTGCCGATTCCGTTCGCGCAGCAGATGAAGATCCTCGATGAACAATACGGTGGCCTGGCTGCGCTGGGCGGCCCCTTGATCGCGAACATGTACCACGCGGGCTGGGCCTGGGCCGGCGAGAGCCCGTTCCAGGGCACCAAGCTGGTCGCGGGCTACTTCGGCGGCACGCGGGTGCCGATGGCGGTCTCCTGGCCCAAGGGCATCGCGGCCGATCCGGTGGTGCGCGGCCAGTTCCATCACGTGAACGACATCGCACCCACCCTCTACGAGCTGATCGGCATCGTGCCGCCGACCGCGGTCAATGGCGTTGCGCAAGACCCGCTCGACGGCCTCAGCCTGGCCTACAGCTTCGCCGACGCGGCGGCGCCGACACGCAAGTCGCAGCAGTACTTCGAGATCTTCGGCAGCCGCGGCATCTACGCCGACGGCTGGATGGCCTCGGTGTTCGGACCGCGCCTGCCCTGGCTGTCGGCCACTGCGGCGGCCTACGCGAACTGGAATCCGGACGAGGACGTCTGGTCGCTCTATCGGCTGGGCAGCGACTATTCCCAGTCAACCGACGTGGCGCGGCAGTTTCCCGAAAAGCTGGCCGAGCTGCAGGCACTGTTCGACCAGGAGGCGCATGCCAACCACGTCTATCCGATCGGTGCCGGGCTCGGGCCGCTCTTGAACCCCGCGGCGCGCATCGGCACCACGCAGACCGAATGGCACTTCAATGCCGATGTCACGCGCCTGCCCGAGTTCTGCGCGCCCAACCTGCGCGCGCGCAACAACAAGGTGACGGTCGAGCTGACCACGCCGGAGAGGGGCGAGGGTGTGCTGTATGCGATCGGTGGCATGGCGGGCGGGCTGGTGCTCTACATGGATGCCGGCTATCTGCACTTCGAATACAACTGCCTCACGGTGATGCGCACGCGGATGCGCAGTGCCGAGCCCATCGAGCCGGGCGTGCGACGCATCGAGCTGCTGACCTCGATGGCCGGCCCCACGCCGGGCGCGCCCGCGACCTTCTTGATGCGGGTCGACGGCACGGAAGTGGCGCGCGGCGGCGCGCCCTTCACGGCGCCGCTGTGCTTTACCGCCAGCGAGACCTTCGACGTCGGCATCAACCTCGGGTCGCCGGTCTCGCTGGCCTACGCCGAGCGCGCGCCGTTCCGCTTCAACGGCCGCATCGCGGACGTGCACATCGTCTACACCCCATGACGACTCCAGTATCCAACTTGTCTACGCCGGTCCAGATCGATCCGCGCACGGCCGACTACATCGTGATCGGCGGCGGCTCGGCCGGCTGCGTTCTGGCGGCCCGGCTGAGCGAAGACCCCGAGGTGCAGGTCTGCCTGCTGGAGGCGGGCGGCCCCGACCACAGCCCGCTGATCCAGTGCCCGGCCGGCCTGCCGATCGTGATGCCCTATCCGATCTTCAACTGGGCCTTCAAGACGCAGCCCAACAAGGGCATGAACAACCGCATCGGCTACCAGCCGCGCGGCAAGGCGCTGGGGGGCTCGAGCTCCATCAACGGGATGATGTACATCCGTGGCGACCGCAGCGACTACGACCGCTGGGCCGCGGCCGGCAACGCGGGCTGGAGCTACGCAGAGGTGCTTCCCTACTTCCGCAAGGCCGAGAACAACGAGTTCTGGGGCGAGACCGAGCACCATGGTGCCGGCGGCCCGCTGAACGTCGCCGACGTGCAGGAGCCCAGCGTTTACGCGCGCGCCTTCGTCGCAGCCGCGGTGCAGGCCGGGCATCGGCCCAACCCGGACTTCAACGGCGCGTTCCTCGAAGGCGTGGGTCTCACGCAAGTGACGCAGAAGAACGGCGAGCGGTGCAGCACCGCCAAGGCCTACCTGACGCCGAATCTCGCGCGGCCCAACCTGCGCGTGGTCACGCGCGCACGCACTACGCGCATCGTGATGGAGAGCGGCCGGGCCGTGGCGGTCGACTACCGCGATGCGCGGGGCGTCGCCCGGCGCGTGGCGGCGCGGCGCGAAGTGCTGCTTTCGGCCGGTGCCCTGCAGTCGCCACAGGTGTTGATGCTCTCGGGCATCGGCCCTGCCGCGGTCCTGGAGAAGCACGGCATCCCGGTGGTACTCGACGCACCGGGCGTGGGCAAGAACCTCCAGGACCACATCGATCTGGTCCACACCTACGAGGCGGGCGCCTCGCGCGGCCTCCTCGGGCTGTCGTTGTCGAGCGCGTGGTCCGTGCTCAAGGGCCTCGTGCATTGGGCGCGGCACCGCCGCGGCGCGCTGACGACGAATTTCGCCGAAGGCAACGGCTTCCTGCGGACACGGCCCGAAGAGACCGTGCCCGATCTGCAGATCGTGTTCGTGGTCGCGAAGATCATGGACCACGGCCGCAAGATCCTGTGGGGCAACGGCTACTCGGTGCATGCCGGCATGCTGCGCCCGAAGTCGCGCGGCAGCGTGTCGATCGCGAGCGCCGACCCGATGGCGCCGCCGCTGATCGACACCAACTTCCTGTCGGAGCAGAGCGACGTCGACTGCCTGGTGCGCGGCTTCAAGCGGGTGCGCCAGATCATGCGGCAGCCCGCGCTGGCGCGCTTCGGCGGCCGCGAATCGAAAAGCTCGGCCTGGGCGCAGACCGATGCCGAGATCGAGCAACTGATACGGGCCAATGCCGATTGCGCCTATCACCCGGTCGGCACCTGCCGCATGGGCAATGGTGCCGACGATGTCGTCGACGCGCAATTGCGCGTGAAGGGCGTCGCCGGGCTGCGGGTGGTCGACGCCTCGGTGATGCCAGACATCGTCTCGGGCAACACCAACGCACCGACCGTGATGATCGCCGAGAAGGCGGCCGACATGATCAAGGCCGCGGCCGCGCTGCCTGCGCGCGTGCCGGGCTCGGCCGCATCCATCGACGGATCGCAGGCCGCGAAGGCCCAGCCGGCAGAACCCGCGGCGGTCCTCGCATGACCCGCGCCCCTGACGCGGCCATCGACGGCCTGCAGCGCACGCTGGCCCTGCAGCGCAAGGCCTTCCTGGCGGCGCCGTATCCCACGCTCGCCGAGCGCCGACGCGACCTTTTGGCGCTGCGGCGCGCGCTGCAGCGCTGGCAGGACCCGCTGGCGCGCGCGATGAGCGAGGACTTCGGCCGCCGCTCGGAATCCGAATGCAAGATGCTCGACGTGCTCGGGCCCGCGCTGCAGATCGACCATGCGCTCGGGCACCTGCGGCAATGGATGAAGAGCGAGCGGCGCGGCGTCGACTGGATGTTCCTCGGCAACCGCGCCCGCGTGGTCTACCAGCCCAAGGGCGTGGTCGGCGTGATCGCGGCCTGGAACTTCCCGGTCGTGGAATCGGTCGGCCCGCTGGTCGCGGCGCTCGCGGCCGGCAACCGCGTGATGGTCAAGATGTCGGAGTTCTCGCCACGCTGCACCGAGGTGCTGCGTCGCATGCTGGCCGATGTCTTCCCGGAGGAGCGGGTCGCGGTGTTCGGCGGCGGGGTCGAGGTCGGCCAGGCCTTCGCGGGCCTGCCGCTCGACCATGTCGTGTTCACGGGGTCCCCCGCGATCGGCCGCGAGATCATGCGCGCCGCCGCGGCGAACCTGACGCCGGTCACGCTCGAACTGGGTGGCAAGTCGCCAGCGATCGTCGGACGCTCGGCCTCGATCGGCACGGTGGCGCGCTCGATCGCCCACGGCAAGCTTTTCAACAGCGGGCAGGCCTGTGTCGCGCCCGACTACGCGCTGGTGCCGCCCGAACGCATCGACGAGTTCGTCGCCGCTGCGGTGCGCGAGTTCCAGCGCATGGTGCCCGACCCGGTGACCGACGCCCACTACACCAGCATGGCCTCCGATCGCCATGCGGACCGGGTGCGTGAGCTGCTCGCCGATGCGGTGGCCAAGGGCGCCACCGTGACCTCCAGCGGCGCAGGCGACGGCGGCCGCATCGTCACGCTGCAGATCGTGACCGGCGTAACGCCGCAGATGCGGATCATGCAGGAGGAGCTCTTCAACCCGATCCTGCCCGTGCTGGCCTGCGAGTCGATTGATGACGCGATCGCCTTCGTGACGGCTCGCCCGCGACCGCTCGCGCTCTACTACTACGGCAGCGACACCCGCGAGGCCAGGCGCCTCGCGCGCGACGTGCATGCGGGCGGCATGACGATCAACGACTGGGCCTGGCACGTGTTCCAGTGCGACCTGCCCTTCGGCGGAAGCGGCAATTCGGGCATGGGCAGCTGGCGCGGGCCGGAGGGTTTCCGCGCGCTGTCGCACGCCAAGTCGGTGTTCACGGTGCGGCGGTGGTTTCCCATCCACCTGTTCCGGCCGCCCTACGGCTCGCGCGTCCAGCAGCTGGTCATGAAGCTCTTCCTCGGCCGCGGCCCGGGCAGCGATGCCCAGGCGCCGGTCGCGACCCCGTCGCGCGCCCGAGGCACCCCGCCATGAGCGCGACCGGCGACCGGCTCGCGGCGCCGATGGCGGCCTCGACGCCCGCGGCCGGCGGCTACGCCTGGGCCGTGTTCGCGCTGACCTTCGGCCTGATGCTGTCGGACTACCTGTCGCGCCAGGTGATCGGCGCGGTGTTCCCGTTCCTCAAGTCCGACTGGGGCGTCTCCGATGCGCAACTGGGCGCACTGGTCAGCATCGTCTCGGTGGTGGTGGGCGTGCTCACGCTGCCCCTGTCGCTGCTCGCGGATCGATGGGGCCGCGTCAGGAGCATCACGCTGATGGCCTTCGTCTGGTGCCTCGCGACCGTCGCCTGCGGCCTGGCTTCCAACTACACGCAACTGCTGCTCGCGCGTGCGGTGGTGGGTGTCGGCGAGGCCGCCTATGCCGCCGCGGGCGCCGCGCTGCTGGCCCATGTGTTCCCGGTGGGCCGGCGTGCCGCGATCCAGGGCGCCTTCCAGTCGGCGGGGCTGTTCGGCTCGGTGCTCGGGGTGGTGATCGGCGGCGCGGTCGCGGCGCGCTACGGCTGGCGCAGCGCCTTCTTCGTGGTGGGCGCACCGGGCCTGCTGCTGGCGCTGGCCTATCCCTTCGTGGTGCGCGACTACGTGACGCCGGCGCTCGGGGCGAAAGGCCGCGCCCGGCTGCCGCTCGCCCATCTCGTGCGGCAGGTGTTCGTCGCCCGATCGGGCAACCTGAGCTTCCTGGCCTTCGGGCTGCAGATGGCGATCCCGTCGATCCTGATCGCATGGATGCCGACCTTCCTGCATCGCTGTTACGACTTTGAACCGCGCAAGGCAGCGCTGATGGCCGCGGTGGCGGTGCTGGCTGCAGGCCTCGGCGTGCTGTTCGGCGGCGGCCTGTCGGACCGATTGAGCCGCGGGCGGCGACGGCTGCGTGCGGTCGTGCCGGCCGCCTATGCGGCGATCTGCGGCCTGCTGCTGATGGCCGGGTTCGGGCTGCCGCCGGGCGGCCTTGCGCTGGGGCTGGTGTTCGCAGGCGCGGTCTTCGCGGTCGCTCACGGCGGCTGCGCGGTGGCGATCGTGATGGACGTCACCCATCCGGCGGTGCGCGCCACGGTGACGGCCACCGCGGTGCTGGGCGCCAGCCTGCTCGGCCTGGCGCCCGGGCCCTTCCTGGTCGGGCTGCTGTCGGACCTGATCGACCTCAGAACCGCGCTGACCCTGGCGCCGCTGGTGTCCTTCGTGGCCGCGGCACTTTTCCTGCTGGCCGCGCGCAGCTACGAGCGCGATGCGGCGCGCTTCGCGCCCGCCGGATCCTCCGGACCGGTGAATTCGTTGCAATGACCTGTGACGAAGGGATGCGACTTCTAGCATCCCCCCATGCACTGCGAAGCCATCGGAAGACCCTGAAGAGAGACAAGACATGAACGACGACATCCTGATCTGCGAAGCCTTCGGCGCCGTGGCACGCCTCACGCTGAACCGGCCGCGCGCCATGAACGCGCTGAACCTCGCCACGCTCGAACAGCTCGAGCGGCGGCTGGCCGAGATCGCGGCCAACGACGAGATCCGTGTGCTGGTGCTGACCGGCAACGGCCCGGCCTTCTGCGCCGGCGCCGACCTCAAGGAGGTGCTGGCCAGCGCCAGCCTGCCGCCTGGTGAGGCCGACTTCCTGGACCGCGCCAACGCCGTGTTCGGCCAGTTGCGCAGCTTTCCGAAACCGGTCATCGCCGCGCTCAACGGCGTGACCATGGCCGGCGGCCTGGAACTCGCCATGTGCGCCGACATCGTGGTCGCCGCCGAGAGCGCCACCGTCGCCGATGCGCATGCCAACTTCGGCGTCTACCCGGGCGCGGGCGGTGCCGCCATCCTGCCGCGGCTGATCCCGCTCAACATGGCGATGTACCTGCTGCTGACCGGCAAGTCGCTCTCGGCCGCCGAAATGAAGGCCCGCGGCCTGGTCTGCGAAGTGCATGCCGACGCCGCCCTGGCCGACGCCACGATGGCGCTGGCGCACCACATCGGCAGCAAGAGCCCGATCGCGCTTCGACGCATGAAGCAGGTGGCACGCGCCACGGCCGACAAGACCGCTGCCGACGCGCTGCTGCACGAGCAGGTGATGCTGCGCCAGCACATGCGCACGGCCGACTTCCAGGAAGGCCTCACGGCGTTCGCCGGGAAGCGTGCGCCGAACTTCACGGGCCGCTGAAACGCCCAACTCCCAGAGGACAACCTGCAATGAACGACATCTACGTGGCCGGCGTCGGCATGACGCCCTTCGGTCGCATGCTCGACCGGACGGTCTACGACATGGTGGAAGAGGCCGTGCTGCTCGCCGTGAGCGACGCCGGCTGCGGCATCGGCGACATCGGCTCGGCCTTCTACTCGACCCTCACCAACGGCCAGTTCCAGGGCCAGACCGCGATCCCGGGCCCGATCGCGATGCGCCGGCTTGGCATCGAGGGCATTCCGGTGTTCAGCGTCGAGAACGCCTGCGCCTCGGGCTCCTCGGCCTTCAATCTGGCGACCATGGCGTTGCGCGCCGGCAGCTGCGACATCGCGCTCGCGATCGGCGCCGAGAAAATGAACATCCCCGACAAGGCGAAGATGTTCAGCGCCTTCGACGGCGGCTGGGACGTCGCCACGGTGGCGCAGAACCGGGCCGCGCTGATGTCGATGGGGCAGGGCATCGTGCCGCCGCCCGGCACCATGTCCGAGAAGCCCTACAGCGTCTTCATGGACGTCTACGCGGCCTTCTGCCGCCAACACATGCAGACCTACGGCACGACCCAGCGGCAAATTGCCGCGGTGGCGGCCAAGAACCACCAGCATTCGGTGCACAACCCGCTGTCGCAATACCGCGAACCGTGCAGCATCGAACAGGTGCTGGCCGCGCCGCCGATCGCCTATCCGCTGACCCTGCCGATGTGCTCGCCGATCAGCGACGGGGCCGCCGCGGTCGTGCTGTGCAACGCCGAAGGCCTGAAGCGCATGCAGGGCCATGCCCATCGCGCGGTGCGCGTGCTGGCCAGCGTGGTGCAGACCGGCAGCACCCGCGGCATCGACGAGCCGCACAAGATCGGGGCGCACCTGGGCGCGAGGAAGGCCTATGAACAGGCCGGCGTGTCGCCCTCGGACGTCGATGTCGCCGAGGTGCACGACGCCACCGCCATGGGCGAGATCCTCAATGCCGAGTCGCTGATGCTGGTGCCCTTCGGCGAAGGTGGCCCGGCGGCCGAACGCGGCGACTTCACGGTCGGCGGCCGGATCCCGATCAACCCTTCCGGCGGCCTCGAATCCAAGGGCCATCCGATCGGCGCCACCGGCCTGGGCCAGTTGCACGAACTGGTCACGCAACTGCGCGGCGAGGCCGGCAAGCGCCAGGTCGAGGGCGCGCGCATCGCCATCCAGGAAAACGGCGGCGGCCTCTACGGCATCGAGGAAGCCGTGGTCGCGATCACGATCCTCGCCAAACCATAACCCGCACACGGAGACACACCATGGGACACGTCATCAGAACCGAAGAGCAGCAAGCCGCCGTCGACGGCCTCCAGCGCTTTCTCGCCGCCGAGATCGAGCCGATCTTCAGCAAGGAATACCGTGACAAATTCGTGCCGAAGGCGCAGATGGGCGCGATCATGCGCGAGCTGTCGCGGTTCGGCCTGATCTCGGGCACGGTCGACGAGGCGCACGGCGGCATGGGCCTCGACTGGCTCACGATGATCATGCTGTTCGAGGAGGTCGCGACCTGCTCGGCCGACCTCTCGGTGCCGGTGCTGATCAATTCCTTCGGCGCCTACATGCTGCAGCAGCTGGCGCCGCAGCACCTGCGCGAGCGCTACCTGCCGGGCCTGGTGAGCGGCGAGCTGTTCTGCAGCATCGGCATCTCGGAGCCGGACGTCGGCTCCAACGTGCTCGAGATCAAGACCCGCGCGCGCCGCGACGGCGACCACTTCGTGCTCAACGGCGAGAAGACCTGGATCAGCAACGGCTCCTACTCCGATTTCCTGATCTGCACCTGCCGCACCGGCGACGATCCGCGCCGCGGGCTCACGCACTTTCTGCTCGACCGCAAGGAGCATCCGTACGAGGTGCGCGACATCCACAAGATCGCCTGGAACAGCCAGTCGACCGCCCAGATCTTCCTGAACGACGTGCGCGTGCCGGCCAGCCACATGATCGGCAACGAGGGCGAGGCGCTCAAGAACACGCTGTCGATGTTCGAGCGCTCCCGCGTCTTCGTCGCTGCGCAGGGGCTGGGCATCGGGCGCCGCGCGCTGGAAGAGGCGGTGCGCTATTCGACCGAGCGCAAGCAGCACGGCAAGCTCATCGCGGGTCATCAGCTGATCGCCGCGATGCTGGCCGAGATGGCGACCCAGGTCGATGCCTCGCGCCTCATGGTCTACCGCGCCGCCGAGATGATCCAGGCTGGCGTGCCGGCCGAGATGGAGGCCGCGATGGCCAAATACTTCGCCTGCGAAGCCGCCGTGACGGTCGCGCGCCAGGCGGTGCAGATCCACGGCGGCAACGGCGTGACCCGCGACTTCCTGGTCGAGAAACTGGCCCGCGAAGCCATCGTGGCGCCGATTCCCGAAGGCACCACCCAGATCCAGCAACTGCTCATCGCGCGCGCCCTGACCGGCGTGAACGCCTTCTGATCCCCTCACGGAACCATTCATCATGCGCATCAAGGACAAGACCATCGTGATCACGGGCGGCGCCTCGGGCCTGGGCCTGGCGACCGCCGGCTACCTGGTCAAGGAGAAGGGCGCCCGCGTCGCCATCCTCGACCTCAACCTCGAAGCCGGTCAGCAGGCGGTGGCCGAGCTCGGTGCCGAGCACGCCCTGTTCGTGCAGACCGACGTGGCCAGCGAGGAATCGGTGCAGGCCGCGGTGGACGCGGTGATGCGGCGCTTCGGCGCCATCCACGTGTGCATCAACGGCGCCGCGATCCCGACCGGCTTCAAGCTGCTCGGCAAGGAGGGCAAGGCGGCACCGCTGGCGCGCTTCGCGCAGGCCACCGCGGTCAACATCAACGGCGTCTTCAACGTGATGTCGAAGTGCGCCGAACAGATGGCGAAGAACGAGGCCGAGGTCGGCGAGGAGCGCGGCGTGGTGATCAACGTCTCGTCCGGCGCCGCCTACGAGGGCCAGGTCGGACAGACCGCCTATGCGGCATCGAAGGCCGCGATCATCGGCATGAACATGCCAGCGGCGCGAGAGCTCGGCGCCATCGGGGTGCGGGTCAATGCGATCGCGCCGGGCCTGTTCCTGACCGCCATGGTCGCGGGCCTCGAGGCCAAGGTGCTCGACTCGCTCAAGGAGCAGATGGAGGCGCCTCGCCGCCTCGGCGACATGCGCGAGTTCGCCCATTGCTGCGCCTTCATCGTCGAGAACGCCTACGTGAACGCCGAGACCATCCGCCTCGACGGCGCGGCGCGCCTGCGAGCGCGCTGAGCACCGCCCCTTCCAAGACCAAAGAACGAGAGAGACATACCATGAGAATCGCCGACTACTTCGACGGCGCCGCGGCGCAGTACCCCAACAACCTGGCCTTCGTCGATGGCCAGACCCGCATCGACTTCGCCGAGGCGCAGCGCACGGCACACGCCATCGCCCATGCGCTGGTGCGCGAGAAGGCAGCGGGCTGCGGCACGCACGTGGCGATCTACGCCCCCAACGACTACCGGGTCACGCTGCTGCACCTGGGCATCAACCTGGCCGACATGGCCTGGCTCTCCGTGCACATCAAGAACACGATCGAGACCAATGCCGAGGTGCTCGAGTACTTCGATGCGGACATCGTCTTCTTCCACAGCCAGTTCGCCAGCTTCGTGCCGGTGCTCAAGACCCGGCTCTCGAAGGCGCGGCTCTATGTCTGCATCGACGGCCCTTCCGAGCATGGCATCTCGATGCAGGATTGGCTGGCCGGCTGCTGGACGCCGTTTTGCAACACGTGCGAGCAGCCCGGCACCGTCGCCTTCCTCCAGCCCACCGGCGGCACCACGGGGCCGTCGAAGGGCGCGGTTCACACGCACCGCACGCTCGAGATGATGGGCCTCGCGCTGGCGACCGAATTCACGGCCACGCCCGAGTCGCGCCATCTCGTGATCGCGCCTCTGACGCATGCGGCCGGCCTGATCGTGCTGGGCTTCGCCGCGCGCGGCTGCGCGACGATCATCCTGCCGGGCTTCGATGCCGATGCGGTCTTCAACGCCATCGAGAAGGAAAAAGTCTCGCACCTGTTCCTGCCGCCGACTGCGGTCTATGCGCTGCTCGCACATCCGCGCGCGAAGACCACGGACTTTTCGTCGCTGCGCTGCTTCATCGTCGGTGCGGCGCCGATCGCGCCCGAGAAGTTCAAGGAAGCCGTGCGCGTGTTCGGCCCGATCATGTACGAAGGTTTCGGCCAGACCGAGACACTGATCCCGATTCTCGTCAAGCGGCCCTCCGACTACCTCAACGACGATGGCAGCTTCGACGAGGCGGCGGTGCGCGCTGCCGGCAAGCCGGTTGGCGTGGTGCGGGTGGGCATCATGGACACCGAGGGCAATTTGCTGCCTGCCGGCGAGCGCGGCGAGATCGTGGTGCGCTCCTCGATGACGATGCAGGGCTACTACAAGAAGCCCGAGGAGACTGCCGCGGTCTCGACCTTCGGCTGGCACCACACCAGCGATGTCGGCGTGGTGGACGAGCGCGGCTTCGTGACCATCGTCGACCGCATCAAGGACATGATCGTCTCGGGTGGCTTCAACATCTATCCCGTGGAGATCGAGAAGGCGATCCAGGACCATCCCGCGGTGCTCGACTGCATCGTGGTCGGCGTGCCCGACGAAAAGTGGGGCGAAGCGGTCAAGGCCGTGGTGCAACTCAAGCCCGGCCAGACGCTGGAAGAGGCCGAGCTCATCGCCATCTGCAAGGCACAGCTCGGGAGCGCGAAGGCGCCCAAGACGATCGAGTTCTGGGACACGCTGCCGCGCAGCGCGGTAGGCAAGCTGCTCAAGAAGGACGTGCGCGCCAAGTTCTGGGGTGACCAGTGGCGATCGGTCTGAGCGCGCAGGTTGATGCCGTCATGCGCGGCCGGCGTTCGGTGCGCGCCTTTCTCCCGACACCGGTGCCGCAAACCACGGTGGCCGAAATCCTGGCGCTGGCGGCCTGCGCGCCGAGTGGTACCAACATTCAGCCCTGGCAGGTGATCGTGTTGGCGGGCGACGAAAGGCAGCGTCTGTGCGATCGGGCGCAGCATGCCTTCCATCACGAAAGCGGGCTGCATGCGAGCGAGTACGACATCTACCCGGCCGAATGGGTCGAGCCCTACCTGGGGCGCCGACGCCGCAACGGCTTGGCGCTGTATGCCTCCTTGGGCATCAAGCGCGGCGACCAGGCTGCGATGCAGCGCCAGCATGCGCGCAACTTCGCCTTCTTCGATGCGCCGGTGGGTCTGATCTTCACCATCGACCGGCGGCTTGCGCAGAGCAGCTGGGTCGACTACGGCATGTTTCTCCAGAACGTGATGCTCTCGGCCCGTGCCCGCGGCCTCGACACTTGTCCCCAGATGGCGTGGGCGATGGTGCCGAAGCTGCTTACTGAGTTGCTCGAAATTCCGCCGCATCTCATGGTGGTGTGCGGTATGGCGCTCGGCCACGCCGACGCCGACGCGCCCGAGAATCGGTGGACGCCCGAGCGCGAGCCAGTGGATTCGATCGCGCAGTACCGAGGGTTCGCAGCCGTTCGCTGAAAACGCTACGGTGCTACTGCAGGATGCCGACGCGCGAACCCGTCGGAAACAGCTTGAACCGTTCTTCGGGCAGATCACGACATAGGTCGTACGCTGTCCCGCAACCAGAAATCCCGATACTGTACTCGGCCCGGACGGTGCCCTGGAAGTGGAAGGTCTGGACCAGCGGCTGGATCGTCTCTCGCGACACAACCTCGGCGGAGGACGTCGGGCAGTTCAGTTCGAACTGCGCCTCAGGTGCGCATAAGGGCGACAAACTCGCACCATGGGCGTCACGGCGTCCGAATCTCGAAGCCCGGTGCGACGGCGAGGGCCGCGCGGTGTGCAACTGGAGGAAGTGGCCGAGGCAGCCGACGCGTTGCTGGGTCGAGGACTCAAGCCGACCATCGATCGCGTGCGCCAGCACCTCGGCGGTGGCTCGCCCCACACCATCAGCCCCATGCTGGACGTCTGGTTCGAGCGGCTTTCTGCCCGTGTGGCAGGGGTCGCCGTCCCGACCGAGGACGATCTGCCGACCAACCTGCGCAGCGCCTGGAACCATGCCAAGCACGAAGCGTCGACTTTGGCGAATCAGGCGCTGCAGGAGGATCGCGCGACCCTGGAGCAGGGCAGGGCACAACTTTGCGCCGATCAGGCAGAGTCGACGAGGCGCGAGGAACAGTGGGCCGCTACCAATGCGGCCATCGAGAAAGCGCTCGAGGAGACGCGCGATGCGTTGGAAGCACTGCGGAGCGAGCCGGCATCGGCCCAGAGCGAACTTGCCAGCCTGCGCAAGCGCTATGACACCGATGTCGACAAGCTACGAGCGTCGCTTTCATCCGAGCAGCGCGTGAATGCAACGATGCGGGCCGATCACGAGCGGGCACTGCGAGATCGCGAGACCACGTGGGGGCAGGAGCGCGAGCGCCTGGAGGCGCGAGAGCTTGCGCATGAGCGGCGCTTCCTGGCGGAGGTCGACCAGGCTCGACCAGGAGCCAAGGTGCTGGAGACTGATCTGGCCAGGGAAAGTAAGCGTCGGCTGCAGATCGGGGAAGAAGCCGCGGTCGAACGGAAGACCCATTGGGTCGCGCTCGAGGAGGCGAAACAACTCGAGCGAAAGCTCCGCGAGGAGTTGCAGTCGCAAGCCGTTGCGCTTGCGCAGACGAGGGCACAGGGGGAGGGTCTGAGCGAGCAACTTGCGGCGGTACGGGCGCAACTCTCCAAGGAAGTGGCAACGCACGCGGAGGCGGCTGTCGCTCTCGGGCAAAGCATGAGACAAGCCACGCGAGGGCCCCATCACGAGCGGCAATCCAAGGTCGGCTGCCTACCGCCCCCTATTTATTTCTTTGACGTGATGGTCAACACGACGTCGAAGAACTCGCTGCTGCCGTCGTCGTTGTCGCTGACCAGCGCACCGATTGCGCGGTGTCGTTCCGTGTGCGTAAGCGCAATGGACTCCACCTTGGTCCTCAGCGGTGCCCGAGCTTTGGAAAGGAGCTGCGCGCTCCGAGTCAGGTCGAGCGCGGCGCCCGCTTTCAAGGCGGACAGGGGAATCAGCCCCAGGTAGCTTCCCAGCACCGCACCATCGGCGTAGGCGTTGTCAGCGCCCTCCACCGAGGCGCTATAGACCAGGCAGTCGATCTCGGGCCAGTAGTCGGCCCCCGAGAATCCCGCCTCGCTTCCCTTCAGTTGCGGCAACCTGGCTTCATGCAGCCGGATGTCTGCGATTCGGTCGGCCTTGCCGGTCATGTAGGCCACAAGGTCGCCGAGCGGCACCTTGAAAAGGATGTTCCGGACGGCATTGCCTCGGTTGAAAAAATAGGCATCGTCATGGGCCACGGCCAGGGCTTCGATGTTGACCGTCTGACCAGCCTTGAAACCCGCTAGGGCGGCGAAGTCCCGATAGAGTACGGCCATGTCCCGTACATGCACTGTGGGCTTGCCATCCGTGGAGACGAGGAGCCCGGTTTCCCGCGTCCCCTTCTTGCTTCCTGAGCCAAGGATTAGGTTCCAGTCAGCCCCATCCGACTGCACGATGGCCATCGCCTCATAGTCCGGCTTGATGTCCTTGGCGATGCGGCCGTTCTTTCGAACCGGATAGTTCTGCAGCGGGAAGCGATCGGTGATGGCGAACTGCCGGTTTAGCGTGAACAGATAGGGCGAATCGTCCCCGACCACGGAGTATTGTCCCGCGTGCCAGGTCATTCCGGAGCCCGAAGGCAGCCCTTTCTTGACGATGGGCCCGGCAAGGCGGATGTCCATGTCTGCGGCGTACGAACTCCACGCGAAGACGGCCAACACCAGCGAAGCGACGAGACTCTTGTTCATGGCGAGTCATTTCTCTAACGTTTAGACGGCTTGGTCTCAGTACAGGCGACCATCAAGGGAGTCTCCGTCCGGTATTGGCCCGGAAGCGGCCGGGTGCCAGTTGGCGACCGAAGCAATCATAGACACTGCTCATCAATGCGGCCCTACTGAAGATATTCAGCCGCCGGCCTTCCAGGCCATCAAGGACGGAGCCGTTGATTTTCTGCAGAAGCCGTACCCGCAACAGCACCTGTTGGACGCCAATTATCGGGCGCTGGAGAAGGCTAATTCGGATGACGACGTCGAACGTCGGCCGGCGGTAGACCGTCGCGGATCAGCTGCTCCGTTGGAGGCATCGACAGCATCGACAGGTCGCTGCAGCGAGCGCGGCAAGAGCAATGTGACGACGGTGCCGACGCCGACGCGGCTGTCGAGCGTGAGCCTGCCACTGCCGGCTGCACGAAACCATACACCTGCGGCAAGCCCAAGCCCAAGCCCAAGCCCAAGCCCAAGCCCAAGCCCAAGCCCAAGCCCGAGCCCTTGCCGACGTCCTTCGTGGTGAAGAAGGGGTCGAAGGGTTGACGGCGCCCGTCCCGCGGTGCTCCTGAAACGGCTCCATGCGAACCATGCTCGCACCCACGGGCGGCGCCACGCTAGATCAACGTCTGAGCGGGCGACGCTATTGCGTCGGAGCAGCAAACGCTCCACAGCGGCCTCCTAGCGTCTAAGTCTGGCAGGTCTTTGAATCGTTGCGGCTCACAATGAGTTAATGGAGACAGTGAACGAACAACTTGCCGCAGCGCCGCAAGCCCGAGAATCTTTAGGATTGCTGCGGCGCTCCACTGCCGTTTTCAGCAGGGGGGCTTGGTTCGTCGTACTTTCCAGCACTCGCAGGCCGTGTTGCAGATGCTGTCTTGCCGGATTCCGTCACGCGCATCACCGTGGCATGCCCCGAATAAGTACGCGCGCCCCGTCGATTCGACGCAGGAGGAATATCCGCTTCGATCAGTCTGGCCGTGAAAAGCACGGCACATTTCTCGATGTCGTCGTCGGCATCGATGTTCATGGGAAGTCGAGCGCAACATAGGCGCTGGAGCAGTTGCATAGGCATGGTGATCCTTTACCCTCCTCAATCGCGGCGTCAACCGATCTGAGCTTTTTGCGCTCGCATACGAGCCAGAAGGATGCGCCTCCTCGGTAGTCCCGGTCCGTGCGTCACCGCACATTGGGACGAACCGTCCGCCCCGGAGGGGTCGAAGAACTCGTTCGAGGTCCCCGTGGCGCCGAGGAATCCCCCCTTGGTGTGCTACCGCACAGACCCAAGCGCAGCACGAGCGCAGGGTAGGGCTGTTGGCGTGCGGACCTTCAGCGTTTTGACTGATGGAAGCTCGCTTCGCCACGCAAGGAGATGCAGTGAGCGAAAAAGCGATCATCTATCCGGTACCAGAGGCTGCCATGAAGGGCGCACACGTATCCGGCATGCCGGCCTATCTGAAACTGGTGGCCGAGGCCGACGCCGATCACGGTGCCTACTGGGCACGGCTGGCCCGAGAGTTCGTGAGCTGGAAGACGCCCTTCACGGCATCGCTCGATGAGCGAGAGGCGCCGTTCTTCAAGTGGTTCGAGGACGGCACGCTGAACGCCTCCTTCAACTGCCTGGATCGCCATGTCGAGCGCGGCCTGGGCGACAAGGTGGCCATCCTCTTCGAGGCCGACGACGGCCGCATCCACCGCGTCACCTACAGCGACCTGCTGGCGCGCACCTGCCGCATGGCCAACGCCCTGAAGGCGCGCGGCGTCAAGAAGGGCGATCGCGTCGTGATCTATATGTCGATGAGCGTCGAAGGTGTCGTCGCGATGCAGGCCTGCGCCCGCATCGGCGCGACGCATTCGGTGGTGTTCGGCGGCTTCTCGGCGCAAAGCCTTCGCGAGCGCATCACGGGGGCGAGGGCTGTGATGGTGATCACTGCCGATGAGCAGTTACGCGGCGGCAAGCAGCTTCCGCTCAAGGCCATTGTCGACGAAGCGATGGCGCTTGGCGGCTGCGAGTCGGTCAAGGACGTCATCGTGTACCGGCGCACCGGCCGCCAGATCGCCTGGGAGGCTTCGCGCGACCGCTGGATGCACGAGGAAACACAGGCGCAGGCCGACACCTGCGAGCCCGAGTGGGTCGGTGCGGAGCACCCGCTGTTCATCCTCTATACCTCGGGGTCGACCGGCAATCCCAAGGGCGTGCAGCACTCGACGGGTGGCTACCTGGTGCACGCAGCGGTGAGCTCGACCTGGACCTTCGACTTGAAGGACGAAGACGTGTTCTGGTGCACTGCCGACATCGGCTGGGTCACCGGCCACACCTACATCACCTATGGTCCGCTCGCGATCGGAGCGACTCAGATCATTTTCGAAGGCGTGCCGACGTACCCGGATGCGGGTCGCTTCTGGAAAATGATCCAGGACCACAGGGTCAGCGTCTTCTACACCGCGCCGACCGCCATCCGCTCGCTGATCAAGGCGGCCGAGGCCAACGAGGCGGTGCATCCGAGGCGCTATGACCTCAGCAGCCTGCGCATCCTGGGTTCGGTGGGCGAGCCGATCAATCCGGCCGCCTGGGAGTGGTACCACCAGCACGTCGGCGGCGGCCGTTGCCCCATCGTCGACACCTTCTGGCAGACCGAGACCGGTGGCCACATGATCACGCCCCTGCCTGGCGCGACGCCGCTGGTGCCGGGCTCCTGCACGCTGCCCTTCCCCGGAATAGCAGCCGCTGTCGTCGACGAAACGGGCAACGACGTACCCAACGGCCAAGGCGGGCTCCTCGTGGTGAAGAAACCCTGGCCCGGGATGATCCGCAACATCTGGGGCGATCCCGAGCGCTTCAAGAGCAGCTATTTTCCGCCGGAGCTCAAGGGCTACTACCTGGCGGGCGACGGCGCCATCCGCGACGCTGAGTCAGGGTACTTCACCATCACCGGCCGCATTGACGACGTGCTCAATGTGTCGGGCCACCGCATGGGCACGATGGAGATCGAGTCGGCGCTCGTGTCCTGCACGGCGCTGGTGGCCGAGGCGGCCGTCGTGGGCCGTCCGGACGAGACGACGGGTGAGACGATCTGCGCCTTCGTCGTGCTGAAAGGCCCGCGGCCGACCGGCGATGAAGCCAGAAAGGTTGCAACCGAGTTACGCAACTGGGTGGCGAAGGCGATCGGCCCCATTGCCAAGCCGAAGGACATCCGCTTCGGCGACAACCTGCCCAAGACTCGCAGCGGAAAGATCATGCGACGCCTGCTGCGGTCGATCGCCAAGGACGAAGCGATCACGCAGGACATCTCGACGCTCGAGAACCCGGCCGTCCTCGATCAGCTCATGGAAAGGAACTGACCATGGAAAACGATCTGACGTCGAGAATCCTGCGCGACCCGAACTACCAGGCGCTCAAATCCAAGCGTTCGCGTTTCGGCTGGTGGCTGGCGGCGGCAATGATGGTCGTGTACTACGGCTTCATCCTGCTGGTCGCCTTCGACAAGCCGTTCCTTGCAACCCGGCTGGGCAGCGGCGTCACGACGATCGGCATGCCGATCGGGCTCGCCGTCATCGTTTTCACCATCGTCATTACCGGCATCTACGTCAACCGGGCCAATGGCGAATACGACAGGCTGACCGACGCCATCGCCAAGGCGGCGCTGAAATGAGCGGCGCCCTCCTTGCGAAGCCGCTGGGCCTGGCGGTTCTGCTGGCGGCAGCCCAAGCGGCCCAGGCCGCCGGCGCCGATCTCGGCCAGCTCGAAAAGCAGCCCACCAACTGGACGGCCATCGGAATGTTTGCCGCCTTTGTCGTCGCCACGCTTTTCATTACCAAGTGGGCCGCGGCGAAGACCAAGAGCGCGGCCGACTTCTATACCGCCGGCGGCGGCATCACGGGCTTCCAGAACGGCATGGCGATCGCGGGCGACTACATGTCGGCCGCCTCGTTCCTTGGCATTTCCGCGGCGGTGATGATCGGCGGCTTCGACGGCCTGATCTATTCGATCGGCTTTCTGGTCGGCTGGCCGGTGGTGACCTTCCTGCTGGCCGAGCGGTTGCGCAACCTGGGCAAGTTCACCTTTGCCGATGTTGCGGCCTTCCGCTTCGAGCAGACGCCCGTGCGCGTGTTCGCGGCATCCGGTACGCTGGTCGTCGTGGCCTTCTACCTGATCGCCCAGATGGTCGGAGCGGGGCAGCTCATCAAGCTTCTCTTCGGCCTGGAATACTGGATCGCGGTGGTCATCGTCGGCGCGTTGATGATGGTGTATGTGCTGTTCGGCGGCATGACGGCGACGACCTGGGTGCAGATCATCAAGGCCTGCCTGCTGCTCGCGGGAGCCACCTTCATGGCCTTCATGGTGCTATGGAACTTCGGCTTCAGCCCCGAGGCGATGTTCGCGAAGGCGGTCGAAGTGAAGACCGCCATCGCAACCGCCGCGGGCAAGCCGCCCGCCGAGGCTGCAGCCGAAGGTTTCTCGATCATGGGGCCGGGAGGCTTCATCAAAGACCCGATCTCGGCGATCAGCTTCGGCATGGCGCTGATGTTCGGCACCGCCGGCTTGCCGCACATCCTGATGCGCTTCTTCACGGTGCCCAATGCCAAGGAGGCGCGCAAGTCCGTCCTGTGGGCAACCACCTGGATCGGCTACTTCTACGTGCTGACCTTCATCATCGGTTTCGGCGCCATCACCTTCGTGCTGACCGATCCGCAGTTCCTCGACGCCAAGGGCGGGCTGCTCGGCGGCGGCAACATGGCGGCGGTCCACCTCGCGAAAGCGGTGGGGGGCAACGTGTTCCTCGGGTTCATCTCGGCGGTGGCCTTCGCAACCATCCTGGCCGTGGTGGCGGGCCTGACCTTGTCCGGTGCATCGGCGGTGTCGCACGACCTGTACGCGACCGTCTTCAAGAAGGGCAAGGCCGACAGCGTGGCCGAGCTGAGGGTGTCGCGCATCACCACCGTGGCGCTGGGCTTCGTCGCGGTGGTCCTGGGCATCGTTTTCGAGAAGCAGAACATCGCGTTCATGGTGAGCCTGGCCTTCGCGATCGCTGCCTCCGCCAACTTCCCGGTGCTGCTGATGTCGGTGCTGTGGAAAGACTGCACCACCCGCGGCGCGGTCATCGGCGGATTTCTGGGGCTCGTCTCGTCGGTGGCGCTGACCGTCGTGTCGCCGGCAGTGTGGGAAGCGACGCTCGGCAATCCGAAGGGTTCCGCGCTCTTCCCGTACCAGTCGCCCGCGCTGTTCTCCATGACCATCGGCTTCGTCGGGATCTGGTTGTTCTCCGTTCTCGACAAGAGCCCACGCGCGGCCAAGGACCGGGCCGGGTTCCTGGCGCAGCAGGTGCGCTCGGAGACCGGCATCGGCGCGGAGGGAGCGTCCGGACACTGAAGTGTCGTTCGGCCCTCTCGGCCCGTGCGCCCTGCGGGCCTATTCGATGCCCTTGCCCACAGCGTCGTGCAGGTCGTAGTCGCGAACCATCACCGGTTCGATGGAGCCGCCCGAGACGCGCCTGCGCACGGCCGCATCGATGACCTGGGCGTGAAGCTGGTAGGTCTCCAGCGGCTGGTCATCGATGGCCGTCGACCGAGAGCAGTAGTGCAGTGTTTCCTTTCGAATGGTCGCACCGACGAGTGCGCCATCGATGGGCACCCAAATGGACGGAGCCCGAGGCCTCATGAAAGTAGGGAGGGTTCGACATGGGAGGTCCTGGGGTTGCTTTCGCGGCCGTCGATCCAGAGCGACGCCCTGGTTTCGATGGAATGGATGGCATCCCCGCCGTCGGCGAATTTTCTGCAGGAGATGATGTGGCACTTGCATGTCTCTTCGAAGTACAGCATCGCCCCGGCGGCCACGGTGCCGTCCAAGAAAACACCGGTGAGGTGGCTGCGTATCTCCCAGCCGTGATAGGAGAGGCGCACTGAGTCGCGGTCGTATTCCATGATGCCTCGCGTGAACAGGGACTGAGCCCGATGTTCCCTTGTACGCCGCGCACGGCCGGTCGTCAGTTCGGCAGCGTACAGAAGCAGCGCATCGGCCGTCGGATGCCGCGCACCGGGTCAAAGCAATCCGGCGTAGCTTTTCCTGTCCGCGGCATAGCAGGCACAGGCCGTTGCTTCGAGTCCCGGACGATCGAGCACGCTGAGGGTGCCGCGGTTGTACTCGATCAACCCGCTGCGCTGCAGCGAGCCGGCGGCCAGGGTGATACCGACGCGGCGCACACCCAGCATGTAGGCCAGAAATTCTTGAGTCACGTGGAAGCTGTCGGCATGGGCGCGGTCCTGGCTCATCAGGAGCCAACGCGCCAGGCGCGGGCCGATCTGGTGAAAACGCAGGCAGGCGGCCGACGCGGCCAGTTGCGAAAGCGAGACCTGTATGTAGCGGTCCAGCACCCTCTGCAGGGGCGCGCTGCGTGCAAGCTCGCGCCGGAAGTCGGCAGCGGTGATGCGCCAGGCCGCGCCGGCGCCCTGCACCAGCGCGCGCAAGGGAGCAATTTCCACGCCGAGCACGATATTCGAACCCAGCATCCCTTCGCGACCCACCATGCCGACCTCCAGCCCGGGGTGCTCGTCGATCTGCGCCACCAGCGAAATGAAGCCGTCAACCGGGAAGTAGACGTGCCGGGTGGCTGCACCGGGCTGGTGGATCACCTCGGCCAGGACCAGATGAATCGGTTCGCAGACATCCAGTAGACGCCTGCGGTCGTTGAGCGGGAGCAGTTCGATGAGGTGATTTTCGTTCGCGGCCAAAGAATGCTCCGTGGAGTGGGACGAACCACTCTGCGCGCAATTGTTCGTTGCGACTGTCTGCCAGCGCACAGACCCGATGGCGATAGCGTCCTATAAACGATGCTTGGATCAGCAAACTCGGAAGAAGGCCTCCATGCAGAATCTCACACAACCCTTCGTCAAGCTTTCCGCCGCCAATGCGGATCTCATCACGCGTTTCGCGCAGTCGCAGGACATGGCCGATCTGGTCAATACGAGCGCGCAGAAGTATCTTGAACTGGCGCAAAAGGCTTTTGGAGGGATGCCCGCCTCCGAGGCCCAGGCGGACCTGATCCGCAGTCTCACGGACAACTACTCGACCTTCGCGCGAGAACACGCCGAGAGCCTCATGGGGATGGCCGCCGAAGCACAGGCCCAAATGACTCAGCAGGTGGCGGAGGCCTCGAAGATCGTGAACCCGACAGCTTCAAGCTGAGGCTTGTCGCTGCGCGAGGGCGACGACGTCCTCGAAGGGGTGGCACGAGGTGGCCCCATGGAACGCGGCCCGATGCGCAACCCATGCCACCCCTGCCCGTCTAGATGGCGATCTTTTCCGGAAGCCCCCTCGAACATGGAGTTCTACGTGCTCCAACGCACAGACGCGTGACAAGACGACCCGTATAAAGGCGGCAGAGGTTGGGCGCGACAGCTGGCGGCCTCTGCGAGCGAATCGAAATGCAAGAGCAGCAGGCCTTGTTCCGGTTCGGTGCGCCGCTACCGAAGCTGTTGGTGGGGCACCTTTTCTCCGGCAGCTTCGATGGCCGGCGGTAGCCGGCAAAAGGTACGCATGAACGACATGACCCAACCCTTCACCAACCTGGCCTCGGCCAATGCGGCGCTCGTCACGAACTTTGCGCAGTCGCCGGCGATGTTCGAAATGGCGAACGCCAACGTCCAAAAGTACTTCGAGCTGGCACAGCAATCTTTCGGTCGCGTCGTCGTCTCCGACGTCTATGCGGACCTGATCCGCAAGCTCACGGAGAACTACTCCACGTTCGCGCGAGAGTACTCGGCAAGCCTTATGGGTTGGTCCACCCAGGGGCAGAGCCTGTGGGCGCAACAGGTACAGGCGGCGTCGGATCTCCTCGCAGAATCGGGCCAGTCTACGACGACTGCGATGGAGAGGACGTCGGGCACGGTCAAGCACCTGCGCGCCAGATAAAGGCAATTCTGCGGGTGCGACGATCGATCTCCCGCCGGTGAGCACACGCTCGTGACCGCCTGTGCGTGGGTGGCGCCAGTCTGCCCGCAGTCGCGCAGTGCGACTGTCTGCCAGCGGGCAGACCCCGGGATGAATTGCGGTGCCGGAGGGAGATCAGATCGCGGTCGTCGAAGGAAGAAGCCGGTCGTACTCGTTCTTGACCACCGCATAGCACTCGCAGGTGCGGCCCTCCAGTCCCTCGCGGTCGAGCACTGAGATACGGCCACGCGAATAGCGGATCAGACCCGCATGCTGCAGCTTGAGCGCCCCTTCCGTCACCCCTTCGCGGCGGACGCCGAGCATGTTGGCGATCAGCTCCTGCGTCATCACGAGCTCGCTGCCCTCCAGGCGGTCCAGGCTCAGCAGCAGCCATCGGCACAACTGCTGGTCCAGCGAGTGGTGCCGGTTGCACACGGCGGTCTGTGCCATCTGCGTGATCAACGCCTGCGTGTAGCGCAACAGCAGGTGCAGCACCGGGCCGGCCCGGTCGAACTCGTCCTTCATGACCTGCGCCGTCAACCGGAAACCCCGACCGGCGCTCTGCACGACCGCGCGGCTGGGCGTCGATTCGCCTCCCATGAAGAGCGAGATTCCGACGATGCCCTCATTGCCGACCACCGCGATCTCGGCCGAGGCGCCGTTCTCCATCACGTACAGCAAGGACACGATGGCGGTGGTCGGAAAGTACACGTGGCTCAGTGTCTTGCCGGATTCGTAAAGCACCTGGCCCAAGGGCATGTCGACCGCTTGGAGTTGCGGTAGCCACCGCGCCCACTCCGCCTCGGGCAGGGCGGCTAGCAGACGGTTGCTCAACGGGTCGGAGGATTGACTCATGACGAACCTCCTTGGAAATCGGATTCGTTCGGAGCGCGCTCCCGCAGCGCGTCCGACGCAAGGCCAGTATAGGGATACTGGGCCCTTCTGTGCGCCATCGCACAGATCGGGGGCGCTATGGCACCTGCGCTCGTTTCTCGATCAACCCCGTCAACAGCGCAAGTTGCTGCTTTTGGATCTCCAGCAGTTCTTCCCATTGCCTCTCGCGCAATTGATCGATCTTGTCATGCAGCAGCATGATCTCGAGTTCGGCCTTGAGGTTGACCTCGTAGTCGTGTTCCGCATGGATCCGGTCCTTCTCGGATTGCCGGTTCTGCGACATCAGGATGATCGGCGCCTGCACTGCCGCCAGCATGGAGAGAAACAGGTTGAGCAGGATGAACGGGTAGGGGTCGAAGGTCGTGCCGCGCGTCGCGAGGAGCAGGGCATTGAGCGCGACCCACAGCAACATGGTGGCGCCGAAGAGTCCGACGAAGGTCCAGGAGCCTCCGAACGACGCGACCGCGTCTGCCGCGCGCTGGCCCCTTGACTGCCCGGCATCGGCGTCCTGCACGACATTGCGCGAAACGGGCGTTCGCTCCGCGACATGTCGCGCGATACGCCGGGTCCGCTCGTCGAGGGCGCCGAAAGGCGAACCCAGGAGCTTCGTTGCGATGTCGTCGAGCTGATTCATGGAGGCAAACCGACTACGTCGACTGGAGTGCCCTCATTCGCTGGGGGGCCATGTGGAGATTCGCTCTGTGCTCCAGGACTGCGCTCAAGATGGATTCGGACGACCAGACGGCTGGCGCAGTGGCCTCTCTATCGATCTCGGCGCACAGGGTCTCGCCGAGTACTGGCACCAGGCCGTTCACCAGCCTGGTCTCGACCGCGAGAACGAAAGCGCGGTGCGGGGCGTCGGGCATGACGCGCCCATTCAGATAGTCGAAGACCAGAGTCTCGGCGGCAAACAGGGAAAGTGACATTACGTCGCCCGATGATGGAATGACGACAGGGTAGCGAGTGACGCCATCAGCGTCTGTTCGATACCGAACACATGCGAGCGACAAGAGCGGTGGGGAGGGCGCGGTCTACATCGATCCCGACGACGCCGCGGCCATTGCCGCAAGGATCGAAGGGTCGGCGTCCCGGCCTGGCGAGATGCGCAAGGTCGGACTCGCCAATGCCTCGTCCTATACCTCCACACGGATGGCGTCCAGCTATGTCGAAACCTATCGCAGGGCGCTCAAAAACGCAAAGGCCTCTCGACCGGCGGGAGTGGAAAGGGGCGCCGGTCAGAGACTACTGGTTGTCGATGAGCGCTTTGATCGCCGCGATGGCTTCGTGCCTTGCCTCGTGGAGCGCCGCTCCCTCAGTGCGCGCACCGGTTTCGACATTCGCGACAGGTATCCGGTCGTCGATTTGATAGGACCAGCTCCAACGCTCCCCGGTGTGCAAGACGTTGATCGTCACCTGGTGCCCGTGATGTTCAAACTGCGCGTTCGTCATGCGATGCCTCCGACAGGCGGGAACCTCGGGCGCCCCCTTGCCTCAGGTGCAGGAGCGTTTGCTCCACGAGGACATGCCTGGCGAAAGCCTGCAGATCGCCCTCCGACGGACCGGACCCATTGCCGCACAGTTGCTCCCGAAAGGCGAGAACGATCCTGTCGTGAGCGAGCTGGCGTGCAGCGGAGGCCTGCGCGATCAGTAAATCCTCAGACATTGCTACGGCGGCCGGGTCCATGACTTTGCTCCGAATTCAGGTTACCTCTTTGTCTGGAGAATCTGGGACAGTCGCCGGCATCGAGGTACCACGCTTGCGAGTGGGTGCCGAAGCAACCTCTACCAGCGCCGGACTGACTGTCGCCTTGGAGCATGGAGCGATTCGTGGGCCCCGTCTGTGCGCTGCCGCACGGTCCGCTGAGCGTGGATCCGTGGTACGTGTAGACGCGTCACGGGTGCGTTTAGCGCCTGTGGTGGCGAGGAGGCTAGTTCAAGGGTGCGCCACGAATCGTGTCCGACGAGCGCCGGAGTTGGTCCTTCATGGCGCGATCCATCGACGGAGTGCGCCGCCCCAGGTCGACAAGGCAGCAGGCGATGATGAAGGCCATCAGCGCGCCAAACACGATGTACTCGAAATCCATGCGCATCTCCTCTGCTGTCGTTGCGAAACACCACTTAGAACCGATATGGCAATTTCGTGAAGCGAGGTTACGGATATGTGTCCGAGCCGACGTGTACATTTCGTTGAGCGAGCCTAGTGGGACGCTTACCCTATCGGGTCGTCGTCCCTATCTGGCGCCGATACGCATCATTCGATCCCAGCCGTAGAGCGCCACCCGGCCATCGTCGAAGGCGTCGCTTCCGCCGGTCGAACCCACCGCCAGGCGGGCCGTCAGCGAAGCGAAAACCACGATTCGGCAACAATGGACGATTCGGACGAGCCCTGCGGCGCCCCGGTCGTGCTCGGCCAGAAATCCAGGTAACCGAATGCCAAGGTTGCCGCATGCCCGACCTCGATTGCCACCGTGCGACTGGAAGAAAACCCTGTTTTGACCAAGACTGAACTCATCGCAGCCGTCGTCGCGCATGCCAACCTCACCAAGGCCGACGCTGCCCGAGCTTTTGATTCCGCGCTCGAGAACCTGGCCTGCACCTTGGCAAAAGGCGAGGGCGTGCAGCGGGTCGGCTGCGGCAACTTCACTGTTTCGAACCGCGCCGAACGTTCGGGTCGCAATCCGTCGACCGGCGAACCGATGACCACCAAGGCGAGCAAGGCCGTGAAGTTCACTGCTGGCAAGTCCTTGAAGGATGCGGTGAATGCAGCGGTCTGATTTCACGCTTGCTTGGCGTCCTTGACCTGTATTTCGGTTCAGGCGTGTTGCTTCTAGTCGGATTCTGGCGAAGTCGGAAACCCCTGAGAGCTGACGTCTGAGTTTTGCTTCGCGACCGGCAGGTTGTCGCTCGTCGGCCCGGCCAGCCGCAGTGGCGCGATCAGCTCCCGAATTTGACTGGTTGCCGCCGCTCAAACTGCTGCGGCGAACGACGGAGAAGCCGACGTTGGGGACTGCCTGCGCATGGATGACCTGCACCGCCGAACGAAGGGCGGCCATGTCCACCGCTTCGCGGTCGCCGTCGCTACGCCGCCGCTCAGTTCAGGCGGAGTGCACCCGAAAGTGCGGCGGAAAGTAGTTGGGCGACGTGGTGCCGGTGGCCAACGAGAAGACCCTCGAGGCCGTGATCGCGAACCGCTATGAAGTCATGGCCGGCTATGCACGCGAAATGCGCCGTGCCACCCGCGAAGAGCTGGCGCAGCTCGCCAAGGGCGCCGACCTGTCGGTGCTGAAGGCGGCCAAGACCTGGCTGCACCGCGACGACGACAAGGTCCCGGCTGCTGCACGCTCGAATCTGGTCCAGGCCCGCGCGGCCCACCCGGGTGCTCGCGTGACCATGCGCGAAGCCGGGATCGCGCGGGGTGAGACCTGACGATCAGCCGCCCGGTGTCGACCGGGCGAACTACCTTCAGCGCTTTTGGCCAGGCTGCTGTTGCGTACCTTGACCTGGTTGTTGCCCGCTCTGCTGCTTGCCCGGGTCTTGCTGTTGCTGCCCCGGATTACTCGGGCTGCCTTGCCCCGGTTGTTGCTTCCCCGGGTCCTGCTGTTGTTGGCCGGGATTGCTGGGTTGATTGGGGTTGTTCTGTCCTGATTGGTTAGCCATATGAATGCCTCTTAAAGTCATCGGAGCAATGGCGCTCCGGAAACTAAGGTAGGCATCATCTCAGCAACCACGCGTAGTCACTCACGCAGTCGAATCGTAGGACTGGTTTCGCAATGCCTGGCGATCAAGAGCGTCGCGCTCTCCTGGCTGCTTCAGAACGCATGCGGGTGCGCTTATCGCTTGCAGTGCGCCAGCGCGATTCCCAACTCCCGGGTCGTGTACGGCTTGGGGAGCCACCACGTTCGGGTGGAAGTTCTTGTTCGCCGGGATCGTCGCATAGGGGTCGGTAGCGCCGCGGTCGTGAGTCCCGCCGAGCTGGGTGCGCCTGCAACGGGGGCTGACAGTGCGGGCACCAATCCGGCGCCTCCAGCCCGAGGGTGCGAGATCGTAGCGCCGAAGGCGACCCGTCCTCGCGCCGATCGCGCGCGCCTACCGAGGTGCGCACCGGCGTCGCAGGAGGAACTCGAAACGCTGGCAGCAGTGCTTCGCGCATGCTCTGAATCGATGCTTCATGAGATGCGATCTCCTGCTACACCCAGGCCTTCGGCGCGGTCGAGCGCACGGCGCGATTCACGTCCGAACCCTAGTTCAGGTCCTTGTCCTTCCAGACCTTCGAGCCTCCGAGGGAAACCCCCGCCTGTAGGCCGGCCTTGGTCAGCACATAAGCGGTGCCGCCGGAGAACGCGACAGCACCCGCCTTGACATTGGCCTCGTCCTTGCCGGTGCCTGCGCCCGCGGCAACGCCGGCCGAGGCATCCCAGCCGTTGTCGATGAATTCGGCCAGCGACTTGGAATCCTTGAACACGAAGAGATAGCGCGTGTCGGAGGCCCCGATCTGCAGGCCTGCGCTCGCCTGGGCGATGTTCATGTACGTGTCCTTTTTGGACTTGCTGTCGTGCGCTATGCCCTTCCCGCCCGCTCCGCCAAGGCCGAAGCTCAAACCGTAAGTCGTGAACACGGCGTAACCCGGCGCGTTGCCTACCGCGTTTTTGATCTCGGCATCGGCCTTGTAGAAGTCCTCGAGCGCCTGCTTGGCCTTTGCCCTGACCTCGGCCTGCTTGGCAGCGTTGTCCTGCGCGTAGGCTCCGCGGGCCAGCAACGATGCCAGCGATGCACCGATGAAGAGTAGTTTGCGACGTTTCATTGCGTTCTCCTTTTCACGTGTCGTGCAGAAAGGCACGAGGGAGGCAGGCTCTCGGAGGCACTGTCTCCCTTCGAGCGACCCGTCCGAATGTTCCCACAGATCCGGTGACCTCGGCTATTGGACCAAGGGAAGTCCACGCCCAGCGAGGCGGCGGTACCCATGCCTTCCTTCCAGATAGAGATAGCGGCGCTCGCGTCGCCGCCCAGCTTGATTTTGTTGGTATAGAGCGAGGCCTTCTGCACTGCACGACCATCACAACCTCGTTGCGACACGCCGGCCTGGAGGCCGAGACTCGCCGCCGGAGGAATGTAGCGATTGCACATTCCCAGAATGCAACGTCAAGCTGACATTCTCCCAGGCCCCGCGAGGTCGACGAAAGTCCGGTGCCAGCGCAGCCGTCACGACTTTTGCGCGCCCAGTCAAGCTATCGGACTGTAGACAGCACCGTGGCACGACATCGGGCCTGTTCGGGGCGCTGCAGGAAAATGCAGTTGTCCAAAGCGCGCTGCTGCATGTCGCTCAATCTCGGAACCGAAGATGGTGGAGGACGCCAACCATTCTGACCTTGGTTCCATCCGGTGTTGTTGCCCCACCGATTGGGATCGGTGTTCCAGCCATTGTTATTGCCCCAGCGATTGTTATCGTTATTCCAACCATTGTTATCGGTGTTCCACTGTCCGTTCCGCCTGTTCTGCATTTGCCACATACAAGAGTTGAAGTCTATTCCCGAACGGCCACTCGCACAAAACCTCCGCTCGGTTTCGAAACCACCATCGTTGCGCTGAGCCAGCGCGGGGACCACGGTCATGAGCCCCACTAGAGCCAGTATCGGATTCACAATGTGCTTCTTCATTTTGCATCCCCTTCAACACGTTGCACGCCGTCGCCCTCTGGGGCAGCACAGTGCCGACCACCTTTGGTTCGGTGGCGGAAGCCTCGCTCCAAACGTCTTTCAGAGCTTCCTTGGCGTCGCCGTGGGCCTTCTGGGCTTCACCCTTGACCTGCTTGACGAGACCCTTGACCTGCTGCTCGTGTCAGCGTTTCGTCGTTAGGCGCTGACCAACCATCAGGATACGCAGGCCCTGCCCGGTTTCAGGTAGGCCAGCCTCCACAAGGAATGTCAGCAACGCGGCCTACAAATCCCACGGCGACCCACCGGTGACCAGCCAGCGCTTCCGAAAAAGCACGGCGGCCTTGCGAAAGCACCGCGCAAGGCAACGTCCGCGTCACGTCCTGTCCGTTTCGAGCGCTTCCACGCCGTCAACACCGCGCTGATCGATTTGTACTGGCGGATGCCTGCTTTCATGTGTTGCGCAAGGCTGGCGATGTCGGTCTCGACCAAGACATCCGTGGTCGACCAGAGACCACTGGGCTTGCAGACTTCCTGGTGAAAATCCCTCAGCGCATCCCCGGATTCAGTTCCTTCCGAACTTCGTCTTGGCGACGCCCATGCAACTTGCCTTGGCATCACCCGACATGCCGTCGCACTTCTGGGTAGCGACCTTGTAGTCGGCGTCGAGCTTTTCCTGGATGGCGTCGTGCTTGGCCTCGCCGATCTCCTTGCCCATCTTGGCGTTGGCCAGCGCCTTGGTCCTGAGTGCCTTGGCCTCCTGGACGCACACGTCCTTGGCATTGCCCGACTGGTCATCGCACTTTTCCTTCGCGACCTCATAGGCCGCGTCCGCCTTGGCCACCAGCACCTTGTTCTGGTCGCTGATTTTGGTGGTGTAGCCGTATTCCAGTTCGGCGCGCGCGACCTTCTCCTTGCCCTTGGCTTCTTCTACACAGATGTCCTTGGCATTGGCAGCAAGCGCAGCGCACGTCGCCTTGTCAGCCTTGGCGTCCGCGCTGATGCGGGTCTTGCCGGCTTGGTACTCGGCCTTTGTCATCGTCGCAGCCTGTGCCATTGGCAGAACCAGCATGGCGACTACAAGAGTCAAAGCCTTGAGATTGAATTGAGTTTTCATACGAACCTCTCTTTGCCATCGGAATTGGAGATCGCAAGACTTTCACTGCGCCCTTGCTTGGGCACCTGGCAAAGTGCGCGATACCCCCTTTGCTGTAGCATTTGTAGAAGGTCGAGTGCATCTTGTCTGTGCGCCATCGAACATGCGCGTCGTCCGTTGCGTCATCCCTCGACCGTGGGATGGCGTCGATCACCCGTGACGCCAATGCCGAGTCGGATGTGCCTCGCGCGCAAGGTTGCGCTCGATCCAATCGTCGGGATTCCACAGCCGTACTTTTCGAGCGTTGCGGGTCCCGGGATTTCAGGCAATAGCAATCGCTGCCCGTGGGTCAAGCCCAGCGATGGCCCTCGTCTGTGCGTTAGCGAACATAAAAGGGGGTTTCGGGTGCCTAAGCTCTTGCATGCGCTGTAGAAGACGACCACCACGTAGTCCTCGAAGCCGTCCCCTCCCTGGAACTCCGTGATGGCCGCTTCGCCCGACCCAAAAAAGGACCGCCTGCTCGCTGCGCTGCCGCAAGCCGAGTGGCAGCGCTGGTTCCCGCAACTTGAGCGGGTTTGACATGCCGCTGGGCCCGGTCCTGTACGAGTCGGGCGGCGCGCTCAGCCACGTGTACTTTCCATCCGCCGCCATCGTCTCGCTGCTCTATGTCATGGAAAACGGCGCCTCGGCCGAGATCGCGGTCGTCGGCAACGAGGGCATCGTCGGCATATCCCTCTTCATGGGCGGCGAGTCCACGCCCAGCCGCGCGGTGGTGCAGAGCGCGGGCCATGGCTGGCGGGTGAAGGCGCAGATGATGAAGGACGAGTTCAACCGGGCCGGCCCGGTGCTTCACTTGCTGCTGCGTTACACCCAGGCGCTGATCACGCAGATGGCGCAAACGGCGGTGTGCAACCGGCACCATTCTCTGGACCAGCAGCTATGCCGCTGGCGTTGGCCACAATTCAGCCATGGTACCGCTGCACGTCCAACTCGCGAGCTCAACGCTTCGAGGCGTCATCAGGCGCTTGCATTTCCCACTGGAAATCATGCTGGTATGCGTGCGCTGGTACGCGGCCTACCCGCTGAGTCTGCGGCACTTGGAGGAGATGATGGCCGAGCGCGGCGTCCTCGTCGACCATGAGACGGTTCACCGCTGGGCACTGAAGATGTTGCCCGTACTGGCTCATGTTTTTTCGTCGGCGAAAGCACGCCGTAGGGCGTTCCTGGCGGGTCGCCGAGACCTATGTTCAGGTCGGCCAGGCGTGAAGAGCCGGCGGCGCGCCGATTCTTTGAGCGGGCCAGCGAGCAGCACAACTACCCTGAGAAGGTCACCATCGACAAGAGCGGTGCCAACACGGCTGCCGAGAGAGGCCTGATCGCCGACAGCGGTCTGGGCATTGAGTTGCGTCAGTCCAAGTATCTCGACCACGTCGTCGAGCAGGACCACCGCGCGATCAAAACGGAGAGTGCGGCCGATGATGGGATTCAAATCGTTCTGGTCCGCGGCTCGCCTGATCGCTGGCATCGAGCTCATGCACATGATCAAGAAGGGGCAGCTCAGCTGCTCCACGGGCTTGGTCGTGTCCGACGCCGATCGCTTCTACAGTCTCGCCACCCGCTGGGCGACATCAACGTCGGACTTGCCACGCCTCGTCAGGCTTATCGCGACAGAACCGGAAAAGGTGGCAGGAGCAACTCAGAAGAAGGTCGGCGATGTCAAGGATCGCTGTAAGTATGGTCACGAAAGCCCTGACCAATCGGGTAGTCGAAGCAGGCGCTGCCGGCCGGAAAGATTGCGCACGCGGCGCGTCGGGCGCTGAGCAGTTCGCTGTAGGTTTCATCTTCGATCAGCGCGACGGCAGGCCGCGCACCGGCGCGAAAGCACGGCCGGCGCCGTCAGAGACGCACTTCGACATGCGTGGGTAACGCGCCGCCCTCCGGCTCGACGAAGGCCACCACGCCGCCCTCTACCCGCCGGAACGCCAGATCGAATCGGCTCGCGCCTACGGAAATGTTGCCGATGTTCAGTGAATCGATGCCGACGGGCAACCGAGGTCTGTTGATGAGCATGCCGTCTGCCTGTGCGTCGATTTCCACCCCCAGGCACGCCTGCAGTAGCATGAACACCGATCCGGCAGCCCAGGCCTGTGGGAGACAGGCGACCGGGTAGGCGGTGGGCGATTCGCCCGGCGAACGCTTGAATCCGCAAAACAATTCGGGCAAGCGCAGCCCGAAGAAGGCGGCGGCCTCGAACAGGTTGTTCAGCAGATGGACTGCGCCATCGCGGTCGCCATACCGCGCCACCCCCGCGGCGCAAAGTGCCACGTCGTGCGGCCAGACAGACCCGTTGTGATAGGACATCGGGTTGAAGCGCGCCATGTTTGAAGGCAGCGTGCGGACGCCCCATCCGGAATCAAACGCGCCCGAAAGAAGATGCCGAGCCACGATGCGTCCACGTTCGGGCGAGGGGAGGCCGCTGAACAAGAGGTGGCCGGCGTTGGAAGCGCGCACACGGCATGGGCTGCCCTTGCCGTCAAGCGCGATCGCATAGAACTGGAGATCGTCCTGCCAGAAGGCTTGCTCCACCCGGGCCGCCAAGGACGACGCAGTCTCGCTCCACCGTGCAGAAGCAAGGTCATCGCCGCGGCCGGTTGCCAGCGACGCCATGCCACGCAGTGCCGCATACGTGTAGCCCTGTACCTCCACCAAGGCGATCGGTCCGATTGGCGAACTGCCGTCTTCGTGGAAGACGGAGTCGTGGCTGTCCTTCCAGCCCTGGTTGGCGAGTCCGGTGGCCTCTCCGCGTGCGTAGCTCAAAAAGCCGCCATGGCGCGTCATGTTGCCCTCGATCCATGCGATTGCCGCCACCAGCGCGCTCCATATGCTGTTGATGAATACGGAGTCTGCGGTGCGCTGGGCGTAGGCCGCGGCCAGCATGACGAACAAAGGTGTGGTGTCGACGCCGCCGTAGTACTGGCCGAAGGGCAATTCGTTGACCGCCGCCATTTCGCCCTTGCGCGTCTCGTGCATGATCTTTCCGGGCTCGGCGTCGCGGAAGGTCGATGTCTCGAGCGCCTGGTGAGCCGCCAGGAAAGAAAGCACACCTCGCGCAAGGGCCGGATCGATCCACAGCGTTTGCATCGCCGTGATCACCGCATCGCGGCCGAAGGGCGTCGCAAACCATGGAATGCCCGCGTACGGGTACGGGCCGGTGGGCAATTCGGTGGTCAGTAATGCGAGGTCCGCCTCCGACTTGTCGATCCATGCTTGGAACAACCGGTTCGACACACGCAGCCGCGCGCCACGGCGGCGGTGCAGTCGCAGCATGGAGCGTGCCTGTGCCGCGGCGTTGCGGTACCTCTGGCGCGACGGCAGGGTCTGCGTGGTCCCCACCTCGACGTACAGCGTCCAGTGTTCGCGTCCGGCTAGGAGCACCTCGAATTCCGCGTGGCCTTCGGTCAACCGTTGCGGCACCTCCGAGAACGACACCACGGCGCTGCGCCACACGGCGTCGAGACCCTGATAGCGCAACGCGACGCCGCGGTCGTCGACTTGCGCGTCGGCGAGATCGCCGCGCTTGGTCCGGCTCTGGCCTCGCACCTCGAACATGTCCCGGAAGTCGGCTGCGTAAAGCAGTTGGATCGGCACGCGCGCGGCGGCGTCGCTGTAGTTGGCAAGTGAAATGCGTTCGTACACGCAGGCGTTCCACAGAAAGCGACGCCGTTCCAGATGAATCACGCCTTCGGCCATCGAGGTTTCACCCAGCGGTGGCAACGGGTGGTTAGTCATGCTGGCTGTGAAGAAGGCGTTGTCCTGGCTCACCGCACTCGAAAGGAGCGCCGGCTGGCGCCCGTCCATCAGGAGGCGGAAAGTCGACAGGAGTCGGGTATCGTTGTGGAAGAGGCCGTCACCCTCGCCGGTGACATCGCCAAACGCATCGGCGACCAGGAAGGTATCGCCTTCCTTCAAGACGAAAAGCCGCTGTCCGGAGCGCGCAGGCGGGGCGGGCCACGCATCTTCCTGCGTCGCCGTGGATATTTCCGTGGCCGTGATCACGGCACGGCTCCTGCAGGTCCAGGTCTTCTCATGCCGCCTCGCCTTCGAGCAGACTGGCTCGGCTGTCGCGCGCTAGCTGCCAGTAGAGTTGCGCGTAGTGCTGCGCCATTGCCTGCGCCGTGAAGCGCTCATCGAATGTGGCACGAACCCGCGAGCGCGGCAGACGCCGTACGGTTTCGACGGCCTCGGCCGCCTGCGCGACGTCGTCCACGATGTAGCCCGTGACGCCCGAGTCGACGATCTCGGGCACCGAGCCACAACGCCAGGCAATCACCGGAGTGCCGCAAGCCATCGCCTCGATCATGACCAGACCGAACGGTTCGGGCCAATCGATCGGGAATAGCAGCGCGCGCGCATCGCCGAGGAATTGACTCTTGTCCTCATCGCCGATCTCCCCGAGAAACTCGACCAAAGGGTGGTCAAGAAGCGGGCGAATCTCACGCTCGAAATACTCGCGATCGACGTTGTCGACTTTTGCGGCGATGCGCAGTGGAACGCCGGACAGCTTCGCGATCTCGATGGCGCGGTCCGGCCGCTTCTCAGGCGAAATGCGGCCCAGGAAAGCCAAGTAGTCGCCCCGTGCCGAACCGCTGAACCGATAGCTGTCCGCGGCCACGCCGTGGTGCACCGTCGCGTACCAATTTCCATCGGGCAGCGGCTTTCGTTGGTTGTCCGAAATAGACACGAGCGGATACTTCTTCCATCGGCGGTAGGTATCAGGCAGGTCGGCGATGTCAAGCCGGCCGTGCAGTGTCGTCAAGGTACGCCCAGCGACATCCTCAAACAAGGGAAAGTGCAACATGTCAGTGTGGAAATGCAGCACGTCGAACTCGTCGGCCATGCGCCGTACCTCATCCAGCATCGACAGGTGGCTCGCAAGATCGGACTTAAGGATTGCAGGGTCCAGGCGGAGCGCCTGACTGCGCGTGGCCACGAGCGTGGCTCGCGTTCGAGCCTCGCCGGACGCGAACAGAGTGACTTGATGGCCATGGTCCACAAGGGCGTCGGTCAGGTGCGCGACCACCCTTTCCGTCCCGCCGTACATGCAGGGCGGGACCGATTCATAAAGGGGTGCGATCTGAGCGATTTTCATGGCTGCTCTCCTGATACCAACCAGACAACACTACGCGGGTCAAGTGACCGAAAGTGTGGGATTCGTGGACAACGCATGTAGGAGATCGCGAAACTTCGCTAAATTGGTGAAGCCCGTAGCGCGGGCGACGTTCGAGCACCGATTTGTCGCACGCCTTCGCCGACATCGTCGAGGAAATCAATCAGAGTCGACGATGTGATGCTTTGAGGAACTCAACCTAGATATCGGCGATAGACCTGGAGAGCCAATAGCGCTGTGGCTTCTGCGACGGCAGCGTCACCGCGCTCTCGATCCGCCGCGCGATGCGCCCGCTGATGCCGGACTTGGCTGCGGCCAACTCCTGGGTCTTCTTGCCGTTGTTCATCTAGAGGCATACCTGCTGAGCCATGATTCGGGGACCTGCCACGGGGGCCGACCTCTTCTTGAGACCTGAATCCGTCATCGTGAACCCCACCAAACCGGCGCCGCCGGTGGCTCGTCGCCTACGGCGGCTACTCCCTCACCACCGGCCATCATGCGTGTCGTTCAGCCAGCCGGCCAAGGTGAGTGTCGCCGACGCCATTGTCCTTATTCAATTTTCTATTGGTCGGGGCGAGAGGATTCGAACCTTCGACCCTCCGGTCCCAAACCAGACACGCGACCTTGCGTCATATCCGGTGCCTTTCGCCCGTGCCGTTTTTCGCCACCGTCAAATTCTGATTTGGTCCGGCCGCGGTTCATCTGCGTCCATCATTCGAGCCACCGCGCTGACCTGAGCGGCCCCCGCCCTGAATCCGCGATCCACCTGGCGGCGAACGCTGTCTGTCAAGGCCATTGCCGCAACAGACGCAACCGATCCAAACAGCTTGCGGCCTGGCCCTTCGAAGGTTCCAGAATCACCCCTGTCGCCGACGCTGCAGTCCCTCTGTCCCCGTCGAATCAGCATGAACGGCGAGTCCTCGCGACTCTGCCCTCCGCCGGAGGCAAGTTGGATGCACTTGTGATGAACGGAAGGGAGGTGAGATGAAACGGATGTCGTCCATCGCCCACTTCCGGCGTCTGTGCTGCCTTGGCATGCCGCCTCAGTCCGTGATGCCCAACCTGCTGGCTGCAGCGCATGATTCGCTGCCCTCGGAGACCAACGGATTCTTTTGGGCCGACGAGAACGGGGGCTTGGCCGGGTTCACGCCCGAGTACGTGGTTCCGGAGGTCGTCACCACGCTGGCGGAAGACTTCGCGGGTGTGGTGGAGCGCGCGTTGGCCCTCAGTTTCGAAATGACGATGCGTCGGGGCGTTGCGATCGGAAACCTGCGCCGATCTTCACCCGGGACTTCTATCGCGGCAGCACCTATCACCTGATCTATCGCCCGTACGCGTTGCATCACGCCATCGATGGAATCGTGCGCGATTCGCCGCAGGGAAAGGGACTGGGCGCTTTGGTGTTGGGCCGGTCAGCCCGGCAGCCTGAATTTAGCTCGGTGGAAAAGAACATTCTCCGGCAATCACTTCCCTACCTCGCGCATGCCATGCACCCACCCGAGACACCTGATGTAGACCACTTCGCGGCCGAGCTTGCGGACAGCGGCCAGAAGGGCCTCGTGATCCTGACCCAGAGAGCGGAGGTCGCCTACATCAGTGCCCGGGCTCGCGAGATCCTCCTGCTGGCGGCTCATCCCGGCGCGCCTGCGGAGGGAGGCAATGGCAAGGGCGCAGCGCATGTGCCTCCGGCGATCCTGAGGGTTTTCGCCAACCTCGTGCTGATTTCGCAGGGGAGCGATGCGGCCCCCCCTGTGGCCCAGTGCGACAGTCCCCTGGGCCGCTTCATATTCCGCGCGCACTGGCTCGATCCCGTCTCGGACTCCGCAAGTGCCATGATCGGCGTCACCGTTCAACTGCAGGAGCCATTGGTCCTGCTGATGACGCGCAACATGCAGGCCGAAGGGCTCTCTGACAAGCAGAAGGAACTGTGCCTGCTGCTGGCGCGGAACCATTCGTTCGCGGCCATCGCGGCACAGCTCCACATCAGCCTTGCAACGGCGAAGGACTATGCGGACCGCGTCTATCGCAAGCTCGACGTGCACACCCGCGAAGGGGCCTTGCGCAAGCTCAGCCGCCCATGACGCTCGCGTGCAATCACGGGGACGCCCACTTGACGCGTGACACCACGCCCCCGTCGATGCGCAGGTCGCCACCGGACATAAAGCTCGCATTCGGCCCGATGAGCCATTCAACAGCCGCGGCAATGTCCTCCGGCGTGCCGACGCGTTTCATGGGCACTGCGGACCTGAGCGCTGCGAGTTGGGGGTTGGCTTTTTCCTCCTGCATGCCCATGCCGGCGTGGATGAGTCCGGGGCCGATCGAGACGATGCGTGCCCCGCGCTCGCCCCAGGCGCCGGCGACTGCTTCGACGCGCAGTTGATTGCCACGTTTGGACACCGCGTAGGCGCCGTAGGCATCGTCCTTGTGCAGCGTGCCTACAACCGCGAGAAGCGCGCCGCTTGGCGCGGTCGCGAGTTGTTGTTCCAGTTCCACCGGCGTCGGCATGATCTGGGGCGCTGCGCTCGCGATGATGGCGGCGACGCTGCCCTCCTGTGCCAAGGGCAGGAAGGCATCCATGACCAGTGCGGCACCGAGCGGGTCCACGGCGTAGATGCGCTCAGGCGACGCCATCGTCGGAGACAGCCCGGCCGTGTGAATCATTGCTCGCAACCGGCCGGCCGCTTGCGCCGCTGCGGCAAGCGCGCTGACGGACTGCGCATCTGCGACATCCACCGCCTGCGTCAAAACGTCATAGCCGGCGTCGCGCAAGGTCGCCGCAGCCGATGCCAGCACGCCGGCGTCGCAGTCGGCCAGCAGTAGTCGCTGGCCCGCCCCGATACGGCGCGCGCAATCCAATCCCATGTCCCCTAAGCCGACGATGACCATGACCGAAACGTTCTTCACTGCGACGGCCGTCCTTGATCCGGCCGGCTGTAGTCGCACACGCCCTGCGGGAAGATCTGCTTGAGCTTCGCAACAGAGGCGTCATCTGGAATCCACGGTCCATAGGTGCCGTCAGCCAGCGCCGTGTCCACGCTCTTCAGCGCGCACTTGTAGACCCCTCCTTCGAACGGCGCGCCGGCGACGATTCGCGAAGTGCCGAACAGGGGGAATGCTTGCGTGCAGGCGCCCTTCGGCTTGTCGTCGAGAATCCCGTCCCAGACGTCGGGCCCGGAAAACAACAGATTGCCGTTGACATCGAAGCAGCTGTCCACAGCTGCAGCCGGCCGGTTCCTTGCGACACCCAGGTGCGGATGCGCGAGGATGTTGGCCATCCACTGGTCCATGACGTCGACCGCCGCGAAGTTCTTGTCCACCTGCGGCACGCCCGGCCTGGTGTCGGTGAACCAGATCACCAGGTTGTCGCTGGTCCCCGTCTTCTGCAGCACGCGCTTGCGCACCGCGAAGGACTGGTGCGCGTCATGCATGTTGACTTCGCGTTCCAGGTACTGGCGGTTGTCGATGGTCGGCAGCAGATCGTTGCCGCTGAAGACGAGGCCGGAAGCGTAGGCCGCCTGCATGGCCCCGAGGTTGCCTTCGGTTCGCGGTGCAGGCAGATCGTCGGAAAGGGGGCGTGTCATGTTGCGCCGGCTCCAGGGGTCGAACAGCGAAGGGTTGTTTCTGAGATCGGTGTTCGTGATGCCGGGATAGAACGGAAAGCCCTCCTGCAGCATGTCCTTGGGCTGAACCCAGCCGCCCACCTTGAAGTTGAGGTCGAGAAACTCCGCCGGCGTGACATTGCCTGCCTTCATCGACTTCAAGCCGTACTGCACGCCGACGTTGTCCCAGGTATGGCGCGCGTAGCCGTCGTCACCGAGGCCGTAGATGTTGCGCGCGTCGCCGAAGTGCGTCCACTGGTTGGTGTTGATGGGGGCGATGTCGCCCTGCGGCACGTAGAACACCGCGTTGGGTGCTTGCCCGTACCACGGGTTCATCACCAGCGGGAACAGCCCGCGCCAGCCTTTCACGCACTCGGTCGAGCCGGTGGTCATGCTCGGACCGGCCAGGCCGAGGGCCTGCTTGTACGGTGCCATCGGGTCGGCCACCGACGGCTCGCCGTTCATGCCCACCAGCAGCGTTCGATTCTTGACATCGCTCCAGCGCACGTTGTTTCGGTCGATCACGTCCATGTAGTACTCAAGCAGTTCGCAGTCGCCGACGTGGGTCACCTGCGACACCATGTCGGGGAAGGACTGAACGGGCAGCAGGGCGTCCAGAACGCCGGGATGGTTCTGCGCCAGGATGTACTGCGCGATGGCGCCCCCGGATCCGCCCAGCCCCACGGTGTAGGTCGGCACGCCATAGCGTTCGATGAAGCGCTCCTTGGTCATCATCGCGGTCTCGTCGGCCAACTGCAGGTTGTAGTGGGTGCCGGTGTTGTTGCCGCTGGAGTGCGCGATGGCGTAGCCCCGCTTGAGCATTTCGGGTTCGAGCGAACGATCGCTCACGGATCCTTGCGAATGCCCGATCCCGACACCGCCATTGAAGTAGTAGTTGAGGCGGCCGTTCCATAGACTGGTGTCCGGGTGCGCCGGATCCTCTCCACGCGGCGCCAGCATTGCGAAGCTGTACAGGAAGCGGTTGATGGTGCCGACTTCGCGGCGCACGATGAAGTCCACGGTGCGTTTGTCGGGCAGCGTCACCTGGGTCATGTCGGTCGGCGCCGCGTCACCCGGTGGCAGAAGTTTCCAGGTGTTGTCTGCCGCTCGATACCAATAAGAAATGAAGCTGTCGATGGAGCAGTCGCGGCTGTAGCCGGCGATGGCGCCGCCTGCGTCGAGCACAGCGTAGCCAGGCGAAACAGCCGAGTCGACCTTCGGTTGCAGCCCGAACATGTTCGTCGTGCAAACGAAGGGGGCCTGGTGAGGCCCCGAAAACATAGGACCCTCGATGGGGTAATTGGTGAGGTGGATCGACGCTGCGACGATCAGGCCGTGCGCGAAACGGACTTGGAGCGTGTTGTCCCCGTCCTTGAAGCCGGTGACAACGCCTTCCAGCCCCCATCCGCTGGAGATCAGCGGCGGTGCCGGCGTAGTCTTCACGCCATTGATCCAGATCTCCACCTTGTCGTGCAGGATCCTGGGCGCTTGCACCTCGATGCGCGCATCTCCACCCGAGACCCACTGCGGTGCACTCGAAAGAATCCGAAGGGTTACCAGCGCCAGCTTTTCATTGCCAGCGTCCGATTTCCCATTGCCAACGACCACCGCCTCGACGCGAGGATCTTTCGCATCGGATGCCGCCGCAACAGATGTTGTCGATTCCGGCGCGGCCGCCGAGGACTTCACGGACGATGTCGACGGCGTGGATGCCGCGAAGCCTGACGACTCGCCGCCTCCACCGCCGCAGGATGCGATGGAGAGTGCCATCAGCAGCGAGCACACGAGGCATCGTCCGCCCGATCCCAACAGAATCGTTTTCATAGATTCTCTCCTTCGATCGTGTATCAACTCAGGCGAAACAGTGTGAGCGCAAGACCCGCAGCCGTCTGCCCTCCTGCGGAGGGCAATTGCATCCGGGTGGCGGGCGTCGAGGGCCAGTCCAAACCGCCTTGAACTTGCTCAGCGGTTGCGAACGCCTCTTCAAGACTGCCTGCTGCCATTCGAAATTTGCTGTCGAATGACGGCGGTCGCCGAAACCTGACCTTGGCTCTTTTCTTAACGAACGGCCGGTGCAATCTAGAACTTGACTTCGCCGACGTCGTTGAGGAAGTTCGAGTGCGACGCTTGCCTCGGATCGCGAGCGGTAACAGACAACCAAGACGAAATCGCGCGTGAGCGGCTGCTTCCCAATGTCGAGAAATGGCATTCAGGGCCCATCGCGGTCTTTCGGCTTCGGCTCCAGCATGTCCGCAATGCGTATAACGCCGACATTGGCCCAGTCGAGGCGCATCGAGCCGGATGGATTTTTTGTTCCGCTTGGGCCCATCCCCGAATGGCGAGGCGCTCACTGCCCGATCGATGCCTTCAGCTCCGAGAAGCTCATGATCCGGCCGGCGATCGCGCTGGCGGCTACTGTGCAAGGGCTGGCGAGCCACAGCGCGCCCGGGCCCGAGCGACCCGGAAAGTTGCGATTGATCGCGCTGATCGTGACTTGGTCCTCGCGCTCGCTGGCGCCCGGGCCCGCATTGATGCACGCCCCGCAACCGGGCTCGACCAACTCGACGCCCATGCGCTCGAAGAGCGCCACCATCTGCATCCGGTCGCTGCGCGCGCGCACGTCCTCGCTGCCGAACTGCAGGAAGAACCGCACGCCCGGCGCGATGCCGAGCCGGTGTTGCTCGGCCCAGGCCAGCACCGCGTGGTAGGCCCCAATGTCCTCGAGCTTGCCCCCCGTGCAGGAGCCACCGTACGCAATGTCGATCGCAACCGCCTTGTCGAGTGCCGACAGCGCAAGGCCCTGCCCGGGATCCCCGGGGCGCGCCACCATGGGTTCGAGCGTGCCGCAATCCACCTCGATCTCGTGCGCATACTGCGCCCCCTCGTCGCTGCGCATCCAGGGTTCGAGTCGGAAGTCGACGCCCCGACGCTCGCGCAGGAAGCGAAGCGTTTCATCGTCGGGGGCCACGATGCCCGTCAGGCCGCCGATCTCGGCCACCATGTTGGTGAGCGTGGCGCGCGCGTCCGTCCCCATCGCGCGCAAGGCCTCGCCCATGTACTCGAAGACGAGTCCGACCAGGCTGCCGTTGCGGACCTCCGGCAGGCGCAGCAGATGCAGCACGACATCCTTGGCGTCGACCCCGTCGGGCAGCGTCCCGCGCAGCTGCACCCGACAGACCTTCGGCGCCGCCACGCGCACATCGCCCGTGATCCATGCGTTGGCCATCTCGCTCGCACCGATGCCGAAGGCGAATGCCCCGAGCGCGCCGCAATGCGGGGTATGGGAATCGGTGCCGATTGCGACCTGGCCCGGCAACACGTAGCGCTCGGTCATGATCGAGTGGCAGATGCCTTCCGCCCCCTTTCTGCCGGGCACGCGGTGATGCAAGCGAACGCCGTGCTGCGCGCAGAATTCTTCCTGCATCCTGCCCATCGCCATCGCGGAGTCGAGCAGCCCCAGGGCGCGCTTTGCCGGTGACATGGTCTCTTCGACATAGACCAGGTGATCCGCGAAGCACTGGATCGATGCGACGTCGTGCAAGGCAATGTCGGGGCCCATCGCGTTGTTCATGAACGCGGCGCACATCCCGGTCACGTAGTCGTGCGAGTAGCGCCAATTCGCCTTCACGAAGCTGATGCCCGAGGCCGAAGGCGGCCTCCTGGCCGAGCGCGCGATGATCTTCTCGACGTAGGTCAATGGGCGGCTCTCGGGCGGCTGCGGCTCCATCGCGATCTCGCCGGCGAGCCGGGCCTTCGTGTAGTTGAATAGCCCTCCTCGCGCCAATACATCGGCCGTCACGGCATCCAGCCCCGCCACCAGCTCCGAGACCGGTATCGCCTCGCCCGCGCGGATGCGATCGACGAGGCCGAAGTCGCTCGACGTGAAGATGCCGAGGTTGTGGCAGTTCTGGCGATAGATGCGCTCGAACTTCTGCGCAATGACCAGGCGGATGCCCGCCATGCGCTCGGCATAAGGACTGGCCTCGCGCGACGAGCCCTTGCCGTAGCGCGTGCCGGCCACCGTCACCGCGAAGCCGCCGCGCCGTACCTGGTCGGTGCCGATGGGCCTGCGACCCTCGCAGGTAAGGCCCACGTAGGGATAGCGGCCGAGCGTTTCGTCGACATGGAAGCAGGCCCAGCCCGGCGTGATCTCGTCCGTGGACACGTCGTCGCGCAGCTTGCCGGCTTGCGCCTGCGAGAGATCCTCGCCGGCGATCTGCCGCTCGATCAGCGTCGGATCCTCCGACAGGAAAAGGATGCGGCCTTCGAATCGGATGGCATGCATGTCGGCTCCTCTGGCTGCGCCGGTCATTCGACCAGCTTGACGTCGGCATCGCGAATGATGCTCTCGCGCTGCTGTCGCTCCGCCTGCATGCGCTTGGCGAAATCCGTCACCGTCCCGCCAGTGGGCGTGAGGCCCAGCTCGGCGAGCTTGCTGCCGACGCTCGGGTTGCGCAGCGCGATGCCGACGGCCTCGTTGAGCCGAGCGACGATCGGCGCCGGCGTCGACTTGGGCGCCATCAGGCTGTAGCTCACCAGCATGTCGGTGCCAGGCAAGGTCTGCCCCATGCGGGGAATCTGCGGCTGTGCCTCGTACACCTTGGTGGACGCCACGCCGACCAGCTTGATCTTGCCGGCCGCCACCATCGGCTGCGCCGTGCTAACCAGCGTGATCAGCATGTCGATCTGGCCCCCGGCGAGGTCGCCCAGGGCCGCGCCGGCTCCGCGGTAGGGCACATGATTGAGGCGGACCTGGCCTGACTTGGCAATCAGCTCGCCCAACAGATGATGATCGGTGCCGACGCCGGGGGTGCCGAAGCTCAACGGCGCGCTGCTGGCCTTCGCTTGCTTCAAGAGGCCTGCGAAGTCGTTGGCCGGTGACGCGCTATTGACCGCGATCACGAGCGGCGCCTCCGCCAGGTGCGCGACCGGCGCGAGCGCGGCCACGGCGTCTTCCGCCTTCTTGCCGTAAAGCGCCGGATTGATGGCGTACAGGCTGTCGGTCGCCAGCAGCAGCGTGTAGCCGTCGGCGGGCGCCTTGGCGACCAGCGAGGTTCCGACCAGCCCACCCGCACCCGTGCGGTTGTCGACCACGACCGGTTGCTTGAGCGTCTCGGTCAGCGAGTTGGCCAGCACCCGTCCCAGGATGTCGGCGCTGCCGCCCCCCGCGAAAGGCACGACGAGCGTGATCGGTCGGGCAGGATAGGCATCGGCGGCGGCAGCGCCACTGACGATGCCGCAGGCGCAGGCAGCCAGTGCGGCGCCGCGCATCAGCGTTCCGATGGCGAAGTTCGCGCTGTTCAACTTCATGCTTGTCTCCAGGTGTGGGTATAGCCCTCACTCTAGATTTCCCTTAGAGACACAAACTTCAATTTGGCGCATTGTTCGTTCCCATTTGGAACTTATCCGCACCGATGCGCACCGATTTCGATCCCGTCACCCTGCGCCTCTTCCTGGCCGTCTGCGAAGAGGGAAGCATCGTCAAGGCGGCCGAACGGATGTCCATCGTGCCCTCGGCCGTGAGCAAGCGCATGGCTGCACTCGAGGACGACGTCGGCATCGAACTGCTGCAGCGTGGCGCCGGGGGCATGGGCCCCTCCGAGGCCGGTCAGGCATTCGCAAGTCAGGCCCGGGAAGTGCTCGCCGGCATGGACCGCATGCACACGACCATGCGCGACATGGCGACGGGCGGCGCCGGGACGGTTCGCATCCTCGCGAGCCTGGCGGCGCTGTCGCACCGTCTGCCTGCCGACATCGCCGCCTTGCTTCGAAAGCACCCGGCCCTGAAGCTGAGTCTGCGCGAGGCGTCCTCCAGCGAGATGGTGCGGCAGGTGAAAGAGGGGGCGGCCGACCTCGCGGTGTGTTGGGATGTCGCAGACTTGACGGGGCTGCGGGCCGTGCCCTATCGACCCGACCATGCCTGCGCCCTGGTCTCGCGCGCCCATCCGCTGTCCCGAAGGAAGTCCGTGCCCTTCGCAGAGACGCTCGGCTACGACCATGTGAGCGCGATGCCCGGCAGCATGATGGAGACGATGTTGCGCCGGCATGCGGCGGTGGCGGGCAAGACCTTGCAGCCACGCATCGAAGTCGAGAGTTTCGAGGGCGTCGCCCATGTTGTCGCGGCCGACCTCGGCATCGGCATCCTGCCGCGCGAGGTGCTGCGCCCATGGGTCGACGAACTGCCGATTCGCGTGATTCCATTGTCCGACGGATGGGCCACCCGCCGTTTCGTCGTGTGCTTTCGGACGGATCCCTACGTGTCGCGTGCCGCGCAGATCGTCGCAGAGGGGCTTCGGCTTGCCGCCACCATCGCGGCGGAATGAACGCGTCCGCTGTCTTCCCCTTCTCGAACGTTGAGCCGCGCAGCGTCAAACTGCCGCTCATGGCCGAACCGAGTCGTTTGGCCGCCGCCCTGCGAAGGGGGGGTGCACAGCGAACTACTGCGTTGGCCCTTGACAGCCGCCCGCTGCCATTCTTACACCGGCGGGAAGCGATTCACAGCGGACTTTCAGCACCGCGGCCGCGGCATGAGGGGTGTAGGCCCCGCCTACGCCCAACCGTTGCGTTGCCCGTCTAGGATCAGACCCGGCTCGCAACACCGGGCCAACCTCATTTCGAGTTCCACCCTTCAAGGAGCGAGCATGGCATCGAAGTCAAAGAAGTCCGATAGCGTCAAAAAGCCCAACATCTTGGTCATCTGGGGCGATGACATTGGCATCTACAACCTGTCCTGCTACAGCCACGGTGTGATGGGCTACAAGACGCCCAACATCGACCGCCTTGCTAAGGAAGGGATGATGTTCACCGACTCCTACGGCGAACAAAGCTGCACGGCTGGCCGGTCCTCTTTCATCACCGGGCAGAGTGTGCACCGCACAGGACTGTCCAAGGTCGGAATGCCTGGCGCCGACGTCGGCCTGCAGGCCGAGGACGCGACCATCGCAGAGTTGCTCAAAGCACAGGGATACGCCACCGGGCAGTTCGGCAAGAACCATCTGGGCGACATGAACAAGTACCTGCCCACGGTGCACGGCTTCGATGAGTTCTTCGGCAATCTCTACCACCTCAACGCCGAGGAGGACCCTGAGGATCCCGACTATCCGAAAGACCCCAGGTTTCGCGCCAAGTTTGTGCCGCGCGGGGTCCTTAAATGCGAGGCGACCGACAAGGAAGACAAGACCGAGCAGCCGCGCTGGGGCCGTGTCGGCAAGCAGAAGATCCAGGACACCGGCCCGCTGAACCGAAAGCGAATGGAGACCATCGACGACGAGATCGTCGCCGGCGCCAAGGACTACATCAAGCGCAAGGCCAAGGGCGACCAGCCCTTCTTCTGCTGGGTCAACACGACCCACATGCATTTCCGCACCCACCCCAAGCCAGAAAGCGTCGGACAGGCCGGCGAGAGTCAATCGACCTACCACGACACGATGATCGATCATGACCGCCATGTCGGCGAGTTGCTCGATCTGCTCGATGAGCTGGGCATTGCCGAGAACACCTTCGTGATGTATTCGACCGACAACGGTCCGCACATGAACTCCTGGCCCGACGCCGGCATGACGCCCTTCCGTAGCGAGAAGGACACCAACTGGGAAGGTGCCTTCCGAATCCCGCAACTCGTGGGGTGGCCCGGCAAGATTCCGGCCGGCGTGGTGTCGAACGACATCGTTCAGCACCACGACTGGTTGCCGACTTTTCTCGCCATGGCCGGGGAACCCGACATCATCGAGAAGTGCAAGAGGGGTTATGCTGCCGCTGGGAAGAAGTTCAAGGTGCACATTGACGGCTACAACTTGCTGCCCTTTCTGACGACCGAAGGCGTGAAGAGTCCGCGGGAGGACTTCTTGTACTTCGACGACGATTCGAACCTCGTCGCGATCCGCATGAACAACTGGAAGTTCGTCTTCATGGAGCAGCGCACAGCAGGCACCTTGAAGATCTGGATGGACCCATTCACAGTGCTGCGCACTCCCAAGTGCTTCAACCTTCGGACCGACCCGCTAGAGCGCGCGGACATCACGTCCAACACCTACTACGACTGGTACATGTCCAAGGGCTATCGAATCTTTAGCGCCCAGGCCATCGTCGGCGCTTTCATGAAGACTTTCGAGGAGTTCCCGCCGCGCCAGAAGGCTGCGAGTTTCACAATCGAACAGGCACACGACAAGCTGGGCAGTGCAGCCGCGGCATCAAAGTAGAAGAAGTTACCGCTTTGACAGGTGGAACGGTCGTTTAGATCGCTCGACCGAGGGGCGGCTTGCGCTGCCCGGCCGCACGACGGGCGCTGGTGGAGGGCAGGGCAGGGCCCATTGCGGAAGTAGCCGCTGCAAATTTGATTGCCCCAAACCAGACACCGACGCGTTGGATCACCGCCGACGGGGGACACCCAGGTGTCGGGTCGCGATTGGCATGGTGAAAGTCGCAGGCAGGCAGCCGCGCGCCCTGGAGGCACCTTCCGCAAAGCAGCCGTCGGCAGTTCATGACGATAGCGGACTTCTACCGAAGCGGCAGGTGCGTCTCACCGGACCTCCAGGCTCACCTTCTCGATCGTCCCAGTGAATCGGCTTTTGACGCCCGCCACGTAGTCGCCCGAGACGGGCGTGTCATCGTCCTCGCCAACGTCAGCGCCCTCGTCAGGCGAGATGATGAAGGGAATGCTTTTATCGATCCGACCTTCCGCCACCTTCTGCCCGCCGACCGATAGTGAAGCCGTGCCACCTTTGCCGGGGCCGCCGCCGTCATACGCGAAGTCCAGCTTGATGGTCGCCTTGCCCGGGGGAAGCGCCTGAGGAGAGGCCACCGTGTAGCGTTCGAGGCCGACCCAGTTATAGGTGTACGTCGGCCTGCCGTCCTTCAGGTACAGGCTGAAGCCGCCGAAACGCCCGCCTTGCGCGAAGATCACGCCCTCGGCGCCGCCTTGTGGGACGTCGATCTCGGCGGTGATCGTGCTGGAGCGGTTCTTCGCGTTGATGAACGTGTTCTCCATCATGCCTGTCATGCCAGGGTAGAGCGTGATCGAAGTACGCGTTCCCATTAAATCGGGTCGCCCGGCGATCGCCGCGTTGAAGCGCTCGACGCTGCGGTCGTCGATCGGAAGCACGTTGTACTTCGCCGCCTCTTTCAGGAACACGGCCTGCATCTGCTTCAACTTCGCCGGCTGCGTCCCAGCGAGGTCGGTGGCAAGGCTGTAGTCGTTGCGCGCATCGAAGAGCTCCCACGTGTCCTTGTCGAGCGTCGCGCGTGGCTTGGGTTCCCATGGCGCCCTGTGTACGGTACGCGCGAGCCAGCCATCGTGGTAGATGCCGCGGTTGCCGAGGATCTCGAAATACTGCGTTTTCCGTCGGTCGGCCGCCTTCGCATCATTGAGCGTGTAGGCCATGCTCACGCCCTCGAAGGGCTTCTGGACCGTGCCGTTGACAGACTTCGGAAACGGCAACTGCGCCACTTCGAGCACCGTCGGCGCGAGATCGGTGATGTATTGCCACTGGGAGCGAATTTCTCCCCTCGACTTGATCCCCTTTGGCCAGTGCATGACCATGCCGGTCTTGGTGCCGCCGTAGTCCCCCGCCACCTGCTTTGTCCAAGCGAAAGGCGCATCTCCAGCGACTGCCCAGCCGGCGGCATAGTGTGGGTAGGTTTCCGGGCCGCCCCACTTGTCGAGGTTCTTCAACTGGTTCTCGACGGTCTCCGGGACACCATTGAAGAACGTAAGTTCATTGAACAAGCCGGTCGCCCCCCCTTCGGCGCTGGCACCGTTGTCACCGGCGACGTAGATGAAGAGCGTGTTGTCCATCACCCCCAAATCCTCGATCGCCTTCACGAGGCGACCAATCTCGTAGTCCGCCTGCTCGGCAAATCCCGCGAAGACTTCCATCTGGCGTGCAAACAGTCGTCGCTCATCGGGCGTCAGCTTGTCCCAATCCTTGATGCCGGCGGGCTTGGGCGCGAGCTTCGTTCCAGCCGGCACGATACCGAGCCTGATCTGCCGCGCCAGCGCGTCCTCGCGGTACTTGTCCCAGCCCTGATCGAATTTGCCCTTGTATTTGTCGGACCACTCCTTCGATACATGGTGCGGCGCGTGGGTCGCGCCAGGGGCGAAGTACATGAAGAACGGCCTGTTGGGTGTCATCGACTGCTGGAACCGTGTCCAGGCGATGGCCTGATTCGTCATGTCGGTCATGAAGTGGTAGTTCGGATCGGCGGGCAACTCGACCCGAGTCACCCCGTCGTACAGGAGCGGCGACCATTGGTTGGTCTCTCCGCCAAGGAAGCCGTAGAACTTCTCGAAGCCCGACTGGGTGGGCCACGTCGTGAAGGGGCCGGAGATGCTGGTTTCCCAGGCCGGCGTCAGATGCCACTTGCCGAAGGCAGCCGTGTTGTAGCCGTTCAGACGCAGCATCTCTGGCAGCGGCGCGACGCTCGCCGGACGGATGCCGGTATTGCCCTCGAACGCGGTGGCAATTTCCTGCACGGCGCCCGTGTTGTTAGTATGATGATTGCGGCCCGTGATCAAGGCCGCCCGGGTGGGCGAGCACAGCGCAGCGACATGCATGTTGTTGTAGCGCAAGCCCCCGGCGGCGAGCCGGTCGAGCGTCGGCATGGCAATCGCACCACCGAAGGTGCTCGGGTGCGCAAACCCCATGTCGTCGAGCAGCACGATTACGACGTTTGGCGCGCCCTTTGGTGCTTTCACCTCGAAACGAGGCGGCGCTTTTGCGTTGCGCACGTCGACTTCGGTGACGGGCGTGCGCCTTGGCTCAGCGATCGGGAGGACCGTCCGCTCAAGCGCCCCCGGTGACGCTTTCTGTGCCGCAGCGACGCCCGCGAGGCTGAGGCCCAGCGCGAATGCTGTCAACGCACAACGCAGGCTGTCCGGTTTCATCGGTGTACGGCCCCCGGAAAAATCGTCATTCGACTTTTTCATGGTGCTTCCTCCAACATCGATCGTGTTGCTGGCTGTATGGCGTTCCGCGAACTACTTGCGGACGACTGCCGCGCCATTGGGGCCGGTGCACCCCGCACGGTAAACGCCCTTCGCGCAATTCACTTGTGACGGCGGCGGTACCGGCTTGCGGACGGCAGCGGCGCCATTCGGTCCGACGCAGCCGGCGCGGTAGGCGCCCTTGGCGCAGGCCGCCGCCGAGGCGTCCAGCGGCAGCAAAGCCGCCAACGTAAGTACGGCGGCGGCGGCAGTTGAGCACGGTCCTTTCATGGTGAGTTCCTTTCCAGAAACCGGCGTTTTTCAAATCGACCGGCACAGCTTTTCGAGCAAATTCACCTTCGGCTAGACGATCGCCGCAGTATCAACACGGACGACTGTAGGCCTTGCGCGCACTGCGCGCACCTTCCCTTGTGGCCAGTAGACGGCGAGCATTCCGAAGTCCATAGTGAGAAATATTCGCCTCCGAAACGTGCTCTCGAGCCATCGTCGCTGCCGAAATCAGTTGCGGTTCGGGGGCGTCGAGCGGTGGCACTGACGTGATGCGGTTAGCCATCATTGAGCCGAGGTACACGAAATGAAGCAACGAACCCTGTGCTGCCTGACGTTGGCGGGGCTGTTAATTTCCGAAGCCAGCGCACAACAGTTCGTGTACCCGGCCAAGGGCCAGAGCCCGCAGCAACAGAAGAGTGACGAGGCGGCCTGCTATTCGTGGGCGGTCAAGCAGACCGGTTTTGATCCAGCCAAACCACCTCCGCCCGCGCCCACGGCCAAGCCGCCGACCACAGCGACTGGGACAACCCCGGGTGCAGGTGCTCGCGGCGCGTTGCGCGGCGCCGCTGTCGGCGAGATCGCAGGCGGAAACGCCAGCGCCGGTGCGGCGGCGGGTGCGGTGGCTGCGCGCGGGCAAAGCCGCCGGCAGAACGTGGCGGCCGCGAATTCGGCCCAACAGCAGCAGGCTTCGGCCACGCAGCAAAAGCAGGCCTCGTTTGCAAAGGCTCGCGCCGCATGCCTAGAGGGTCGTGGCTACACAGTCAAGTAAGGCGGGGCCTAGGTTGAGCCATGACCGGCCAGCCATGGTGGATGCTGTGAGGCGGGGCGCTGAAGTTGGAGGCGTCCGCCCGCGCCTCGCGGCGCGGACTAGCTCAAGACGCGGCGCTCATCTTCTCCATCACCCCAGGAAAGGTTAAAGCTCGCAGGCTCAGCATTTCTGCAATGACGCATCCGAATCCCGAACACGCGCCTCCATTGCTCGAGACGGTTTGCTTGAAAGCAGATCTTGACGAATCTCGGCTCGTGGCCGGGGCTGCGAGTTCGCAACTGCTCCACAAAGCGGCCCGTCGAATGCCCACCACGGCAGGCCGTTGCCGTCGAGGCGGTGGCTGGCGGCCACGCACTGAACTCTCACCTTTTGCGATACGGACGAGTCTTGCTTCTAGCGCTTATCCGCACCTCTGCCGACAGGTCTGTCCTTGTGGCGACGAATTGACGCGGAACCGAATTTGGGCAATCTCACCAAGGCCAGTTTGTCACGCGACTGCGTGCGCCAAGCCCACAGGGTGAGACCAATTCCAATCAGCGCCGGCATCGTGACAGCCGGGAAGTCGCACGGAATGACCGCGGGCCCGCAGATGCCGACCGCGATTTCCCAGAAGTGAAAGATCGCATGTCCCGTGAGCCAGAGCGTGGGCGTTCCCCAGCACGCCACTCGGTAGGACGGCCGCACGGCGCCGGTGATGAGCGCGCCGCCGATCAGCGCATAGAGCAACGCGATGTCGCGCAGGAGATGCTGGTTGAAGGGACCGGTTTCCATCACCCCGGGCACGGCCTTGTACCAGGCGAAGGGAACCATCAACATCACGACGCCATTGATGAGTAGAGCGACGCCGAGCACCGCGGCAAGGCCGATAGCGATCCTTTGAAACAGGGGCCGATTGAGATCCTCTGTCGGCGCGAGCGGTTGCAAAAGACCGGATTTGCTGTTCATGCTTGTTCCACGGCGCGTTGCGAATGGGTCGCAGGCCCGCGGCGAAAACTGATCGCCAGCCTATTGAATGCGCCCATCATCCCGATCGCTACCGCGAGATCGACGAGTGCCTTTTCGTCGAACACCGCCGACGCAACTTGAAAGTCGGCGTCGGGCACCTGGATGTCCGCCACGCGGGTCACGCTCTCGGTCCAGGCGAGCGCGGCGCGCTCGCGTGCATCGAAGAACTCGCCGGCCTCGCGCCACACGGGAATCAGAGAAAGTGTCTCCGTTCTGAAGCCCCGCTTGAGCAGGTCGCGTGGCCGATCAGGGCTTCGTGCGCGTCGGTGTCGAAGAAGATGCCGCCCTCGCCCTCCTGGTGGACTGCGTACTCGCGACCACGGATCTCGAAACGGTGCAGGTGCATGTCCTGCCAGCCGAACGCGACCTGCAGGATCTGGTGAAGCCGCGCGACGCTCGTATCGCCTCGTACCAGAAGGCGCCGTGCTGCGCAACATCAGCCCGCTGATCTGGCGGCCAGCCATGGTGGATGCTGTGAGGCGGGGCGCTGAAGTTGGAGGCGTCCGCCCGCGCCTCGCGGCGCCGACTAGCTCAAGACGCGCAAGCGCAGCGCGTTCACTTCGCCCTCAGGCTTGGCGCTTTTCGATCCAATGGGTGGCCGGACCATGCAAGCGGTTGCCAAGCTCCAGGGCCTGGATGAGCCTTTCCTTGTTGGCGCGATTGTCAGGGATCCATAAATGGTCGCGTTCGTCAGGCTCGCGGTCAAGGAACACTTCTTTAGAGCGACGAAGCCTGATCTCGGTGAGCGCTCGAATCGTCGTTTTCAACGCAAACTCCTCAAGGAAGGTTCGTATCAGCCCGCAGTGCGCGGACGAAGCGCCCAGGATTCGTGTCAGAGTTGGGAGCCAAGCCAGATCGTGAAATTTTTCAGCATTCCATCGTTCAGTCCTGAACGTACCCGAACTCGGCTCAAAGTTGAAGAGCTTAATTCGTGAAAAACTACTGATACCAAAGTAGTACATGTAATTACAATAAATTACATGAATACACGTTACGACGCCGGATGGCTCACCGGGAAAACCGAGTACCAAGGTCGAGGATCTTCGCCGCGACGCATTTCTCAACGGTCAAAGGGGCCCACAGTTGCTGGGGGATGGCGTAGCTGGGCGTTGGTCGTTTGGTTGATCATCGCCTTGGCCTGGACTCTGAGTTTGGCCGTAGGGCTTTGATGTCTAGTCCTCGCTCCGGCGGGGAATGAGGACCCTTACCTGCAGTCCTCGCGGTTGCCTCGACCCACAGCTTGGCCAGATAACAGTTGCGCCCCGTGCCAAGACAGCCGGGATGCCCGCCGTCATGCGGCGAGCATGGACTTACCTACTGTGCCAACCGAGTAATACGATCCATAAAACTAACGAGGAGGGCAGATATGCCAAAGTCGACTGAACGCGCGCACGCCAAGTTGCTATGGGACGCTGCCTGCGAACGGATCGCATTCGCGCTCGAGCCTCCGCCGGAACTGGGAAAACTGGATCCCCCAATCAATCTTCAAGAGGCAATCCAGATAGCACAGGCCGCCCTGGAGCGTCTGCGCGACGCATACTCACCTGAAGATTCCCCGCCGTGAGCGGCCAGTCTGCGCTTGTGGATGCAGACGGCAGTCGCTCAAACGTTCAATGGCTTCGAGCAGCTGCCAGCAATTCAGCCGCGTCTGTTCGAGCCGCACGGCGACAAACTTCCTCCAGTTCCTGAATGACAACGTCGATGCGTTGCAGGAACAGTTTGCGGCTGCCAGGGAGGGCGCGTGTGCTCAACGCCCATGCGAGCTGGGCCAAGCGTTCTTCCTCCGCATGGCGTGCCCACGGCTTCAATTCGCAGTAGCAGAGAAGCGCAAGGCGTCCAAGAGTTTCGTGGCGCCGGGCATGCGCGACGTCTGCCACGAGATCGTCGAGGCCGAGCATCAGGTTTTCTGTGGCGCGCATCATGTTGCAATGCAGCATTTTGTGCCGAACATGCATGTGGCTCACCTAGTTCTGGCTACTGTTCAAGTCTTTTTCAACAGAATGCATCTACATCGTCACCTGCCGCGTACCGACACTTACAAGTCTTGTGCGATCCATGCAACGAGAGCGACAACGGCCGTGATCGCCATCCATCGAAGTAATGGCCTGTTCCAAATTGAGAACAGCACTAGGACTGCAAAGGTTACGGCTGCGCCGGTAACGATGGGGTCTTTCATCGGATGACGCAGCCGGAATCGCATGCCAGTGGCGTGAGACTGGAGCCTAAGACAATCGGCACCCGCAGGTGCCGATTGCTGCCTACAGTCAAACGCATGCCGCTGTGCTGTTCGACTGGTCGCCGGCTGCCCCGCTAGGGTTCGCAAACGCCCGGCTTACGGGCGCGCACGCTCATGGTAGTCAGAGGCCGTAGTACTTGTCCACACCGCTCCGATAGGCGTCATCGTAGTCAGGCACGGCGTCGCTCCCGTAGCGCGGTGCGCCTTCGAGTTGAGCCTTGTCCAATGGCACGACATAGCCATCCTGAGAGGTGTCGTACTTCAGCATGTTCCAGGGGATGGGGTAACGGTCCGTGCCCATGCCCAGAAATCCGCCGAACTCCATCACTGCGTAGCGCACCCGACCCGAGACTTTATCGATCATCAAATCATCGATCGTGCCGAGCTTGTCGCCGGCAGGGTTGTAGACCGAGGTCCCTTCGACCCGTTCCGAAGAAATGACAGTGGAGATAGCCATAAGACGCTCCTACATCGGTCGGCACCGCTGGGGGCGACGACCTCGAGTGCAAGGCCCAGCAAAACGGGTATCGCTCAACAGAGCCGCGACGCGGATCAGCTAGCGGACTCTCTTCCTGTAGTCACCGGCCTCCATCAGTACGGTTCGCTTTCCTTCACGGAACTGAAGATGGATCACGGTGGCGCTCGTGAGATTTTTTTCTCCACGCTCGCCTTGCCGTTGCGGCTTGCGGCGAAGCCTGCTCGCTTCTAACAGCGACCGTTCAAGTGGTGCAGACGTAGACGCTGCCGTCGCTCACACTGGACCCCGCCTGGGCGAACTGGGCGCCTCGAACGGCAGTCATCCAAGCAGCCGGAATGGACCTCCGTACCGACGATTCGCCACCGACTGGCGCCGAGCGCTGAAGCATGGTTGCGCTTCTTGGCCGCTCTATAGAGCGCTGCAGATGCAACATTAGAAAATTTTCACCGTGAGCGTAGATTTGTGGCGACTGGTGGGTGCAGGATCGAAGGAGTTTTGACTTCCGGGAAGATCTGCAGCGACCGCCTAATCCAGGGTGGCGTTCCGATACTCGGCGAGCGTCGTCCGACGGAACTCGGTCACAGGGATCAGCCGGTCGCCCAAATCGTCGAAATGGGCGCGAATGTAGGCATGCTCGCGGACCCAACATCCGCGTGAAGTGCCGCCATCCAACAAGGTGAGGTAGCAAACGCGGAGGGGTGCCGGGCATCCTTCTTCGGCGTCGGTTAGCTGAATCACCTGGTATGGGCTTCCGCTCGTCACAAAGAGAACGCTCGGCTCCAAGTCGCACCCGAGAAGAATTGTGCAACTGGCGACGACTGCCATCATGGACGACGTCTTCATTGCTGGCCTTCCGGGGAGCGCGGGGAACACTTGATTGAGCGCTTTCGCATGGCCGTCGTCAACTCCAAAAAGTGGGGACCACGGCGTGGTGCGCACAGTCATGCTGGGCGGATGTACTGTCCAGTTATGTTCGTCTCGTGTTCCATGATGCGCAGCAGGAAGTCAAGAGGCGGCAATGACTCGGCGTGAGTGTGATTCAGGATCCACGAGCCGCCCGCCTCTCGGGCTTGGATGGCCACATTTCGCGCACCTCCTCCTTTACACGTTCGACCAGGTGGCCAACCTCCTCCAGGCAGGGAGAACAGCCCAGCCTATTCAATCCTTAGCAGGCTTACATGGTCCGCCCAAGAAGAGCAAGACCTCGGCCCCCACCATCGACGGCCAAATGCGCGATGACTTCCCCCGCGCGTGCCGGCCTTGACGAAAGCGGTGGATCCGATTCAGCGTATTTACGAATCAGCCGCGCCGAACATCTGCCGCAACTCGTACGCGCATGGAGAGGCCCTTCGTGTTAAGTGTCGATCCTACGAAATTGCACGCCACTAATCGACACGTGAGCCGGGTGCCGCAGTGGCAAACTTGATGCATGCCAAACCACAAGCTGCTCACGCGGACGGCGTTGTTGAAGGAAGAACGCACTCGCCAGCCAACCGAAGCTGACTCCTTGGGAGAGGGCAACGATGAAGTCGCCAACGATATTGGGACGGACAAGCAATCGCACTTGGCCAGCGAAAGATCAAAGGAAGGGGCGCACAACGAGGCGCCGCTGAGCCGAAACGAAACCCTCGCCACCGTCGAACCCAGCATTCCTCTTGAAGAATCGGCGGGGAAAAGGTTCAGGCAAAACGCAGCAATAGCTTTCATCTTCGGCTTGGCCGCACTGACTTTGGTTTTGATCGTGCACCTCCATCCATAGCGACTGCCTTCTTGCCAGCACCACACGCAGCAGGCCGCAGCGCTATGGCGCGGTGCCCCTGCAAATGGGCGATTGGATCGGACGGAAGTCATCGCCCCGCCGAATTTCCTCGCGGCGAAAGGAGCCGAAGGCTGGCTTGGGGATATGGCGCAGTTGCGCGTTGGTTATCGGCCTGGCCACGCCCTGGGTTGGACCCTGAAGATGGCTATGGGCCTTTGAGGGTGGGCGCATTCCTCACGGCTGTGTCTTGCCCCAGAACGCAGACATTGCCTTGAGACGTTCTTTTTCTTCGCTGTTGAGGTAGCCCGAAGTCGTCGCGATCGACGAATGCCCGAGGTTGTTTTTTACGACCAGCAGCGGAACCGGCTCATGCCCGGCCCGACCCTTCAGCGCGTGGGACGCGTGCGTATGGCGTAGCCAATGCGTCGTTGCCTTGCGGATCCGCGCTGCTTCGCCTGCATCGAGCTGCGCAGCGCTGCATGAAGGCTTGGACAGCCTTGTACAAACCTGAATCCGACCAGGTCGCAGGAGGCATCGCGGCCCCGTCCCTGAACCTGGCCAGGATGGCGACATCGGCATTTTCTTCAGCCATCACGCTCTTGGATCGACCGATCCGGGTGAGTTCGTCGCGCAGCTCGTCGACCAGATCCTGCGGGACGGGGACTTCTCTGATCTTGCTGCCTTTCCCCACGACAGTAAGCATCCAGCCGGTCATGGCGACGCCATCAGCGTCCTCGAACTCGTCGTTGGCCAGGAGCAGGAGCATCGCCTCCTTCGGCCGACCCATGTCGTGCCGGCCCGAGTGACTCAGCCGGTTCCAGTCCTTGGCGAACTGCCTGCCGAACGAGGAAGTTTTAGGAAGGCTTGCGTGCTTTTTCTTGGGAGCCGCTTTCGAGCGCATCGAAAAGACTTTCAGGTGTCTCGAAGCGCTCGCCGGCTGACGCCCGAGCTTCCACCATCGCTGCAATCGTGGTGGCGTTGGTCAGGACTGCGACACGCTGATGGGGCTCGCGCTCCTGACACCACCGCACGACCTCAATCCCAGAGCCTTCAGCCAGGAAAAGGTCCGCCACGGCCAGATCCTATTCCCCTTTATGTCCTGCAAGCCAATGGACAGCTCCACCTTGGGAATGAGCAATTGCTAAGACATTTGCATCGCCCAGATCCGCCAGCGCAGGGACTAGATGATCACGGATTTTCTCGCTGTCTTCGACTAAGAAGACGGTGAGGGGCAGTTTTTCGCCCTCCGCATTGACTTTTATTCCCATCGCTCTCCCCTATGAGGCTGGGAAATCGGCCGGTCCAAGTACCGACGAACCTCAACCGGATTTTCGCCGACCGCTCGCATCGCCACCCTTAGATCCGTCTCTGTAACGCCCATCTTGCGACACCAGTATTCAAGCTGCCAAGGCTCTTTCAACAAAATGACAGTCGGGTCGTCCGGAACTCGATAATGGTGCATCCTCTAAAGTCTTGAGGCCAATGTGCACCTCGGGCGCGGGACAACATGTCGACCGCAGCTAAGAAAGCGCTGACAGGGTGAGAACTCCCGCGAAAATGGTCGGTAACGTGTCTTTGACACTGGAGGCTTCCGCACGCTGAATTTGGCCGATAAGCGCTAGATCGCGCATCTGTCAGCGACCAGCGTATCCATGAGGATCATGGGAGCAGCCTCCTGTCTGCTCAAACCCGTCTCTTCGTCACGTCCTACTGCCTTCAACTTCCTGCTGGCAGCTTCCCTCAGGATCCGGCGCACGTATCGTCGGCCCGCGGCGCAGGGTTAAGCCACTAATTATTCTTTTTTGAGTCTTTTATTGCTTGGAGCAATGCTTCGGTGTCCGTTGGTTGTTCGAAATCTTCACTTAAAGTAGGAGATGAAACGGCCCCTCGGTCGCGCGAAATTTCGTTCAAAATCTGAAGCGCCTTCGTGACCTTTTGCTCCGTCAAGACGGTTAATTTGAAGATCCAGGTGCGCACGATGCTCTGAGAGTTCCGCCATTCGACTTTGCCTGATGAGTACGGCCACTGTCAGCAATAGGGCGTTCGAGCTTACAATTCCCTGGAGCCAGAAAAAGGGAGGCTCGTCAACGTGTCGCCAGCCAGCGTGCCAGCCCCATAAATTGACTGCCACCCATCCGCTGACGAATCGAATGACAAATGCGAAATAAGCCGGACTTCCGAAGAACAGGCTGATTCGTTCGATTAGGTTACGCGTCGACGACACCTCTTCTTCCTGTTTTTGATCAAGGCCTGCAACCACATCAAGGTTCTTCTCTCGCGTTGACGCAGGGAGGGGGTCGGCGGCGGGCGCGGGATCGAGAGGATCATTCATAGCTGAGCATGAGAGTTATCCCCATAGCCATTTTGGGCAGCACAGAAAGCCCGGGGGCCGGCTACGCCCGTCGACGCCCTGAGGTTGCTGAAGTCTGCCCCTCGGCGCTGCGCTGCACTGGGAATGGGCACCCCTGAGACGACAGCGGTTAGCGCGGCTCCTCCGGTCACCTTTAGAAACTCTCGTCGATCTGGTTTCTGCCATCGCCAATGCTCCGTACAAAGAACCGAATTGATTATTTCTATGAATCAACTGGGCTGAATGCTACGTCCGCCAAAACTGTCGATCTATGCATATTTTTGGCAAGAGTTAAATCGCTACGCACCGATTGCAGTGGCGCGCATACGAAAGAATCGCTCCGATGGATCACAGGGAAAGCGATTAAATAATTGTCATAATCCAGAGTTCTGCCGTTGACAAAATCTCATCTCTGTGAACGCACGCGGTAGACGACGGGTGCCGTTAGAGATACATTTGCGCTTGTCTTCATTCTTCGGGCCCCTCTTAACGCCTTTCCGCTGTTTCCTTGGCCGAATTAATGACAGAGAACTCAAGAAGGACCGCTAAACCTCTTCAATTCCCATCTCAATGCAGCTCGGCCAATTGCCAAAGCACCACGTATCTAAAGGAAATTTCCTGCGAAAGCGACATGCCTGTGCGAAAGGAGACGCCCTCGATGAACACGATCACAACCTTGAACGACCTAGCCCAATTGCCCGACGGCGAACTAGTAGCCTGCCTCTCGGGTATTCGGGCTGCGATCCACAAGGCCAAGCAAGCTCACGCCAAGGCCCAAGCCGAAGGGAGGGCGCCGCCCCCCGTCCACCTCCCAGCCTACGTGTGGCGGGCAAGGCCAAGCAGCCATCGAAAGCCACGTCCTGACATGCCTATAGACGATCTGGGCATGCGCGTTTCCATCTCCAGCGCCCTCAAGGAGTTAGGCATCGTTTACCTCGAGGACCTTGCCGAGATTGACGAACAGGAGCTGCTCGGCCACGACGCCATAGGCGTCAGGACGGTGGCGCGGCTGCGTGATGCGTTGCAGCAAGCCGGATTGGGCTTTCGCAGACCGACCGGGCAGCACGCAGGTAGCCTCTTCCCTCATCCGTAGAAAGCAGCTGTAGTCGCAGCGTCGCCACCCCCGCCAGCCCTAGTGCGGTGGGTATCAGTTGCATCTGACCGCCCCGGATTCAGCCGGAGAAGACGTCTGGCGACGAGCTCGTGCCGATCTCGCCTCTACCGGGCACCAATCCCTGACGCACGCGGCCCGGCAGGGCCGCACAAGTCCAAGATCCAAAGCACTGTTCACCCATGGGATCGTTCGTGAGGCCACCGCCTTCTGATGGGAGGTCGGCCCTGGCATGCGCGCACCACGCTCAGGCGAAAATCGGTGATCGATGAATCTTATGCAGTTCACGAGGCCGCGTGTCCACGTGGCAGGCGCTTGGCGTCGTTGTTTGCGGTAGCGCAACCCGAGGTGGTGCCGACGCCTGTTGCAGGGGCACCTCCCTACGCAGAGAAACAATGAAAAATGGTAGGTTCAACCATGCAATTTGGTCACCTGTGAGCATCCGCAACCGCCTACTACTGTTGGTGTTTGCAGTCTGGCTACCCTCGGTAGCTGCGTTTGCGCTGCTCGCTTTCACCACATACCAGCGCGAAGCGGCGGCCGCGCGGGACCAAGTGGAGCACCTCGCTAATGGCCTCAACACCTTCGTCGAGCGCGAGCTCGATAACCGCGCGGTCATGGCAACGACACTCGCGGCCACCGACGCAGTGCGGGAAGGCGATTTGCGAAGATTCCATGAAGAGGCCACGGCGGCCACCCGAGCCAGCGGCAACTGGGCATTCCTGGTGGACCCAAAGGCGCAGCTGGCGCACACGCTGGTGCCGTGGGACCAGACCGAACCTATTCCGCGCCCGGCCGGAGCGCCATTCGAAACAAGCGAGCCTGCAGCGTATTTCAGCTCCTACGGCCCCGTCCTCAAGAAACCGGTGTTGGGCGTGCTTGCCCCGGAGACGAACGGCGATCCCCCCAGGTACAACGTTGGCGTCTCCTTTGAACTGTCCGTCATCCAGGAGATAGTCAATCACCAAAAATTTCCATCGGACAGTGTCGCGGCAGTCATTGATCAAGACCACAGAGTGATCGCCCGAAGCCGAAAACCCGAGGAATGGGTAGGCAAATCCGCTACCGGAGACCTGAAACGCAGGGCTCAGGCAGGGGATGTGGGATTCGCGGAATCGACGACGCTCGACGGAGTCCGTTCGTTGACCTACTTGACCCGAGGGAACCGATATGGGTGGAGCGTGGTCTTCGCTTTCCCCATGGCCGCACTCAACCAGGCAGCCTGGAGAATCACGATTCAGGCAGTGGCTGCCTCGGGAACCCTGCTGTTGCTGGGATTGGCATTGGCTCTGTACGCGGCGCGGAGCATCAGCAATCCGATGATGGCGCTCCGAGACGCTGCAGCGCAACTGGGCAAGGATGAAGTGCCGCCGAAACTGACCACTGGCGTGTCGGAGGCTGACGACGTGAGTGCCGCTCTCCATGACGCTGGCCTGCGCTCGCAGGACGCCAAACGCACGCTGGAAGCGCGTGTGGCAGACGCGGTCGAAGAAGCGCGAGAAGCCCACGCCACGTTGCTGAACGTACGCAAGCACGAGGCGATCGGGCGGCTGACCGGCGGCATCGCCCATGATTTCAACAACCTGTTGCAGACCATCAGCACCGGCCATCAGGTGCTCAGCCGGACCGTTTCGGAAGGACCCCAGCAGCGGGTGTTGCAAAGCGCGATGCGAGCCACGGCAAAAGCAGCTGACCTCGTTCGCCAACTTCTGACCTTTGGAAGGGCACAGCGGCTAGCGCCGCAACCGGTCGACATCGGTGATTTGGTACTGAAGAGCCAGGAGCTTACAAGCAAAGCTGTCGGGGAGCGCTCCGTGTTGTCGGCTTCCATTGAACCTGGCTTGCCTGCCGTGTTCGTCGATCCGACCCAACTCGAGTTGGCGATACTCAACCTGGTTTTCAACGCGCGCGACGCGATGCCGGACGGCGGCCACGTGCTTATCGTCGGCCGACTCGCCTCGGCAGCGGAAACGCAAAAGTTGGGTTCGGGTCGATTCGTCGCCGTCGAGGTGTCGGATGACGGCCCGGGAATGGACGCTGACACCGCCGCCAACGCGTTCGAGCCGTACTTCACCACCAAACCCATCGGGGCCGGCAGCGGGCTTGGCCTCGCGCAGGTGCTTGGCTTCGCACGGCAGTCCGGCGGGGACGCTCGAATCGAAAGCCGTGTCAACGCAGGAACGCGCGTGAGCCTTTACCTGCCTGCGTTTGAAGGGACCATCCCGGTGCAGGAGACGATGATGGTCAAGCTGCGACATGCCCCGCCCCTGAAGATCCTCATGGCCGAGGACGACGTACTGGTGTCTTCCGTCGTTGTCGTCGCCTTGGAGAGCACCGGACATCACGTGACGCTGTGCCGTTCCGCCGAGGACGCCGTCACTGCGCTCACAAGCGAGCAGGAGTTCGACGTCCTTTTCACAGACGTGGTGATGACCGGAAAAATGACCGGGCTCGACCTCCTCAGTTGGTGCCGCATTCATCGGCCGTCGCTACCCGCCGTCGTTGCCACCGGGTACAGCGCCCAGGAGACGACGTTGAATGTGACGATGCTTCGCAAGCCCTATGGTGTGGAAGCATTGCTTGAGGCTTTGCAGCAGGCGTTTGAAAAGGAACATCCGCCCGACACCGCTGCGAACACCGAAGAAGTGTAAGGACGTTCCTAAGCAATCGAGGAATTGCGAGCGCACCTGTGCCGAAAATGCGTTCGCAACGCCGTCGGCCTGGCTTCGCGTTGGTTGTCGGCCTGGTACCGCGCCCTGGGTTGGACCCTGAAGATGGCTATGGGCCTTTGAGGGTGGGCGCATTCCTCACGGCTGCGTCTTGCCCCAGAACGCAGACATTGAACCGCCCCGGATTTTGAGGAGGCTCCTTCGATAGAGAATGGAGCCAAGATGAGGAAGTCCCCGAAGTTTTCCCCGGAAGTTGTGGATCGCGCGGTGCGCATGGTCTTCGACGCCAAGGACCAGTACCCGTCGCAGTGGTCGGCGATCGAGTCGATCGCCGGCAAGATCGGTTGCACGGCCGAGACGCTGCGGCGCTGGGTGCGGCAAGGCGAGCGAGACAGCGGCGTGCGCCCAGGTGCAACGTCGCTTGAGCAGCAGCGCATCAAGGATCTGGAGCGTGAGGTGCGCGAGTTGCGCAAGACCAATGAGATCCTGAAGCTGGCCAGCGCATATTTCGCCCAGGCGGAGCTCGACCGCCATCACAAGAAGTGAACGCCTTCATCGACGAGCACCGCGCTCGCCTTGGGGTCGAGCCGATCTGCCGCGCGCTGCAGGTTGCCCCATCGGCATACCGGCGCCACGCCGCGCGCCGGCGCGATCCGGCACTGCTGTCGGTGCGAGCCCGGCGTGATGCGATCCTGACTGCCACAGGTGCTGCGCGTGTACGACCAGAACCTGGGCGTCTACGGCGCCGACAAGGTCTGGCGCCAACTCGGGCGCGAGGGCACGAGCGTCGCGCTGCACCGTGGAGCGGCTGATGCGGCTGCTCGGCCTGCAGGGCGTGCGTCGCGGCAGGTCGCTACGCACGACCGTGCCCGATGCCAAGGCGGCATGCCCGCTGGACCGTGTGAATCGGCAGTTCAGGGCTGAGCGTCCGAACCAGCTCTGGGTGGCGGACTTCACCTACGTCTCGACCTGGCAGGGCTTCGTCTACGTGGCCTTCGTCATCGATGTCTTCGCCAGGCGCATCGTCGGCTGGCGAGTCAGCAACTCGATGCAGACAGACTTCGTGCTCGACGCGCTGGAGCAAGCGCTGTACGCACGCCGCCCAGAGCGTGATGGAGCCCTGGTGCACCACAGCGACCGCGGTTCGCAGTACGTGTCGATCCGCTACAGCGAACGGCTGGCCGAGGCGGGCATCGAGCCCTCGGTGGGCAGCACCGGCGACAGCTACGACAACGCCCTGGCCGAGACCATCAACGGGCTGTTCAAGGCCGAGATCATTCACCGGCGCGGGCCATGGAAGACGCGCGAGGCTGTCGAACTGGCGACCCTGGGATGGGTCTCGTGGTTCAACCATCATCGTTTGCTGGAGCCCATCGGCTACATCCCGCCGGCCGAAGCCGAGGCCAACTATTGGCGTGAGCAAGGTCGCTCGATGACCCCAGGCAAGCCCGCGCAGCAAGCCACGCTGCAGGAGGGTTGAACCATGAGTACATGGCCCAACCGGGGGGCCTCCGGCGGCCCCTGCGGGGGGCTGAATGAAGGAGAATCCAAACAGCCAACCCCCCACCCTTGAGTCAGACCACTCCGGCTTGACTCAAGCCAACAGGCCTCCTCGAAACCCGGTGCGGTCACCGTTCTGAAGCCCCGCTTGAGCAGGTCGCGTGGCCGATCAGGGCTTCGTGCGCGTCGGTGTCGAAAAAGATGCCGCCCTCGCCCTCTGGTGGACTGCGTACTCGCGACCACGGATCTCGAAACGGTGCAGGTGCATGTCCTGCCAGCCGAACGCGACCTGCAGGATCTGGTGAAGCCGCGCGACGCTCGTATCGCCTCGTACCAGAAGGCGCCGCCAGATCAGCGGGCTGATGTTGCGCAGCACTGCGCGCAGCTATAGGACCTCCTGTCAGATGCTCCGGCTTCCATCCTCGAAGCTTACTTTGCTGCACTGCACACCCCCAGGAATGTGATGCTCTCCTGTATGGATACCTCGGCGAGAACGACCTGCTGAGCGTGCGGACCGACGCCGAGAAGTTCTTGCTCCTGTCGGCGTCCAACCTCGTCGAGTGTGTTGCCTTCGTCGGAGCACAACTGCGTCCGAGATGAGCCGCGTGCGCGGTCGGTCAAGGTGGGACGAGTGGACGCTCACGATGTGTCTACCGACCTTGTCCACCGAGGCAGACGGAGCGCCGATTGCAAGGATGGACGTGTGGAGGAGGTCCTAAGCCATCGCCGAGCGAGCGGGCCACGACAGCAGCGTCGCTCAGGTACCCTTCCCCGAGCGCGCGCAGGCGGCGGTCTCGAAGCGCAAAGTTGACGAGAGCCCCCGAGCGTTTTCCTCACACGCGCGGAGGCGTGAGATGAAGGCACACGGGTATCGGGATGGCGGAGCGCAGCGAAACTTTGCCGGCGCAGTTGAAAAGGATGGTCCAGTACGTCAACCAGGAGCCGAAGGCGCAGCGGCTAGGCGCTACAGAGCGCCTGCGCCAGGAGATACTGCGAGATCCGAAAGGGGCGCAGAAACTGGCCGAGCAGTTGGTAGTCGCACGCGCACCCGTGCGAGGGATGAGTCGGTAGTGCCTCTGCTTTCGGACCGGAGGACGCGACCATCGACCGTTAGGGCGGGCAAGGACGTGCACCGCTTGGTAGGCTCAATCGTCATATTCGTCGTCAGCCTCCGGCGTCGAGTTCTCAGGACCCACCAACTCATCGTCTACGTAGGACAGCAAAGCCGCATTGCCCGCGTTGTACGCATCAAGCCAGTTGTCGAACTTGTCATCGCCCGTTTCGAGGTCCAGCCAAACTGCCGGATCTTCTGTGCTTTCCAGGATGATCCAAAGGAAACTGCCCGGACTCGGGCGGTCCACGAACACGGCCAGGCGGCGGTATTGGTCAGGCATGGCGAACAGCATAACCATGGCCGTGGAAAATGCTAGAGGTCAGGCCCGCCAACCGTCTCATCGGGCGAATCGCTGCAGCTTGCCATGGGCTGCAGCGATCCTCCTCATACCGGCTTCAGTGTCGATGGTCAACACCTCGGCCCGGCGGAAGGAAGAGCGAAGAAATCCGCTGGATACGGCGCACCGTGTCGCGAGAGACGAGGTACGCCTGAATTTCCTTTTCGCTCATGAC
>NZ_JASZYL010000016.1:0-151124 GCF_030316985.1 Variovorax sp. J31P179 | reverse complement strand
GGCAAGCGCGGCGCGGTGCTGAACCCGAAGAAGATCAGCATGAGCGACACGGTCGCGGTCATGACCGGGGCCTTGCCGCCCGAGCAGTTGCCCGCCGAATGCCTGGCGTGAAGGATCGCCCATGCTGAAGAACATCGATCCTCTCCTCAGCCCCGATCTTCTCAAGGTGCTTGCCGAGATGGGCCACGGCGACGAGATCGTGCTGGCCGACGCCAACTTCACGGCCGAGTCGCTGGGCCGCGGCAAGCCGATCGTGCGACTGCCCGGCGTGGGCATGCGCGAGGCCTGCGCGGCGGTGCTTTCGGTACTGCCGCTGGACGCGGCGGTCGCGCAGCCGGTCGCGTACATGCAGGTCAGCGGCAAGCCCGAGGACTATCGCAGCGCGTTGCAGCGCGACGTGATCGCCCGAATGCAGGCCAGCGGCGATGCGGGCGGCGCGCAATGCGAGGCCATCGAACGATTTGCCTTCTACGAGCGCGTCTCGCGCGCCTACGCCATCGTGCAAACCGGGGAAATGCAACCGTTCGCCAACTTCCTGTTCAAGAAAGGCGTGATCGCTCACGACCTGCTGCCATGAGCACGGCAGACGCAGAATCCGCTGCCAAGCTGCGGCCGCGGGGCTCCAACAACCTGGGCACGCGCCAGTTCAACGAGCGCGTGGTGCTGCAAGCCATCCGCTTGCACGGCGCGCTGCCGAAGGCCGAGATCGCACGGCTGACCAACCTGACCGCGCAGACGGTGCAGCTCATCATCGCGAGACTCGAGGCCGACGGGCTGGTGCTCAAGCACGCACCCTTGCGTGGGAAGATCGGCCAGCCCTCGGTACCGATGGCGCTGAACCCCGACGGCGCCTATTCGATCGGCATCAAGATCGGACGACGCAGCCTCGATGTGCTGCTGGTCGACTTCGCCGCGCAGGTCCGCGAACGCCTCGTGCTCGACTATCAGTTCCCCGATCCCGACAGCTTGTTCGATGAGATCCGAACCCGCGTCCAGGCGCTGCGAAAGACGCTCGGGCCCAAGCGCGCGCAACTGCTGCACGGCGTCGGCGTCGCCGCCCCCTTGTCGCTCGGCGGCTGGCAATCGCTGCTCGGCGTGGCGCCGGAGCAGGCCGGCAAGTGGAACGCGATCGACATCCGCGCGCAGGTGACGGCAATGACCAAGCTGCCCGTCGAATTGGTCAAGGACACGGCGGCGGCCTGCGTGGCCGAACTGGTGTCCGGGCGCGGACGCAGCATCCGCAGCTTTCTCTACATCTACGTCGACACATTCGTCGGCGGCGGGCTGGTGATCGACAGTCGCCTGCGCAGCGGAGGTTCCGGCAACGCGGGCGCTGTCGGGTCGATGCCGCTCGGCCCGGGCGACGCCAGCGGCGGCCCGCCGCGCCAGTTGCTCAACGTGGCGTCGCTGTTCACGCTGGAGTCGATGTACGCGCAGGCCGGGCTCGATGCCGGCGCCCTGGCGGACGCGCGCGCGGTCGCTGCTCCCTGGCTGCCCGTGACGCGCAAGTGGATGTCGCAGGCGACCCCCGCGCTCGCGATGGCGATCAATGGCGCTGCCGCGCTGCTAGACCTCGAGGGGGTGGTCATCGACGGATCGTTCAGCAGGGAGATGCTCGCGGCCTTGCAGGCGGAGCTCGGCGTCGCACTCGATCGCTGCAACTGGGAGGGCGTCTCCCGCCCCGAGGTCCTGGCCGGGACGATGGGCGCCGATGCGGGCGCGATCGGCGGCGCACTGCTGCCGCTCTACGCCAACTTCGCCCCCGATCGCAACCTGTTCCTCAAACTCGACCGTTGATGCAGCCTCGCTGAGTCGACCTGAAATCCACTTCCCTTCGGAGATTCCATGACCACCGACCGCAATGCGCAGCTTGCGCAGCACTTCCCCGTGCTCGAAGACATCCCGGCAGAACATCGGCTGGCCGAACAGGTGCACCAGCGCCACGCCCTGGTCGCCGGTCGACTGATCGAATGGAACGGCCCGAGCAAGACCGTGCTGTCGCCGGTGTGCACGCGCGACGCCAGCACCGGCGAAGTGCGCCAGGTCGAGATCGGCAGCTACCCGGTGATGGGCGAGGCCGAGAGCGATGCCGCGCTCGACGCCGCGGTGGCCGCCTATGCGAACGGCCGCGGCGAATGGCCGACCATGGGGGTGGCCGACCGCATCGCCTGCATGCAGGAGTTCGTCCGTCGCATGGCGCAGCAGCGCGAGCTGATCGTGAAATTGATCATGTGGGAGATCGGCAAGAGCCTGGCCGATTCGCGCAAGGAGTTCGATCGCACCGTCGAGTACATCCAGGCCACCATCGAGGCGCTGAAGGACCTGGACAACGCCAGCTCGCGCTTCGTCGTCGCCGAGGGAACCATCGGGCAGATTCGGCGCACACCGCTGGGCGTCGCGCTGTGCATGGGCCCGTACAACTACCCGTTGAACGAGACCTTCGCGACCCTGATCCCGGCGCTGCTGATGGGAAACACCGTGGTGTTCAAGCCGCCGCAATACGGCACGCTGCTGTTCCAACCGCTGCTCGAGGCGTTCCGCTCGGCCTTCCCCGCGGGCGTGATCAACACCATCTACGCGCCCGGCGCGGTCGTGGTGCCGCGCCTGCTGGCCTCCGGCAAGGTCAACGTGCTGGCGCTCATCGGCTCGAGCAAGGTGGCCGATCACCTGAAGAAGCAGCATCCGAAGTCGCACCGCCTGCGGGCGATCCTCGGGCTCGACGCCAAGAACGCCGCGATCATCCTGCCCGACGCCGATATCGAACTCACGGTCAAGGAGTGCCTGCTCGGCGCACTGTCGTTCAACGGCCAGCGCTGCACGGCGCTCAAGATGCTGATCGTCCACCGCTCGATCGCCGACCGCTTCCTGCAACGATTCACCGAGGAGCTCGCCAAGCTCAAGGTCGGCATGCCGTGGGAGGCGGGAGTCAGCATCACGCCGCTGCCGGGCCTGCACCGCACGGCCTACATGACCGAGGCGCTGGAAGACGCAAAGGCGAAGGGCGCGCGGATCGTCAACGAAGGCGGCGGCGAGTTCTGCCAGACGCTGTTCCAACCCGCCGTGGTGTATCCGGTGAGCGAAGGCATGAAGCTCTACCGCGAGGAGCAGTTCGGCCCGCTGGTGCCGGTGATGCCCTTCGACGACATCGAGACCGCACTCGACTACGTCATCACCTCGGACCATGGCCAGCAGGTCAGCATCTTCGGCTCGGACGCCGGCCAGATCGGTGCACTGGTCGACCCGCTGGTCAACCAGGTCTGCCGCGTCAACATCAACTGCCAGTGCCAACGCGGCCCCGACGTCTTTCCCTTCGCAGGCCGCAAGGATTCGGCCGAAGGCACGCTGTCGGTGGCCGATGCGCTGCGGGCCTTCTCGATCCGCTCGATGGTGGCCGCGAAGCAGACCGAGCCGAGCAAGCGGCTGCTCAACGCCATCGTCGAGGACCACAAGTCCAGCTTCATCAACACCGGCTTCATTCTTTGAGGGAGCGAACCATGCATCGCCACCGCCACGCCAAGATCGTCGCCACCCTCGGGCCGGCCAGCTCCGACGCGGAGACCATCCGGGCGCTCTTCGAGGCCGGTGCGGACGTGTTCCGCTTCAACTTCAGCCACGGCAGCCATGAGCAGCACCGCGCGCGCTACGACATCGTCCGGCGCATCGAGCAGGACACGGGGCGGCCCATCGCCATCCTGCTCGACTTGCAGGGGCCCAAGCTGCGCGTCGGCACTTTCGCCGCCGGCCCGGTGAAGCTCGCCGCCGGCGGCGCCTTCCGGCTCGATCTCGACCGCACGCCGGGCGATGCCACGCGCGCGCCCTTGCCGCATCCCGAAATCTTCGCAGCACTCAAGCCCGGCACCGATCTGCTGCTCGACGACGGCAAGATCCGCCTGCGCGTCGAGGCCTGCGGCGCCGACTTCGCCGACACCCGGGTTGTCGCGGGCGGCACCCTGTCGGAACGCAAGGGCGTCAATGTGCCCGAAGTCCTGTTGCCGATCTCGGCCTTGACCGACAAGGACCGCAGCGACCTCGACTTCGGCCTGCAGCTCGGGGTCGATTGGGTCGCGCTGTCTTTCGTGCAGCGGCCCGAGGACATGCAGGAGCTGCGCGAGATCGTGCGGGGGCGCGCGGGGGTGCTCGCCAAGCTGGAGAAGCCCGCGGCGATCGAGCGGCTCGACGCCATCGTCGCGCTGTCCGATGCGGTGATGGTCGCGCGCGGCGACCTCGGCGTGGAGATGCCGGCCGAGCAGGTGCCGCGCATCCAGAAGCGCATCGTCCGGTCCTGCCGTGATGCTGGCAAGCCGGTGATCGTCGCCACGCAGATGCTCGAGTCGATGATCAGCGCACCGGTGCCCACGCGCGCCGAGGCCTCCGATGTCGCGACCGCGATCTACGACGGCGCGGACGCGGTGATGCTGTCGGCCGAATCGGCCTCGGGCCAGTATCCGCGAGAGGCGGTCGCGATGATGGACCGCATCATTGCCGAGGTCGAGCGTGATCCGCACTACCGCACGGTGATCGATGCATCGCATAGCGCACCCGCGTCGACCGTCGCCGATGCGATCTGCGCGTCCTTGCGGCAGACGGCGAGCCTGGTGCCGGTGGCGGCGATGGTCACCTACACCCGCTCCGGCTCTACCAGCCTGCGCGCGGCGCGCGAGCGCCCCGTGGTGCCGGTGCTCAGCATCACGCCCGAAATGCCGGTCGCGCGGCGGCTGGCGCTGGTCTGGGGCGTGCACTCGGTGCATGTGGCGCACGACGTCAGCGATGTAGCGGGGATGGTGGAGACCGCCTGCGCCGTGGCGCGCAAGGAGGGCTATGCGAAGCCGGGCGATTTCGTCGTCATCGCGGCCGGCATGCCCTTCGGCAAGGCCGGCACCACCAATCTGCTGCACATCACCCGAACCTAGGAAACCGACATGCCTCTTCATCCAGTGCTTGCTGCGGTCACCGACCGCATCCGCGACCGCAGCGCGAATCCGCGCGCGGCTTACCTTGCTCGGCTCGAAAATGCCCGCGCCAAGGGCCCGGTCCGACAGGCCCTCGGCTGCACGAACCTGGCCCACGGCTTCGCAGCGGCGCCGGCCGGCGACAAGATCATGCTGCGCGAGCTGCGCCAACCCAACATCGCGATCGTCTCGTCCTACAACGACATGCTGTCGGCGCACCAGCCCTTCGAGCGTTTCCCGGCCCTCATCAAGCAGGCGGTGCGCGCGGTGGGAGCCACCGCGCAATTCGCCGGCGGCGTGCCGGCGATGTGCGACGGCGTCACGCAGGGCGAGCCCGGCATGGAGCTGTCGCTCTTCAGCCGTGACGTGATCGCGATGGCCACCGCGGTGGCGCTCTCGCACAACATGTTCGATGCCGCGCTGTGCCTGGGCATCTGCGACAAGATCGTCCCCGGCCTCTTGATCGGCGCGCTGCAATTCGGCCATCTGCCGACCCTCTTCGTGCCCGGCGGGCCGATGCCTTCGGGTCTCTCGAACGACGAGAAGGCGCGCGTGCGGCAGCGCTACGCCAAGGGGGAGGTCGGCCGCGACGCCTTGCTCGAATCCGAAGAGAAGTCCTACCACGCCGCCGGCACTTGCACCTTCTACGGCACGGCCAACAGCAACCAGATGCTGATGGAAGTGATGGGCCTGCACCTGCCGGGCGCGGCTTTCGTCAATCCGGGCACGCCGCTGCGCGACGCGCTGACCGCGGCGGCGGCGCAACGGGCGGTCGAGATCACGGCCGAGGGCGCCGAGTACACGCCGGTCGGCCGGGTGGTCGACGAGCGCGCGATCGCCAACGCCATCGTCGGCCTGCTGGCCACGGGCGGCTCGACCAATCACACGATCCATCTGGTGGCGATCGCGCGCGCCGCCGGCATCCTCATCAACTGGGACGACTTCCGCGACCTGTCCGAGGCGGTGCCGCTGCTTGCCCGCGTCTATCCGAACGGCAAGGCCGACGTCAACCAGTTCCACGCCGCCGGCGGCATGGGCTACGTGATCGGCGAACTGCTGGATGCCGGACTGCTGCACGGCGACACCTTGACGGTGGCCGGGCCCGGCCTTGCCCGCTACCGCCAGCAGCCGGTCCTGGACGCCGCCGGCCGGCTGGCCTGGCGCGAGACGCCGCGCGCCAGCGCCGATGCCGCCATCCTGGCGCCGGCATCGGCACCCTTCAGCCTCGACGGCGGGCTGAAGCTGCTCACCGGCAACCTCGGCCGCGCCGTCATCAAGACCTCGGCAGTCAAGCTCGAGCATCGCGTGGTGCAGGCGCCGGCGATCGTGTTCGACACCCAGGAGGCGGTGATCGCCGCCTTCGATCGCGGCGAGCTTCAGCGCGACTTCGTCGCCGTGGTGCGCTTTCAGGGGCCGCGGGCCAATGGCATGCCCGAACTGCACAAGCTCACGCCCATCCTGGGCGTGCTGCAGGACCAGGGCTTCCATGTCGCGCTGGTCACCGACGGGCGCATGTCCGGCGCTTCGGGCAAGGTGCCGGCGGCGATCCATGTCACGCCCGAGTGCCTGGCGGGCGGGCCGCTCGCGCGGGTGCGCGACGGCGACCCGATCGTGCTGGACGGCGAGCGCGGCGTGCTCCAGGTCCGCGTCGCCGCTGCCGAGTGGCAGTCGCGCCAGCCGGCGGTCGCCGATCTCGCAGAGTCCCGCCACGGCATGGGCCGCGAGCTGTTCGCGGTGTTCCGCGCCAACGCCCTGGGTGCCGAGGAGGGCGCCATCACCTTCCACGCGGCCGAGCCCGGCACGTCGGCCGCCGCGGCGCACGTCGCGCCCGTTCACGACCACTTTGCATTTGCACAAGGAGCCGCGGAATGAACATCCTGAGCATCATGCGCAGCGGGCCGGTGATCCCGGTCATCGTCATCGATCGGCTGGAGGATGCGGTGCCCTTGGCACGCGCGCTGGTGACCGGCGGCGTCCGGGTCCTCGAGCTGACCTTGCGCACGCCGGTGGCGCTGAAGGCGATCGAAGCCATCGCCAACGAGGTCGAAGGCGCGATCATCGGCGTCGGCACGATCACGCGGCCGGAGGACTTCGACGCGTCGGTCAAGGCCGGCGCCTTGTTCGGCGTCAGTCCCGGCCTGACGCCGGAGCTGGTTGCGGCGTCCAGGGACAGTTCGCTGCCCTTGCTGCCCGGCGTGATGACGCCATCGGACGTGATCGCCGCGCGCGCGGCGGGCTTCACCGAACTCAAGCTCTTCCCGGCGCAGCAGGCTGGCGGCGTGGGCATGCTCAAGGCCCTGGGCGGCCCCTTTCCCGAGCTGAGCTTTTGCCCGACCGGCGGTATCGGTGCGGCCACGGCGCCGGATTTCCTGGCCCTGCCCAACGTCGTCTGCGTCGGTGGCTCCTGGCTGACGCCGGGCGACGCGGTCGCCGCTCGCGACTGGGGCCGGATCACCGCGCTGGCACGGGACGCCGCGCGTCTCGGCCAGACCGCCTGAACCCCGACCGGCGACTTCGCGCGCCTCCTTGCGATGCAACCTCAGGACTCTTCCATGCCTCAAGTCAATTCATTCGACCTGCTGCTGTTCGGCGGCACCGGCGACCTTGCCATGCGCAAGCTGCTGCCGGCCCTGTACTTCCGCCATCGCGATGGCGACCTGCCGCCGCATGGCCGGATCCTGGGCCTGGCGCGGGAACAGCTCGGGCGCTCGGACTTCATCGCGAAGGTGAGGGCGAGCTTTGCCAGCTTCGTGCCCGCCGCGGACATGGACGAAGCGACCTTTGCAACCTTCACCGAACGCCTCGACTACGCCAAGGTCGAGGCGAACACGCCCGAGGATTTCAATGCGCTGGCGGAGTTGATGAAGGAATCGCCGGCCGAGGTCCGGGTCTTCTTCCTGTCTACCGCGCCAGACTTCTTCGCGCCGATCTGCAAGAACCTGGCGGCGGCCGGGTTGGTCAATGCGAACTCCCGCGTCGTGCTGGAGAAGCCCCTCGGACGGGACCTGGCCTCGGCGCAGAAGATCAACGAGGATGTGGGCAGCGTGTTCGCCGAGCCGCAGATCTTTCGCATCGATCACTACCTGGGCAAGGAGCCGGTCCAGAACCTGCTCGCGCTGCGCTTCGCCAATGCGCTGCTGGAGCCACTGTGGAACCGGACCTGGGTTCGCAACGTGCAGATCACGATCGCCGAGCAGGTCGGGGTCGAGACCCGAGGCGAGTTCTACGACCGCACCGGCGCGCTGCGCGACATGGTGCAGAACCACCTGCTGCAACTGCTGTGCATCGTCGCGATGGAGCCGCCGACCTCCATCCATCCGGATGCGGTGCGCGACGAGAAACTCAAGGTGCTGCGGGCGCTGACGCCCTTCACGCAGGCCGACGTCGGCGCGCGCACCGTGCGCGGGCAGTACCGCGCCGGCACCGTCAACGGCCAGCCCGTGCCGGGCTACCTGGAGGAAGCCGGCATTCCGCCCGACACGTCCACCGAGACCTACGTGGCGATCCGCGCTGAGCTCGAGAGCTGGCGCTGGTCGGGCGTGCCTTTCTACCTGCGGACCGGCAAGCGCATGGCCGAGCGCTCGGCCGAGATCGTGGTCAACTTCCGCTCGGTGCCGCATTCGATCTTTCCGTCCAACGGCGCTGAATCGGCGGGCAATCGCCTGGTCATCCAGTTGCAGCCGGAAGAGAGCCTCAAGCTGTTCATGATGGCCAAGGTGCCCGGCGACACCATGAACCTCAGGCCGGTCGGCCTGAACCTGGACTTCGCCGAGCAGTTCAAGCAGCGTCCGATGGAAGCCTACGAGCGCCTGCTGCTGGACGCGATCCGGGGCAACCTGACGCTGTTCATGCGCCGCGACGAACTCGATGCCGCCTGGCGCTGGTGCGAGCCGATCCTGAACGCCTGGCGCAGCTCGGGCGAGGCACCCCGGCCCTACAGCGCTGGATCGTGGGGACCCGCCGCCTCCAGCGCGCTGGTCGGACGCGACGGCGCTTCGTGGCGGGAGGAGTCGTAGTGCGTCTTCAGTCGGAGACCCGCCCTGAGTCAGGGGACATCCGTGACCCATGGGGATGCCAAATGTCCAAACAGCCTCGCTAATCGACAAGACTTCCATCCGCGTCCGAACGACGATACACCGTCTTTTCTTCAGATTCGAAGGACGCGCATGAGCTTCAATGAAGCTTCGCAGAGAGCATCCGAGCCGATTCGCGTTCTGCGGGCAAGCGCTGTGCGGACCCTCGCATCGATGCTGATCCTTGCGGCCGGAATTCCGGCTGCGCACGCTGACGATCCGACGATCGACGAGTCCGCTGCGAGCTGGCGCTCGCTGACGACCCGGGCCCAAGTGGAAGAGGCCTGGTCCCTGTCACGCTCGGATCCTGCTGCGCGATTCTGGCTGCTCAGCTTCAACCCATTGAAGTATTTTCATTCAACCGTCTCCCGTGGCGAGGTGCGCTGCCAGGTCTTGCAGCCGTCGGCCGCCACAGACATCGCGAGCCTCTCGTCAGAGAGTTACGGCGGCCGCGCCTACGGGCGACCACTCCGGACCCCGAGCGGTCTCGTCGACGATCACATCTGCACTGAGGAACCATGACATCTTCCATTTCCGTCCGCGACAATCCTTCCAGGCATCGTTTCGAAGCCGAGTCCCTGGGCGAAGTTGCGGTGGCCGTCTACGCGTTGACGGACAAGGTCATCACTTTCCTCCATACCATCGTCCCCGATGCGCTTCGCGGCCAGGGCATCGCGACGCAGTTGGTGCTGGCTGGCTTGGCTTCCGCGCGCGAGCGCGGTCTGCGGGTCATTCCGCAGTGCCCCGTCTTTGCCGCCTACATGCGGAGCCATCCCGAGACCCACGACCTGCTGGCCGATGAGGGCCGTGCCCTGCTCGGCGTTTGAAGGGAGCCGCCGCGGAAGTAGTCCGCCTCGACCCTCAACGGCCAACGACGACCGGACCTGCGGCTTCGCCCTCGCGCGTGCGGTGTTGAAGAACGACGGCGCAGGCGGCCAGCACCGGCGGAATCACGAAGCACCAGATGTTCATCAATGTGAAGCTGAGCGCAGCAGCCGCACAGCCTGCCGCGAAGACCGCGACGCTGCTCGACATGCGCCGCAGGCGGGCGCGTGCGGTCAGGGCGTCTTCCGGTGGCAGGCCTCGAAGCAGATCGGCGAGGTCGATCATGACCTGCGTGGTCGTGCCGGTCATGAGCGTGGTCGGCGGAGCGCTCGCCAGATGAATGCGGTGTGCGGCGTTCTGGATGGCCATCGCCGACACCAGCGTCATCCCCGTCAACATCGCGACCCCGCTGTCGCCGTCGCTGAAAGGACCGAAACGGACGGCGAGGGCGGCGCCCGCGGCGAGCAGAAGCGTCTTGAGGACCAGCATCGTTCGCAACACCGGCAGGCCGAAGCCGGGCAGGGCGTAGCTTAGCCATCGCGTCAGCATGACGACGGCGCAGAACACCGGCAATGCGAGGAGCTTGGTCAATGCCCCCGAGGTGCCGTGCACCAGCGCCGCGCCGAAGGTCACGAAGTTTCCGGTGACATGGGCGGTGAACAGGCCTTGGAGCGCCAGGAAGCCGGCGGTATCCACGAAGCCCCCGTTGAGGCTCATGAGCAAAGGAAGGGACGGTTTCATGGGAAGGCCTCGTGGGTGGGGGAGCGCTCTTGTGCGCAAGGCGCCATGGTGCGCCTTCGGCGCGGGCGCCGTCTTGTCGGATTGACTGCCGCTTTGAACATGGGGGCGCTGGCCCTGGTCCGCTTCTCGTGCCTGACGGGCGAGCGAGGCTCCGCCGACGCGGAGCGATGGCATCAACGCGAAAGTCACTGGTACATTTTGTGCTGATCCCTGGACTCCCGGCGCCGGGCGGCCAATACGGCCTTCTGTCTTCCACTCTTGCTCTGTCAGGCCATGCACGCTGAAACCCGCTCTTTCGAGACGAGAGGACGCTCTCCCCAGGCACCCAAACCCTCATCGTCGGGGCCCGATCTTTCGGTCGGTCCGAAGGACACGCTGGGTTGCACATCCACGCAACTCCGCAAGGACCAGGAACTCTCGGCCGGCGGCGTCAGGGTCTACCGCAAGACGACCGAAGGCACGCGGCTCGACTACGTGGAAACACCGGCCACCGGACGTGGCGTGCTCGTCGGAATTTCGCTGCGCGACGGCCACCGGAGGCGGATTCTTCATGAGCACCATGCGTCATTCCATGAGTTCGACAGAGGCGCCATCTACATCCGTGACTTCTGCGATCGCTATCGCGCCGACATGAAGTCCTCCTTCGACTTCGTGCTGCTCGAGATCTCGCATGCCGCGATCGAGCGCGCGATCGAGGACAGGGACGGCGCCCGTGTCAGCGGGCTTGAATGCGTCACCGGTGTCAAGGACGAGGTGCTCGGTAATCTCGCCTTGGCACTGACGCCGGCGCTCGACCGGCCTGCCGAGGCCAGCATGCTGTTCGTCGACCAGATGAGCGTAGCGATGGGAACCTACCTCCTCGAGAAGTACGGTGGCGCGCCCATGGCGGACGCGAGGAGGAGTCGGCTCCTTTCGCGTTCGCAGGAGGCGCGGGCGAAGGAGATGCTGCGAAGCAAGTTCGACGGCAGCATTTCGATCACCGAGATCGCGGGCGCCTGCAACCTTTCGCGCAGCTACTTCATCCACGCCTTCCGAGAGACCACGGGCCAGACCCCACATCAGTGGCTGATCGCCCAACGGCTGGAGCGTGCACGCGCGCTCCTCATGGACTTCGAGTACCCGCTCGCTGACATCGCCGCAGCGTGCGGCTTTGCCGACCAGAGTCACTTCACGCGCGTCTTCGCCCGTAGCATGGGCACGCCACCTGGCAGTTGGCGCCGGGGAGTGAGGGTCGGCAGCTGAGCCGGGGCGCTCGCCAGCGGGTGGTCATGGCACGGCATGGCGGCGGGTCGGCCGTGCCACGTCGATCGGCGCCGCGCATAAATGTTCAATTCGCACGGCAATCGTGCAATACCTGCGCTGCGCTTCCCTTCACAGTTCGGCACAGCTCGATCGCAGCCCATGCAACCGACTCAACCAAGCACCGCGCAGCAGCGCACTCTCAGAAAGGCCATCAGCACATGAGCACGATCAAGACCAAGGACGGCGTCGAGATTTTCTACAAGGATTGGGGCCCCAAGGACGGCCAGCCGATCATGTTTCATCACGGTTGGCCGCTTTCCAGCGACGACTGGGACACGCAGATGCTGTTCTTCGTGCAGCGCGGCTTCCGGGTGATCGCGCACGACCGCCGCGGGCACGGGCGGTCGGCGCAGGTGAGCGATGGCCATGACATGGACCACTACGCCGCCGATGCCTTCGCGGTGGTCGAGGCGCTCGATCTGACCAAGGTCTTTCATGTGGGCCACTCGACCGGCGGCGGCGAGGTCGCCCGCTACGTCGCGAAGCATGGCGAGCCCAGTGGTCGCGCCGCCAAGGCCGTGCTCGTGAGCGCGGTGCCGCCCCTGATGCTCAAGACCGCGAGCAATCCGGAAGGCCTGCCGATCGAGGTCTTCGACGGCTTCCGCAAGGGGGTGGCCGACAACCGGACACAGCTGTTCCTCGACGTGGCGACGGGTCCCTTCTACGGCTTCAACCGTGAAGGTGCGAAGGTCTACCAGGGGGTGATCCAGAACTGGTGGCGCCAGGGAATGATGGGCAGCGCCAAGGCGCACTACGAAGGCATCAAGGCCTTTTCGGAGACCGACCAGACGGCGGACCTGCAGGCGATCACGGTGCCGACGCTGGTCATGCATGGCGACGACGACCAGATCGTGCCGATCGCCGACGCGGCGCTGAAGTCGGTCAAGCTGCTGAAGAACGGCACGCTCAAGGTGTACAAGGGCTTCCCGCACGGCATGCTCACCACCCACGCGGAAGTCATCAACCCCGACCTGCTGGCGTTCTTCAAAGGTTGAGTCATCGAGCGCAAGCACGCTGACGTCTCCCCTGAATTGCCGGCCGAGAGGGGACCTTCGATGCCCGGATCAGTCAGCGGCAGGTTGCGCGAACACCATCGAAAAATCCTTGAACTGCTTGCGCAGCCCCGCCGCCGGCGCCCCGCCCACGACGATGTGCCCGAAGGCGTCGAGGGGGCTGAAGAAGGCCGGCCGCAACAGGCCGAGCTTGCTTTCATCGACGACCAAGAAGGTCTGCGATGCACTGCGCATCGCCGCCTGCTTCACCGGTACTTCGTGAAAGTTCGAACAACTCGCGCCGCGTAGCGGGTCCACCCCGCCGGCGGACAGAAAGGCCTTGTTCACGCCAAGGCGATTGAGGTACTGCAAGCCCTCGTCGGATAGGAAACTGGCCGACGAGGGGTGGTACAGCCCGCCGAGCAGCATGAGTTGCGTGTTCGGCCGGCGGCTCAGGATCGACGCGATGTTCGTGGAGTAACAAACGACGCTCAGGGGCATGTCCGGCGGCAAGGCCTCTGCGAAATGGGCCATGGTGGTGCCGCAGTCGATGAACAGGCTGTCATGCGCCTGCACCCACTTGGCCGCCCGTTGACATGCCACGCGCTTGTGCGCCGCATGCTGGTCGCCCGCCACGTCGAGCGGATCTTCGGGCGCGGCAAGGCCGTGATCGGCGTCATCCATTCGCTGCCGCTGCCTGGCTCGCCGCACTACGACGGCGAGCCGGTGCAGCGCATCTACGACTTCGCGCGGGCCGAGGCCGAGCGCTACCGCGAGGGCGGGGTCGATGGGCTGATCGTCGAGAACCACGGCGACATTCCCTTCGCCAAGCCCGACGAGCTCGGACCCGAGACCGCCGCCTGCATGGCCACCATGGCCGACATCGTGCGACGTGAGTGCGGCCTGCCGATCGGCATCAACGTGCTCGCCAACGGCGCCGTGCAGGGCATCGCCGTTGCCAAGGCGTCGGGCGCGGCCTTCGTCCGGGTCAACCAATGGGCCAACGCCTATGTCGCCAACGAGGGTTTCATGGAAGGCAAGTCGGGCGAGGCCAGCCGCTACCGCAGCTGGCTGCGCGCCAAGGATGTCGCGATCTTCACGGACGTGCACGTCAAGCACGGCGCGCACGCCATCGTGGCAGACCGCACCTTGGAGGAGCTGACCCGCGACTGCGAGTTCTTCGACGCCGATGCCGTGATCGTCACCGGACAGCGTACCGGCGACAGCGCCCGGCTCGACGAACTGGCGACGGTCCGCGGCGCCACGGCCCTGCCCGTCATGGTGGGCAGCGGCGTCAACGCGGACAACGTCGCGGCGATCTTCGGCCACGCCGACGCGGTCATCGTCGCCAGCGCCTTGAAGCACGCAGGCGGCTGGTGGAACGCCGTCGATCCCCAGCGGCTGGCTTCGTTCATGGCGGTCGTGCGCGAGGCCCGGGGATGAGCCGCGTCTTCGTGCTGGGCAATGCGACCGTCGATCAGGTCCATTGCGTCGAGCGCCTGCCAGCGCCTGGCGAGACCGTCCTGGCGTCCGGCATCGCGCGCTGTGCCGGCGGCAAGGGCCTGAACCAGGCGGTGGCGGCAGCCCGGACCGGCGCCCGCGTGACGCTGGCGGCGCCCGTGGGGCGCGATGCGGACGCGGACCTGCTCGCCCAAAGCCTGGCCGGCGAGGCGGAGCTCGAGGCGCTGTGGCTGGCCGGCGACGCGCCCACCGACCTCTCGTCGATCTGGGTGGCCGAAGGCGGCGAGAACGTCATCGTCAGCAGTGCGGGCTGTGCGCGTTCGATCACGCCGGAGCAGGCGATGCGCTTGTGCGACACGCTGGTGCCCGGCGACTTCCTGCTGCTGCAGGGCAATCTCTCGGCGCAGGCGACGCATGCGGCAGCCGAAGCGGGCAGGGCGCGCGGCGCCTCGTGCGTCCTGAACACGGCGCCGATCGCGTGGGACATGCATGCGCTGCTGAGGCTCTGCGACATCGTCATCGCCAATGCCGGTGAGGCCGCGTTCCTGACGGCGGGCGCGGCCGATGTCGGCAAGGCCTTGCGCGCGCGTGGCGCCGGGACGGGCATCGTCACCCTGGGTCCGCGGGGCGCGCTGATCTCCACCGAGGCGGGCCAGGCGACCATCGCCGCACCGCAGGTCGAAACCGTGGACACCGCCGGTGCGGGAGATGTCTTCGCCGGCACGCTGGTCGGCCTGCTGTCGACGGGCCATCCGCTCGGCCTGGCCACGCAGACCGCCGTGGCCGCGGCATCGCTGTCCGTCACGCGGCGCAACACCATGCCTTCCTTTCCGACGCGCAGCGAGATCGCGTCGCTGCTCGAACGAGGCCGGCGCCCCATGCCAGGATCCGCGCATGCGTGATCTCCACAGACCCGGACGTTCGGTCGCCATGGGCTCGCGCGGCGCGGCGGCGACCTCCCATCCGCTGTCGAGCGCGATCGCCATCGAAGTGATGCGCGCGGGCGGAAACGCCGTCGATGCGGCGCTGACGGCCTGTTCGCTGCAATCGGTGCTGGAGCCCCACAACACCGGGCTCGGTGGGGACTGCTTCGCCCTGGTGTGGCGAGCCGACACGCAGTCGCTGCACGCGCTGAACGGTGCGGGCGACGCACCGCAGGGCTTGAGCGACTCGGGCCTGCTGGCCGAAGGCATCGACCGCATCGGTACGGAGGACATCCATTCGGTCACGATCCCGGGCGCGCTCGATGCCTGGGGCCGCCTGCTGCGCGACCACGGCACCCGGTCCCTGGCCGAGATCCTAGAGCCGACGATCGACTATGCCGATCACGGCATCGTGCTCGCGGAGCGCGCGGCCGAAGATTGGCGTGCCGAAACCGCCAAGCTGCGGCACGACGAGGGCGCATGCCGCCACCTGCTGACGCCGGCGGGCGAGCCCCCGCGCGCCGGCGATCTCGTGCGCTTCCCCGCGCTCGCCAGGACCTTGCGCACGATTGCCTCCGAGGGCATCGACGCCTTCTATCGCGGCTCGCTCGCCAAGGCGATGGTGTCCTCGCTCCAACGACTCGGCGGCACGCACGCTACGGCCGACTTCGCCGACTTCGCCAGCTTCTATGTCGAGCCGATCCAGACGCGCTATCGAGGCCTCGACATCGTCCAGATGCCCCCCAGCGGGCAAGTCTTGACGGCCCTGCTGATGCTCAACATCCTGGCGGGCTTCGATCATTCGGGCTTCGAGCCGGCCGGCGCAGATCGGTTTCACCTGCAGATCGAGGCGTGCCGGCTGGCCTACGGCGCGCGCGACGCCTATGTCGCCGACCCCGCATTCGCCGAGGTCCCGGTGCAGGAACTGCTGTCCGAGCGCTTCGCGGCGCGCTTGCGTGAGCGCATCGATCCCCGGCGGGCCATGCCGGCGCAGATCGTGCTGCCCGGGATCGGCCAGTCCGACACGGTCTATCTGTCGGTCGTCGATGGCGAGGGCAACGTCTGTTCCCTGATCAGCTCGCTGTTCCATGCTTTCGGCTCGGGGAAGGTGTGCCCCCAGACCGGCGTGGCCTTCCAGAACCGCGGGGCGGGATTCCGGGTGCAACCCGGCCACGCCAACAGCGTTCGACCGCGCAAGCGGCCGCTTCACACCATCATTCCCGCCATTGCGATGCGTGACGGCCGCCCGGCGCTGTCCTTCGGCGTGATGGGCGGGCCCTACCAGGCGACCGGCGTCGTGCATACATTGCAGAACGTCGTAGATTTCCGCATGAATGTGCAGGAGGCCCTCGATGCTCCGCGAGGCTTCCGCTTCACGGGCGCATTCGAGGCCGAGCGAGGGATCTCCGACGCCGTCCTGGCCGATCTCCACGCCAGGGGCCATCCTGTGGAGCGCGTCCAGGTGCCGTGGGGCGGCGGACAGATGATCGCCATCGATCCAGACCGGCCGCTCGTATCGGCAGGGAGCGACCCGCGCAAGGATGGGGCTGCGTTGGCTTTCTGAAAGCATGCCCGCGGGCCGCCGCTGAAGGGCCTCCTCAGGCGTGCTCGGGGTCTGCGAGGCCGCGCAAGACGGCCTCGAGTTCTGTCGCACCCTTGCGCGATGCGCTGGGCCCGCCTTCGAATTCGATCCAGCCTTCGTTGAAGCCGTCCAGCATTCGAATGCGCGGCAAGGGGTTGGCCATGCCCTGCGAACGAAACAACGATTCCCACATCGACCGCGGCACTGGCTGGGCAAGGACATCGCGCGCCAGAACGCGGCCCAGCGTCGCGGCCAGCACCTGTGGCGTGACCCGAACCGGTCCTTCGAGTTCGACCACCCGGCGCCCCTCCCAATGGTCTTGCAGCATCTGCGCCGCGGTGGCGGCGACGTCTGCCGTCGCGACCATTGGAACCGGCTTGTCCAACGGCTGGAGGAAGCTCGACACGACACCGCGCGACCGGGCGTCGTCGATGTCCCACGCAGCGTTCTCCATGAACCACGCAGCGCGCAGAAAGGCGACCGGCATGGCCAGCGCGGCAAAGCCGCGCTCCATCATCTGCAGCTGCGTCAGCAGGTTTTCTTCCGTCGCCTGGGCGCCGATGGTCGACAGGGCCACCACGCGCCGGGGCCGGGCCTGCTGCAAGGCGGCCACCAGCGCCGCGACGTTGGCCCGCGTTTCGGCATAGCCGGCCGAGGGGTCGAACACCGGGGGCAACAGCACGAAGACCGCTTCTGCACCATCGAAGGCGGTCGCCAGGGCACCCGCGTCATCCATGGATGCGAACGCTGTCTCGCAACCGAGCGAATGCCAGCTCGCAGCCTTGGCCTGATCCCGCAGGACAGCCCGTACCGGCACGCCGGCGGCCAGCAGTTTCTTTGCGACCTGAGCACCCACCTTGCCAGTGACTCCCGTGACAACAAACATGATCTTTCTCCTGATGCGGCGCACCGTACGCCCTATTGAGAAGGATTTTGGGCGCGGTGCGGGCGAAAGGCGATAGCATGAAACTCATTTGTTTCATGCTTGGAAGTCATCAATGGCAGGTTTCAGTACACAACTTCTCGAAGGCATCGACGTCATGGCGGCGGTCGTCGACACCGCAAGCTTCGGACGCGCCGGAGAAGCGCTTGACATGTCCCAGTCCGGTGTCAGCCGCGCCGTTGCGCGGCTGGAGACGCGCTTGGGCATCCGCGTGTTCGAGCGCACCACCCGGTCGGTGCGGCTGACCGACGAGGGACTGCGCTTCTACGAGCAGGTCATGCCGCTGGTCGGCGCGCTGGCGGAAGCCACCAGCGGCGCCGCAGGCGGCGGTGCGGCTGTGCGAGGCCGCCTTCGGGTCAACGTCGACCCTTTCTTCTCGCGTCTCATCCTGGGCCCTCGACTGGGCATCTTCCTGGACCGCCATCCGGACCTGGAAATGGAACTCCGCAGCCGAGACGACCTGGGCGACATGGTGGCCGACGGCTTCGACCTGGCCATTCGCTTCGGACATCCCCGGCCCTCGTCCCTGGTGGCGCGAAAGCTGCTCGACACCCGGGTGCTGACGGTGGCGTCGCCGGGCTACGTCCGGCGCCATGGCTGCCCGTCCGACCCGCGTGAACTCGAGGCCGGGCATCACCGGTGCATCCTGTTCCGCGACTCGGCGACGGGTCGGCCCTTCTCCTGGGAGTTCCACCAGCGTCGCCGCAAGCTCACGGTCGCGGCGCGCGGCGCACTGACCGTCAATGACGCGGGTACCCTCTACAGCACCTGCCTGGCCGGCCACGGCATCGCTCAGCTCTTCGAGTTGGGGGCCGAGTCCTTCATCGCCCGGAAGAAACTCGTGCCCCTGTTTCCGGACTGGCCGGATGAGCGCTTCCCGCTGTATGCCTACTATCCCACTCGCCATCACGTACCGGCCAAGACGCGGGCGCTGCTGGACTTCGTGGCAAGCCTCGTGGAGGAGGGCGGCGAGGTCGGATGACGCGAGGGCGCAAGCGGCCGGAGTTCGGCTGCTTGCCCTGTGCGCTGAGCGCCCCTAGGCTCAAGAGCGACGCGGAGAGGGCGGCTGCATCCGGGTCTGCTCGAACTTCTCCGGACCCGAGACGACCGCAGCAAGAAACAGATCGATCGAGAACTCGATCATGCGCTGCGGGTCGAGGTCGCTGTCGGTGCGGGGGATGCGCCCGCCCAGGAGGAGCGCCGCGACGCCGTGCTCCGTCGACCAGGCAGCATGCGAAAGGTAGTGGAGCTGCTCGCTGTCCCAGCCGCTCTCGAGCGCCAGCTCGAACACCGAGTCCGAGAAGTACGAGTACGAGATGTTGCTCGTTGCCTCGACATCGCCACGCACGAATTCCTGCAGCAGCCGGGGACCGGTCATCAGGTCGAACAGCCCCGCGTGCATTTGCGCGAAGCGCACGTAGCTCAGCATCATCTCGCGCGCCTTCGGCAGCGCGGGCAGGTGCCGCGCGGAGATCTCCATGCGCTGTTCGGCAAGCTCCTTGAAGCCGCTGATCGCGATTGCGGCGAGCAACTCCTCCTTGCCTTTGAAGTGGCGCGACGGCGCGGCCTCGGAAACGCCGAGCCGGCGTGCCAGCGCCCGCAGGCTCAGCTCGCTCGCACCGTTCTCCTCGAACATCCGGCGGCCTTCCTCCACCAGGGCGTTGCGCAATCCGCCCCGCTCGTAGGTCGGCTCGCGCAGCTGCGGCGGCAGCGCGCGCAGCTTCCTGGCAGCAGGCTGCGAGGCGCTACGAGTGGGTATCTGTGACGCCTTGCTGGTCATCGCTGTAGGGCTCCTTGCAACTCGGCTGATCTTACAAGCGCAGCGCGTGCGAATTCGACCGCATCGGTTCGGGTTAACACCGATAACAGACTAAGTTAACACCGTTATCATTCTCCCATCGGTGCAAAACGGCCATCCCGGCGATGTCACCTCAAGGAGAAGCTCGATGAGCTCGATTTCGTATGAAAAAGACGGTGCCGTCGGCGTCGTCACCATGGCCAAGCCGCCGCACAACCTGATCGACAACGCCATGCTCCAGGAGCTTGCGTCCACCTACGCAAGAGCGGTCGAGGAGGGATGCCGCGCCATCCTGCTGCGAAGCTCGATGCGCCACTTCTGCGCCGGCGCCGACCTCAACGTGCTCGCCTCGGAGCGCTGGGACCAGAAGGCGCTTGCGAGACTCTGGGCGTCGCTCGAGGACGTGCCGGTCCCGACGGTCGCGGCCGTTCACGGCGCGGCCCTGGGCGGCGGCTTCGAGCTGGCCTTGATGTGCGACATGATCATCGCCGCGGACACGGCCTCGTTCGGCATGGCAGAGTCCTCGCTCGGGCTGTTGCCGCTCCTCGGCGGCGTCCAGCGCGTCGTGCAGCGCGCAGGCCTGGCGCGCGGAAAGGAAATGGCCATGTTCGGCCGCCGCCACGACCCGCGGGCGCTCGAGCGCTGGGGCGTCGTCAACCTGGTTGCAGCAGAAGCCGAACTTGCCGGCGTCGCGATGTCGTGGGCCAGGCAGCTGGCGGCCGGAGCGACGGTGGCGCTGCGCGGCATCAAGACCGTCGCGAACCTGTCGGCCCGCGGCGGCATCTCGGCCGGCGATGCGCGCCAGGAAGAGGTCAACACGTCCATGTGGAACAGCGCGGATCAGGCGCGCGGCCTGGCCGCCTTCGTGGCCACCGGGCCGGGCTCCGCCGTCTTCGAAGGGAATTGAGCATGAGCGCGCCACTTGAAGGTCTGCGGGTCATCGATTTCACCCGCGTGCTGTCCGGTCCGGGCTGCACCAAGGCGCTGCGCGATCTGGGCGCCGACGTCACCAAGATCGAACCCCCTGCAGGCGATGTGGGCCGCGCGGGCGTACCGCATGTCGGTTCCATGTCGACGTACTACGCACAGCAGAACGCCGGCAAGCGGAACATCAGCCTCGATCTGAACTGGCCCGAGGCGCGGGACATCGTGGCGAAGCTCTGCGCCGACGCGGACGTGATCGTCGAGAACTTCCGCCCCGGAACGCTCGCACGCTTCGGCTTCGGCTACGACGACGTCGTGAAGTTCAATCCGAAGGTCGTCTACGTTTCGATCAGCGGCTACGGCCAGACCGGCCCGTGGCGCAATCGGCCGGCATTCGCACCAACGGTCCACGCCGAGACGGGCCTGACCGACATCCTCCAGAAGCACTACGAGGGCGCCATGGTAGAGATGCGCAACGACGCATGCAGCCACGCCGACGTCTACACGGGCCTCCACGGGGTCATCGCCGTCCTGGCGGCGTTGCAGCACCGGTCGCGCACCGGCGAGGGGCAGTACGTCGACGTCTCGATGGCCGCGACGATGCTGTCGGCCAACGAACGCGCCGGCGCGCAGTTGTCAGGCCTGGAAGTCAATGACGAACCGTACGCGCTCAGCGCCAACGAGTCTCCGCTGTTCGAGCTGCCGGACGGCCGGCGCCTCACCATCGCGACAAGTCCGGTGTTCTCGCCGATGTTCATTCGCTACTGCTCGATGATGCGCCGCACGGACCTCCTCAAGGATCCGCGCTTCGCCACGGCCACCCTTCGCAAGGCCAATCTCGCCCTCTTGATGGCCGAGGTCAAGGCCTGGATCCTGACCTTCACCGACCTGGACCAGCTTCAGGCGCAGGTCAGCGAAGCGGGCCTGGCGATCGGTGTCGTGCGCAGCACGCAGGACCTCGCGGACTCCGAGTGGGCGAAAGACTGGGGTGCGGTGGTCGAGGTCGAAGACCGTGCAGGCGGCACCGTGCGCATGCCCGGGCCCCCATGGCGCTTCGGCCGCTCCGAACTGCCGAAGCCGGGCTTGCCCTATTTCCAGGGCGAGAGCAATGCCGAGGTGCTCGGCGAACTGGGGATCTCCGCCGAACGCATCGAGACGCTGCGCCAGCGCGGCGTGCTGCGAAGCCGCCGCAGCCCGGCGGGCGCGTTCGACTGAGCCGAGGCCGAGGCGAACCCATGCGCACGATCGATCACACCCACGATGCCGCAGCGACAAGCTGGCTGGCGAGCGCCAACGGGGCGGCCACCGACTTTCCGATCCAGAACCTGCCGTTTGCCGTGTTTCGAAGGGCAGGGGCCCTCGAACCGCTGCGCGGCGGCGTTGCCATCGGCGACGAAGTCATGGACCTGGCCGCCTTGAGCAGAACGCAATGCCTCGACGGCTTGGCGCTGCAAGCCGCGCAGTCGTGTGCCGCACCGGCGCTCAACGACTTTTTCGCCCTGGGACCGGTGGCATGGCGCACATTGCGGCGCGCACTCTTCGAGCTTCTCCACAAGGACGCCGTCGCCACCAGGCCGTCTCAGGTCGATGCGGTCAGGGGCTGTCTCATGCCGCAATCCGAGGTCGAGTACGCGGTTCCGGCTCGCATCGGCGACTACACGGACTTCTACACGTCGATCCATCACGCGCGAACGATCAGCCGCCTGCTGGACCCGAAGGGCGACGTGCCTCGGAACTTCCAATGGGTACCCACCGCCTACCACGGCCGCGTGTCCTCCATCGGTGTGGCCGGGCAGAGGTTCCGGCGTCCACATGGCCAGGCGCTGCGGAACGGGAGCAGGACGCCGGAATACGGACCTTCGCAGCGCCTCGACTACGAGCTCGAACTCGGCATCTATGTCGGCACGGGCAACGCGCTCGGCGAGCCCATTGCACTCTCGCGCGCCGAGGATCACGTCTTCGGCATCTCGCTGCTCAACGATTGGTCGGCGCGGGATATCCAGGCCTGGGAGATGGCGCCGCTCGGCCCGTTCCATGCAAAGAACTTCGCGACAACCGTCTCGCCCTGGATCGTCACGATGGATGCCCTGGCCCCCTACCGGACGCCGTGGACCCGCCCCGCGGCCGATCCGCAGCCGCTGCCTTATCTGGAGAGCGAGTCTCACCGCGCGCAGGGCGCCATCGATATCCGTCTCGAAGTGTCGATCGAGACCCATCGCATGCGCGAAGCCGGACTCCCTTCCGAGACGATGTCACGCACCAGCTTCTGTCATCACTACTGGTCGATCGCGCAGATGCTCACCCACCACGCGGCCGGGGGCTGCAACCTGCAGCCGGGCGACCTGCTGGGCAGCGGCACGATCTCGGGGCCCGAGCTTTCCGAAGCCGGCGCATTGATGGAGCTCGCCCTTGCCGGCAGCAAGCCGGTGCAACTCGGCAACGGCGAGCGCCGAAGCTTCCTGGAGGATGGGGACGCGATCATCTTCCAAGGCTGGTGCGAACGGGAGGGATTCAATCGCATCGGCTTCGGCTTCAATCATGGGCGGGTCCTCCCCGCCGTGTCGCCATCTGCCGAATAGTTTCTCGCCGCCATCCGCTTTCCGGTCTCTCCAACTGGCAATCACCTCGGAGCCCCTCATGAAGAACAGCAACCAAGGAACCGGCCGCCTTCTCGGCTGGATCATCGCTGCCGCCGTCCTGCAGCCCTTCGGCAGCGCCCAGGCGCAGTCGCTCTCCTCGAAGCCGATCGTGCTGCGCGTTGCCTATCCCGCCGGGGGACCCGCCGACGTCGCGGCTCGAAAGATCCAGGTGCCGCTGCAGTCGGCGCTCGGGCAGACGGTCATCGTCGAGAACCTGCCTGGCGCGGGCGGATCGATCGCCGCGGCGAGCGTGCTGAACGCGCCGCCCGATGGCCAGACGCTGCTGGTGACGACCGGCAACGACATGATCCTCTCGCCCCTCGCGATGTCGCAGGTCAAGTACAAGCCCGAGAACTACCGGCTGTTGGCGACCATCCTGCCGACCGACTTCACGCTGGTCACGAGTGCCGAGCACGCCTTCGCCAATGTCGACGAGCTCATCGAGCATTCGAAGAAGGCGGGCAGCAAGGAGATGACGGTCGGCAGCTGGGGCTACGGCTCGGCGCCTTACCTCGTGGCGGCGGACTTTGGCGCCGCCACGGGTGCGCGACTGATGGACGTGCCCTACAAGGGCGCGGCGCCGGTCGTCCAGGCGCTGCTCAGCCGGGAGATCGACATGGCCTTCGTGCCGCTGGCGCCCAACGTGCTGGAGCTGGTTCGCACGGGCAGGATCAAGGCGATCGGTGTGGCGAACACCAAGCGCAATCCCTTCCTGGCGCAGGTGCCCACGCTGAGCGAGGGCAAATACCTCAAGAACTTCGTGTACAGCGCATGGGCGGCCGTCTTCATCCCGGCCTCGGCGCCTCCCGCGGCGGCGGCCCGCCTCAACAAGGACTTGGCGGAGATCGTGAAGGGCGACGAATTCCAGCGCTTTCTTCGCGACTCGGCCGCGCTGCCCGTCGAACCCATGACCCTCGACCAGTCTGCGGCCTTCTACCAGCAGGAAGTCGAGAAGTTCCGCCGCATCGCCAAGCTCGTCAAGCTCGAACCACAGTAGCAGGAGTTTTCATGACCAACGCCCCCCAGTTGAAAGACATCTCGGTGACGACCTCCGTCCTTGCCTTGGACCACGTGAGGATCAACACGCCGAAACCCTATGCCGAAGTCAAGACCGCGCTCGAATCCAGGCTGGGCCGGCTCGACGACTCGATCCGGGACCTGTTGAAGAAGAACGAGATCGAAGCCGTGCGCGTCGCCCTGCAGAAGGCGGCGGGCGAAGACGGGCTCGCCATCCATTACGTCGGCCCGCACGGAGACTGGCTGGCGCTGAAAGGCAAACGCAGGAAAGCGACCGCGTACCTGATCGGCAATGTGCTGTACGCCGTGCAGATGACGAGCGTCGACCTTGCGGCCGGCCTCTACGCGCCGCTGCGGGTGGTTCTCTATGAAAACGCGGAAGGCGGCTCGACTTTCGAGTACGACAAGCCGTCCACGCAGTTCGGCCAGTTCGGCCAGCCGGAGATCGACCGGATCGCGGCGATCCTCGACGAGCGGCTCCATGCAGTCCTGCTCAAGGTGGCGACGCCATGACGACGCATTGCCTGAAGACGCTGGCCTTGATCGCAGCCGCCAGCGTGCTGGCACTGGCCTCGCCGATCGCGTCCGCGCAAGGCTATCCTTCGCGACCCGTCAAGATCGTCGTGCCGTACACCGCCGGCGGGCCAGTCGACCAGCTGGCGCGGGGCCTCGCGGAGCGGCTAGGCAAATCGACGGGGCAGCCGTTCATCGTCGAGAACAAGCCGGGCGGCAATACCATCGTCGCCGCATCGATGGTCGCCAAGGCGCCGGCTGATGGCTATACGCTGTTCATGGCTTCGTCCGCGAGCCTGGCCGTGAATCCGCTGGTCTACAACAAGCTGGCCTACGACCCGGACCGCGACTTCGCCCCCGTGTCCCTGGTCGCGTCGGCGCCGCTGGTGATGGTGGTCGGAAACGCCACGCCGGCGACCCGATTGAAGGACCTGATCCCCTACATCCGCAGCCGCGAAGGCAGCTTTGCCTATGCCTCCAACGGCAACGGCAATCCGCTGCACCTGGCCTGTGCGCTCTTTGCATCGATGGCCAACGTGGACATGCTGCACGTGCCCTACAACGGCACCGCGCCCGCCCTTGCGAGCGTGCTTGCCGGCGACACGCAGATGACCTGCGACATCGTGCTGAACTCGATGCCGCAGATCAAGGCGGGAAAGCTCCGTCCGATCGGCATCGTGGGCCCCCGGCGCGTCGCAGCGCTTCCCGACGTGCCGACCTTGGCGGAAGAAGGGCTGCTCGGGGTCGATGCTGCGGTCTGGTTCGCACTGGTGGCACCCGCGAACACGCCTGCCGAGGTGGTGGCCAGGCTGAACAAGGAGGTCGTCAAGGCCATCGACGATGTGGCCATGAAGGCGCGGTTCAGCGCCATGGCGATGGAGCTCGGCAGCAGCTCGCCGCAGGACGTCGTCGACCTGACGAATCGTGAACGCAGCAAGTGGGCGGCTGTCGTGCGCAAGCACGGCATCAAGGTCGAATGAGCAACGCTGCGATGACCGCGAAGCCGCTCGCGATGGTACCGCCGGAAGCCTGCGTGATCGTGGGTGGCTGCAACGGCCTGCACTGCATCCCGGCGGCGCAACAAGCCGAGTACTACCGCGCGCAGAAGTACGTGGCGCTGCTCGGCCTCGTTTGCCTGCCCGTGCTGGTCTACCTTCTGAACTGAGGCTTCGTTTTCTCTTCTCGGCGCGGCCTTCCTCGTGCGTGTTGGCGAACGAAAGTCGCTCAGAGGCCCGAGACCCGCTGGCGATCGAAGAAGCTCCTGCGCCAAGGCAGGATCTGAACCGACCCGAACAAGCCGCCGGTGCTGAAGGGGTCGTCGCCGACGAAGCGCTCCGCCGCGGCGCGATCTTCGGTGTCGACGATGATCATGCCGCCGATCGCCTTGCCGTCGTCGTCCAGCACGGCGCCGCCGGCCAGCATCTGGTCCTGGCGGGCCGCAAGGTAGGCGAGGTGCCGCGGCCTCAGGTCGGCCCGCAGGCGCTCGGCGCCGGGCTTGTCGTACGCAAGGATGATGAAGGGCATGGTGGCGGGCGGGCTCAGCTGGTCGTGATGTCGGCCTTCTTGATGATTGCGCCCCAGGTGTCCATCTCGCGTGCGATGAAGGCCCGGAATTCCGCAGGCGTGCTGCCGACCGGGTCCGCGCCGTTGGAGACCAGGGCCTCTCGCGTTGCCTTGGTCTGCAGCGCCTTGCGCACTTCGGCGCCCAGGCGTTCCACGATCGAAGCGTCCGTGCCCGCCGGGGCCAGCAGACCGGCCCAGGCGCTGACGTCGAAGGGCTTGCCCGTGATCTCGGCGACAGTGGGCACGTCGGGCAGCGACGGCGAACGCTGCTGCGTCGAGGTCGCAAGGGCACGCAGCTTGCCGGACTTCACCAGCGGCGCCGCCGCGACGACGTTGGCGAACATCAGGTCGACGTGGCCACCCATGACGTCCGACAGCGCCGGACCGGTTCCCTTGTAGGCCGCATGCGTCATCGAGATGCCCGCATCCAGTGCCAGCAGTTCCATCGCCAGGTGGTCGGCCGTGCCGCTGCCGGTCGAAGCGAAGGCCAGCCGCCGGGTCTTCGCGAGCGCGAGGACATCCGCCAGCGACCGGACCGGCGACGCCGGCGAGGTCACCATGATGAAAGGCGACTGCACCGCAAGGCTGATCGGCGCGAAGGCCTTGAGCGTGTCGAAGGGCAGCGCCTTCATGAGCCACGGATTGGTGACATGCGGGACACTGGCCAGCAGCAGCGTGTAGCCGTCGGGCGGCGAACCGGCCACGTACTCGGAGCCGATCACGGTGCTGGCGCCGGGCCTGTTCTCGACGATGAAGGTCCGGCCGAAACCCTCTGAGAGTCCGGAGGCGAGCGCACGCGCGACGACGTCCGTGCCTCCGCCGGCGGTGAAAGGCACGATGACCTTCACGGGCCGGGCCGGGTAGCCGTCCGCCGCGCGCGACGGCAGCACGGCAGCCGACAGGCATGCGCCCCCCAGCAATGTCACGATCTCGCGACGGTTCATGTGAATCTCCTCGGTGCGGCTGCAATGGACAGCGCGGGGTGTGGATGAGACGCCCGTCTAGGCGTTGAAATGGAGCCGCTGGCCGCTGTGCGGCCACGGCAGGGAGACCAGTTGACCGGCGCCGGACAGGGTGACAAAGGCGGTCTTGAGATCGGGCCCGCCGAAGCAGATGTTGGTGACGTAGGTGTCCGGAAACGCGACCTGGGACCTCAGTTCACCGCTCGGCGCGATGACCGAGATCGCCCCCGTGATCAGCGTGGCGACGCAGATTTGGCCCCCGGCGTCCAGCGCCAGGCTGTCGAAGCGCTGGAAGCCCGGCAGCCCGCACACCAGGCGCCCGCCGTGCGGCGAGGGGAAGGGATGCTTGCGGATGCATCCCGCCTCGACCAGGTCGAAGGCCCACAGGCGGGCGGTCTCCGTCTCGGCCACGTAGACCGTGGCGCCATCGGGCGAGAGGCCGACGCCATTGGCGGCCAGCAGGGGATAGGCGACCTCGACGATGCGGGAGCCGTCGGGCAGTGCGTAGTAGAGGCCGCCGTTGTCGCGCGACCGTGCGTGCTTCTTGCCGAAATCGGTGAAGTAGAACCCGCCCAGCGCATCGAACACGAGGTCGTTCGGCGACGAGAGCCGATGGCCATCGCAATGGGTGTAGAGCACGCGGCCGTCGCCGGTCGCGAGATCGAATCTTCGGATGCTGCCGCCCTGGTAGCCGGGCGCTGGGCCGATCGAGGTGAAGCGCCCCGGCGCATAGGCGCTACCGCCGTTGTCGCAGACGTAGAGCGCGCCGTCGGGTCCGATCGCCGCTCCGTTCGGCCCGCCGCCGCAATCGGCGACCTGTTCGACGCGGCCTTCGGGCGTGACGCGGATGATCCTGCCCGCACGCATCTCCACAAGCACCACCGAGCCGTCGACCAGGGCCACGGGACCCTCAGGAAATTGCAGACCTTCGGCGAGGATTTTCATGTACGTCGTGCCAGCCAACCCGGCGCCGAGCGCCGAAAGAAGACTTCTGTCTCCAAATGAACTTTGCGCCGACGATATCGAAGTGACGCGGCCACCTCAATGACAATTAAGTCATGTGAGAAATGAGTAAAACTCATTCAATGGGATGGTCCTCGGCTGCCTCGGCCTCGGCCGCGATCCACGCCTCGAAGTCGCTCACGCGCTTGGGCACCGGCCGCTCCGCGCGCCAAGCCATGAAATAGCCGCCCTCGGTGGGCACGCGCAGGTCGAAAGGCGCCACCAGCCGGCCGCTCGCGAGGTCGTCGCGCACGAAGGCCAGCAGCGCCACCATCACGCCGAGTTGTTCCGCCGCGGCCTGGTAGGCCATGGCCGCGTTCTCGAACTTGAGGCCGCGGTTGCCGTCGATCCCTTGCGTTCCGGCGGCCGCCAGCCAGGTCGGCCAGTCCTGCGGCCGGTTCAGCGAACACAGCAGCGCGTGCTGCGCGAGGTCGGCGGGCTCGCGCAACGGCGGGTCGCGATCGATGAGGCCCGGCGCGCAGACCGGCAGCAGCGTCTCGCGGAACAGCAGCCTGAAGCCCGCGCCGGTGGGCGGGCGGGGCTCGGAATGGATGCTGACGTCGACGTCGTCGCGATCGAAGTCGGCCGGCTTGTGAGAAGTGGTGATCTGCACGTCGACCTGCGGATGCAGCGCATGGAAGCGTGCCAGCCGCGGGATCAGCCAGCGGATCGCGAAGGTGGGCGGCACCTTGATGCGAAGCAGCCGCTCGTCGGAGCGCTGCTGCAACTGGCGCGTGCCGTGCTCGATCTGGTCCAGCGCGACGCGCATGCTGGCGAAGTACGACTGGCCTGCGGAAGTCAGCCGGATGCCATGCCTTCCGCGATCGAACAACTGCACCTCGAGCCAGCCTTCCAGCGTGGCGATGTGACGGCTGACCGCCCCCTGGGTCACGCAGAGTTCCTGCGCGGCACGAGTGAAGTTGCCGCAGCGCGCTGCGGCCTCGAAGGCGCGCAATGCATTGAGAGGGGGCAGACGACGGCTCATGGGACTGAATTTTACTCATACCTTGCATGCCTTTATTGTGATTGCCGCGCCCCGGCGCCCCACATAGGATCGCAGCGGAGAACCTACAACCAGGAGACACCGAATGATGAAGAAATTGCATGTCTGGCTGCTCGCATCCAGCCTGCTTGGATGGCATGCCGCGGCGCCGGCGCAGGACGCCGCGGCGTCCTATCCGAATCAACCGATCAAGCTGATGGTCCCGTGGCCCGCGGGCGGAGGCGTGGACACGACCGCGCGCATCGTGTCGGATCTGCTGGGCCACCGACTCGGCCAGCCCTTCGTGATCGACAACCGCGGCGGCGCAGGCGGCAACATCGGCACCGAGCTGGCAGCCCGCCAGAAGCCGGATGGCTACAACCTGCTGATGTCATCGATCAGCCCCAACGCGGTCAACATCAGTCTCTACGGCAAGCTGGGCTTCGATCCGGTCAAGGACTTCGAGCCGATCATCTACGTCTCGGCCGTGCCCAACATCCTTGTGGTGCCCGCCAATTCGCCGTTCAAGTCCGTCAAGGACGTGATCGACGCGGCGCGCGCCAACCCGGGCAAGCTCAACTATGCCTCGGGCGGCGTCGGCTCCTCGCAGCACCTGGCGGCCGTGCAATTCGCGTTGGCGGCCAAGATCGACATCGTCCACGTGCCCTACAAGGGAACCGCGCCGGCCGAGACCGACGTGGCGGCGGGACACGTGTCGCTGATGCTCGACACCACCACCTGCCTGCCCTTCATCGCTGGCGGCAAGATGCGCGCGCTGGCGGTCGCTTCCAAGACGCGCAACCCGGCCCTGCCTGATGTGCCGACCTTCGATGAAGTGGGACTGCCCAACGTCTATGCCTCGTCGTGGTATGGCTTGTCGGCGCCGGCCGGCACGCCGCGCGCCATCATCGACAAGCTCAACGCCGAGGCCAACGCGGTGCTCAAGTCGCCCGAACTGCAAAAGCGCATGCTGGCGTTCGGCGCCGAAGTCGGCGGCGGCACGCCCGAGGACTTCGGCCGTTTCATGGCCAGCGAAACCAAGCGCTATGCCGAGATCGTCCGCATCTCGGGCGCCAAGCTCGACTGATTCATTTCCGCACGCCGGTCACTCCCATGTCACTCGCCCCCGCTCCGCTTACGCTCTTTGACAAGATCTGGAAGCCGCACGTCGTGATGCAGCGCGACGACGGCCAGAGCCTGCTGTACGTCGATCGCCACCTCGTGCAGGACGGCTCGGCGCCCGCCTTCGAGATGCTGCGCCAGCGCGGCCTCGGTGTGCGCCGGTCGGACCTCGCCTTCGCGACGCCCGACCATTACGTGCCCACCGGCAGCCGCGTGCTGGCCGACATCGCCGACGCCGAGAAGCGCGCGATGGCGCAGGCGTTGCAGGATGACAGCGCCGCCGCAGGCATCCGCTTCTTCGGCCTCGACGACGAGCGTCAGGGCATCGTCCACGTCGTCGGCCCCGAGCAGGGCTTGAGCCTGCCCGGCGCGGTGATCGTCTGCGGCGACAGCCACACGGCCACCCACGGCGCGCTGGGGGCGCTGGCCTTCGGCATCGGCGCCTCCGAAGTGGCGCACGTGCTGGCGACGCAGACCCTCTGGCAGCGCAAGCCGCGCACGCTGCGCGTGGTCATCGACGGCAGGCTGCCGGAGGGCGTGTCGGCCAAGGACATCATCCTCGGCGTGATCGCGAAGGTCGGGGCCGCGGGCGGCACCGGCCATGTCGTCGAGTACGCCGGAGAAGCGATCCGCGCGCTCTCGATGGAAGGCCGCATGACGGTGTGCAACATGTCGATCGAGGCCGGGGCTCGCGCCGGCCTCGTGGCGCCCGACGACACCACCTTCGAATGGCTGGCGGGCCGCCCCCATGCCCCTCAAGGGGCGGCCTGGGACACCGCGCTGGCGCGCTGGCGAGGGCTGCCCAGCGACGAGGGCGCCGTGTTCGACAAGGAAGTGCGACTGAACGCCGACGACATCGCGCCGATGGTCACCTGGGGCAACAGCCCCGAGGACGCATTGCCGATCACGGGCCGGGTGCCGGACCCGGCCGATGCGCCCAGCGCCGAACGGCGCGACGCCCTGCAGCGCACGCTGGCCTACATGGGCCTGGAGCCGGGCCAGTCGCTCACGGCGCTGTCGGTCGACCGGGTGTTCATCGGCTCCTGCACCAACGGCCGCATCGAAGACTTGCGCAGCGCCGCGGCGGTGGCGCGCGGGCGGCGCGTGGCCGACGGCGTGGAAGCCTGGGTGGTACCGGGTTCCGGCCTTGTGAAGCGGCAGGCCGAGGCCGAAGGGCTGGACGCCGTCTTCCGGGCAGCGGGCTTCCAGTGGCGGCATGCGGGCTGCTCCATGTGCCTGGGCACCAACGGCGATCAGGTTGCCGCCGGCCAGCGCTGTGCCTCGACCTCGAACCGCAATTTTGTCGGCCGCCAGGGCCCGGGTTCGCGCACCCATCTGATGAGCCCGGCGATGGCCGCGGCCGCAGCCGTCACCGGGCGACTCGCCGACGTGCGGGCCCTGCCTTCCGCCTCCTGAAAAACAGAAACGCACCGACTCGCAACCATGCAAGCTTTCAGTCAAGTTGAAGCCGTCGCGGCGCCGCTGGCCCGCGCGAACATCGACACCGACCAGATCGTGCCGGCGCTCTACCTGCAGAAGCCGCGCTCGGACAACTTCGGCCACTACCTGTTCCACGACGTGCGGCACGATGCGCTGGGCCAGCGCCGACCCGACTTCGTGCTCAATGCCGCCGCGTACGCAGGGGCCCGGATCCTCGTGGCAGGCCACAACTTCGGCTGCGGATCCTCGCGCGAACATGCAGTCTGGGCCCTTCACGACGGCGGCTTCCGCGCCGTGATCGCACCGAGTTTCGGCGACATCTTCCAAGCCAATGCGCTCAAGAACGGCTTGCTGCCGGTGCGCCTGCCCGAGCCGGTGGTCGAAGAACTGCTGGCGGCGCTGCTGGCAGCGCCCGGCACGCAGCTGCGCGTGGACCTGGAAGCCCTGGTGGTGACCGGGCCGCATGGCCGCACCGAACCATTCGCCATCGACCCTTTCGCTCGCCATTGCCTGTTGGAGGGCCTGGACGAGATCGACTACACGCTGACGCAGCGCGCGCGCATCGAGGAATTCGAGCGCCACCACGCGCCGCAATGACTTCCCCTCAATTTCCAGAAAGGATCCAGAAATGAAGATTGCAGTGATGCCCGGCGACGGGATCGGCCACGAGGTGACCGCGCAAGCGGTCAAGGTGCTCAAGGCGGTGGTGGGCCACACCCAGCCATTGGAGCTCGTCGAGGCCGCGATCGGCCAGGCCGGCATCGACGCCGCCGGCGATCCGCTGCCGGCCGCGACGAGCGAGATCGCACGCAAGGCCGACGCGATCCTCTTCGGCTCGGCCGGCATGCCGGGCGACGAGGCCATTCCATTCATGATGCGGCCCGGTGCCAGCCTGCTGCGGCTGCGCAAGGAGCTCGGCCTGTTCGCCAATTTCCGGCCGGCGTTCCTGTTTCCCGAACTCCGCGGCGCCTCCACCCTCAAGCCGGAGGTGGTCGAGGGGCTGGACCTGATGATCCTGCGCGAGCTCACCGGCGACGTCTACTTCGGCGAGCCGCGCGGCAGCGGCATCAACGCGATGGGCGAGCGCGAGGCCTTCAACACCATGCGCTATTCCGAGCCTGAGATCGAGCGCGTCGCGCACGTGGCCTTCCGCACCGCGCGCTCGCGCCAGCGCCGCCTCTGCTCGGTCGACAAGGCCAACGTGCTCGAGGTCATGCAGCTGTGGCGCGAGGTGGTCACGCGCGTGGGGCGGGACTATCCCGACGTGGAGCTCACGCATCTCTTCGTCGACGCGGCCGCGATGCAGTTGATGCGCGCGCCGAAGCAGTTCGACGTCATCGTCACCGGCAACATCTTCGGCGACATCCTGTCCGATGCCGCCGCGATGCTCACGGGTTCCATCGGCATGCTTCCTTCGGCGTCGCTGGCCGCCGGCAGCTTCGGACTCTATGAACCGGTGCACGGCACCGCGCCGGACATCGCCGGCAAAAACCTGGCCAATCCGCTGGCGTCGATCCTCTCGCTGGCGATGATGCTTCGCCTCTCGTTCGATCAGGCGGCCAACGCGGAGCGCGTTGAACGCGCCGTGCGCCGAGTGCTGGCCGACGGGCTGCGCACCGGGGACATCTACCAGTCCGGCTGCACTCGGGTGGGAACGGAGGAGATGGGCGCCGCGGTGGTTGCGGCCATGAACGCGAGGTAGCGATCAGCACTCGCGCCCCAGGTCCTCTTGCCGGGGACCTGCGAGATGCACTCGCGATGCTTCTCGCACGCCAAGTGGGCCCGGACGCCCGCGCAGCGTTCCCGGATCAGCAGTGGTCTGCTCTGCGCCATGCTCCACGCCCATAGACCGGTCGCCTGCGCCGCACCTGCAACGCTGGCTCATTCTGAGCGCTTCCGACCCCTGCCTGCACGGCCGGTGGGAGGCTTCGCGTCTCCTTCGCCACCGCGGTGCGCCTCGAGCTGACGCAACGTCCCTGCCGTCGCTGCCTGGCGGTCGCGCAACTGGCTTATCTCGCGCTCGGCCTGCGCGCGAGCGCGTCGCCGAGGCAGAGCACCGCGCGACCGAACTTGTCGAACGGTTGCGCCGCAAGGAAAGGAGTGACGGTTTGGCTTTGTTCGATGACCCGCTACGGGACTTGTGAGGCCCATCCCACGCTCCTATGATGGTCCGCCAGCCCCCGCCAGCCCCCGCCAGCCCCGCCAGCCTCACCAACATCGGAGACCCTCATGAACAGCATCCCATCGAAGCGCACCTTGTCGCGCCGCATCGCGTTGCACTACGGGCTCAGCGCTTTCGGCGCCGGCGTTCTGGCCGCATCTGCCCTCGCCCAGGGCGCCTGGCCCACCAAGCCGGTCTCGCTGGTGGTGGGCTATCCACCGGGCGGACAGACGGACTTCGCCGGGCGCGTGCTCACAGCCGGCATGCAGGCCAGCCTGGGCCAGAGCGTCGTGATCGACAACAAGCCCGGCGTCAACGGCAACATCGCCACCGACTACGTGCTCAAGGCACCGCCCGACGGCTATAAGCTGCTCGTGGGCAACGGCAGCAACATGGTGCTGAACCCGCACACCTACCGCAACACGCCGGTGGCCGATCCGCTCAAGATGACACCCATCGGGCTGCTGCTGACCTCCTCGCTGATGCTGGTCGTGCCGACCAGCCTGCCGGTCAAGGATGTCCCCGAGTTCATCGCCTGGATCAAGGCGCAGGACAAGGCGGGCAAGGCCGTCGACTACGCCTCGGGCGGGCCCGGCAGCCTCGTGCAGACCGCGATGGAGCTGTTCCGCGAGCGCATCGGCAAGCCGAAGATGAGCCACGTGCCGTACAAGGGAAGCAGCCCGGCGATGACCGACCTGATCGCAGGCCGCGTGCCCGCCATGTTCGATGCCTCGTCGGTGGTCGCGCCCTTCCTCAAGTCGGGCCAGCTCAAGGCGCTGATGGTCACCGGCCCCAAGCGGGTGCCTGCCTTCCCCGACGTGCCCACGGCCGCCGAAGCCGGCATCAAGGACTTCCAGATCATCTCCTTCATCGGCCTGTACGGCCCGCCGGGCCTGAGCCCCGACATCGTGAAGAAGGTGAACACGGCGATGAACAGCGCCCTCAAGGAACCTAATGTCCAGAAGACCATCGCCGATCGCGGCGACGACGCCGGCGGCGGCACGCCCGAGCAGCTCGCGGCGCTGACCCGGGACTACTACAAGCTGCTCGGCGAGGTGGTCAAGAACAACGACATTCGCGCCGAGTAGGCAGCTTCGGCGTGTCGTGTTTGAGGCTCGGGCGCGGTCGAGGCCGCCGGTTTGAAGAAGCGCGTCCCGTCAAACGCCGCGAGAGACGTCGTCGCTCGTCGCGGAGGCGACGCTTGACCGGGTGCACAGAGCCTTGCTGTTCGTGCTTGGCGCCCCGCATAGCGCAAGCGCGAGCCTGTCCGTACTCGAGCGCCTTGCGCGCGAACTGCTACGCCGGATTGCGCCGCGGATGCTCGTCGTCGACGAAGTGCATCACCTGTTGGCCGGGAACTACCGCGAACAGCGCGCCTCCCGCAACCTGCCGAAGTTCCCTGCCAACGACCTGAGGTTCAGGAGCGTGCTGGTCGGCACCCGATGCACCATTGGCCCTGACCACCGGCGCCCTGATGATCAGTCGCTTCACCCCGTTCGACACCCCGCGCTGGCGCGAGAGCGATGACCCCGGCGACTGCTGGGAGCGTTCGAGCGAGTGCTGCCGCTGCGCAAGCCCTCGGACCTGATGCAACGTGCGATCGCTCAGCGCTCGTGCTCGCCGCGAGCGACGGCCTGACCGGAGAGATTTCGCGACCGCTCAATGAAGCGGCTGCGCTGGCGATCACGGACGGCACCGAGCACATCACGCTGGAGCACCTGAAGCATGTCGCCAATGCCGACCATTGAGCGTCGTCCGTTGCCAGTGGCTCCCCGGCCGTTTCGAAGCCGAGGTGCTCGGTGGATGGATCGGGCGCCTGGCAGCCCTTACCGGATGACAGTGCTGGAGTTTGCCGCCCGGCACGAACTTGATCTTCAGATTGAAGATGGGGCAGGGTGGCCAACGATGCAGCCCCTTCGGAGTCACTCGGTTGACGTGCTTGGCGCCCTCACTCGCCTCAGCCGAGAGCGGATCATGGCAATTCACGTGTCGTTGCCATTGACGCGCAAGCGAGCCCGCTACTGCTATTGCGCGCACGGTGTGTGTTTCTAAACCCTTTGGATGTCACTGAGCCAATCTGGCAGTGGAAGTGGTTGGACCCAAATCTGTCGGCTTGCCCGCAGCACAGCAAAGAGTTCACGACGGTGCCGAGCAGCCGGGTGCTTGCGTGCGGAAACCTCGCTCGGTTGCTGCAGCTCGTCAGCCGGCACGAACGGGACTTGCGCTATGGGAACTACTACAGCCGCGCTAGCGTAGTTCGCTGAGCGGCTAGCGAGGTTCAATGACATGGCTAGCTGAGTTCAACGACTTCAACATCAGGACCGCACGACACGGCGCTCGGACGACGCTCAGCGAAAGGACGGCTTTGCAGTGCTGGCAGCCAAAGTACGTTTGACTGCGGCGATCGAGATCCAAGAACTCGCAGGCGGCTTGGGGCCCAAACTCGACTTCTGACCTTGCCAAAGGGGTGGGCGATGGGAATGACCGGAAAGCGCCCAACTGCAGGCGCGCCAGCCACCTGTGCCGGCATCAGAACGCGTAGAGCGCCCGGGGGTTTCCGGCCAGCACCTGCTGTCGCAACCCTGGCGTGGCAAGCCACTCGCGAAACGTTGCGGCGAGCGTCTGAGGCGGGACGGGGCGGTAGGGGCTCACCTGGTGAGCCCCTCGCCCGGGCTCGCGCGCCGTGTGCGGCCAGTCGCTTCCCCAGAGCACGGCTTGCGGGGCGGCCTGCAGGAATACGCGAGCCCATCGCGCCGCGAGGCCGGGAGATGCGAGGCGATAGGGAGCCGACAGCTTCACGTGCATACGCCCGGTGCGCAGCAGGTCGATCAGCACGCCGCCGCCTTCCTGTGGCCCGGCTTCGGCCAGTGCGAAATGGTCGAGCACCACCGGCGCCGGCAGCTGCGACAGGCGATCTGCCAGCGCGGCATCGCCCATCGGCCAAGGCAGGGTCGCCGGGTCGGCCAGCGCGCTCTGGACTTGCACCGGCTTGAAAAGGACGTCGTCCTTCCCGGGCGGCAAGGTGATGCACCCTTGTGAACCGAAATAGCGTGCCACCAGCGTCGGGCCGTTCGGAATCGTAACGCGGACCTCATTCTTGCTGCGGTCAACGACTGGAGCGCCAATCGATTTGCGCTGGGCATACGGCGCAACGAAGTATCCAAGGCTTTCGGCAGCGACAGCAGGATCAACACCGGTGATGAATACGGCCGAACACATCGTCTTGGCAAATCCCGATGCGCTGTGCTCCAGAGCGTTGCCGGGTGGCGGCACATAAGGCGTGTTCAATTCGAAGCACTTGGCCCGCGCATTCAGTGCACTGGTCGCCGGCAACTGCGACGTGATAGAAGGTGCGTCGCATGATGGGGCTGCGGACGTAGCGCCAAGATCGTTGCCAGCCCCAAGCGCGACACTGCCGCTGCCACCACCCCCTCCGCCACCACCGCAAGCGGTTAACACCGCGGTGAAGACGAGAGCGGCGACATTTTGGCAGTGCCTTTGAATGTGCGCGACGCATCCCCGTTGACTAACGCTGGGCAGACTCCATTTCGCTTCGAATGCACATCTCAAATCAGTCTCCTTGGTAGGTCACTTCAAGGTCGGGTGCGACCGTCCGCAGCTGGCGACTGTAGCCGGACAGCGACGTCGCCGGCCTCAGGGTGTTCGCGAACGGGCGGCGTGGGCGAAGGTCCGTTTGTGGCCCGAATTCTGCCTGTAACACGCACCTCAACTGGCGCTTGGTACGCCGTCCAGACCGAGCCGTTCCAGGACCTGCCGGTTGTACCGCGCCCAGTCTCGCCCCGAGTCTCGATAGCCATCTTGTCCAGCGGCAGTCGGTCGAACAGCGCGTCCGTCATGAGTCGGTAGTCCTGGTACAGCGCGATGAGGCCTTCGAGACCAACCAAATTCCGGCGCACCGCGTACGGTCCCTTCAACTTCCAATCGACCTGATACTTCAACCAGGCCTCCCCCCGCTCCGCGCAGACGGTGCGCACGGCGCGCTCCACGTTCTCCTGGCGCAGGTAGACGACGAGCGGGCGCAATGGCTCGATGAGCTGAACCAAGCTGTCGCAGTACGTCGCGATTTCATCGAGGCTCGCCTCCATCAGGAAGAGATTGGTAAGGTCGCCGTGAAACAGCTGACCGTCTAGCACGGGCACAGCAAGGTCGACTCGAATCGTTTGCGCAAACGAGCGCCACCTCGAAAGTGCACATGCCGCCAGCTGTTCAGCCGTGGATTCCCGCCACGGTTCGAACCAGTGCTGGAGTTCATCGGTCGCTCGGACGGGGTGCGGGTCGGCGCGCTCGTGAACAGCAAGTGCCGGCCGTCCTGCATCTTCCAGTGCTTTAGCGACGAACCTCATGGTTGTCGACTTGCCGGAGCCCATGATGCCCTCGATGATGACGAGCCCATGATGCTCGGACGACCGGTGGTCTGGCTGTGCGACTTGATTCATACGGATGTTGTATCCGATTCAGTCGGCGGTCATGAGTGTCCGCTCGTGGCCGCTACGCCCAGTTCGACGGCCTGGTTCGAACGCGTGCTCCAGACTGGTTGCCGCCGGTCGAATTTCTGGGGCGAACGACGGCGACCATTGAAAGCCGATCCCTTCGCGACCGACTCGTCCACTTCAGAACCTGACCTTCGGCTACATCGTGAGGACGATCGGGGTAGAGCAGGGATCGGGGCGATGGATCGCAAGGTCCGCGTTGCCCGTGCTTGCCAACCGGTCGATCCAAAGCCCGGCAAGCGACGAGCCCCTTCGTCCCGACGACTGACCTTCCTCAATCTGGCACTGATTGAACCCTGGGGAGTCACAGCCGTGACCACTTCAATCCTTCGCTCAATGGTAGTTGGAGCAGGCTGCGCGCGTTTGTAAGCCAAGGCGGAGTGCAACGGCTCATTCTTGTGGTGCTGGTAAGAATCAGACTGCGCACCGGCGCACGGTCCAGTCACCGTATTCAGTTGGCTGATTGCGGTCCGGGTGCCGTTGGCGCACCCTATACGAACGCCCGGTTGTCAACGGACAATCGCGACGGCCTCCACAATTTTGAGGAGATTTCAGCCGCGTCAATGCGTGAAGCAGGGAGTGAGCCCATGTGCTCACGCGGATTGCCGTGAGGATTCGGAAGATGGCGGACTCAACTAGGCTGAGCGCCATAGAGGGCCGAAGAACATCGCCAGGGTCCAGCGGACTGAGCACCGGCTCCCGTGTCGTCTGTGCCTGGCGTCGGCGGCTGAAGGACGACTCCCAGTCCGGCGTCGCGCTGCGGGCAGTAGATCGTCAGGCCGTGCGATCCGGGGGCTATCGGCCCTTAGGGATCCGCAATCCGGTTCTCAAACGCGTAGCGAACCAACTCGGCAGAATTCGAGACGTGCAGCTTTTCCTGGATACGCGTCTTGTGGGAACTCACCGTCTTCACGGACAGATGGAGTTCATCGCCGATCTCGGTAAGCCGCTGTCCGGCAGCGATGCGTTGCAGCACATCCAATTCGCGGTCTGTCAGCCGTGAGTGCAGCGGCGCATCGCCAGGCCCGTAGAGCTGTCGCACGACCTGTTCGGCCAGACTCTCGGTGACGTAGCATCCTCCCGCCGCCACTCGGCGCACGGCACCCACGAGTTCGATGGCGGCGACGTCCTTGGTGACATAGCCGTCGGCCCCGGCCTTGAAGGCGCGCAGTGCATATTGTTCCTCCGAGTGCATGCTCAACACCAGGACCCGAACAGCGGGGAACTCGGTCTTGATGCGCCGCACCAATTCCAGGCCGTTCATTCCGGGCATCGACAGGTCGACGAGTGCAAGGTCAGTTTCGTGTGCCCGCAGGATTTCCAGCGCCTGGAAACCCGTGACCGCTTCGGCCAGCGTCCAGCCGCTTCCGGCCGAATCGAGGACACGCTTCAGCCCCTCCCGGACGATCGTGTGGTCGTCGACCAGAAGCAGTCGAAGTGCCGGGTCGGTGACGGTCAAGGCTGTCAAGGGTCCCTCCTCGGCCGGCAGCAATACTGCCACCGTGCTCATTGCCTCAGCCTCGGGACTTTGACCGCAAATGCGCATCTCCGCAAGTCAAGCAGGGCCCAGCCAGCGAACGCACGTCCCGGGCTTCGTTCGGAATATTCCGAATCGACCCGGAAATCTCCTCCGGTTGGAAGCGCATCGAGCCGATGTTCAGCAAAGGCCGTTCGTCGCAGACTTCCTGCCGGCTGCCGCCATCCCTCTTGGGCGGCGAGCAAGGACGGAGACTATCCGGTGAACACATTGCCTATATCCGCCCGATCATCGCCCTTGACCCCGGGCGAGACGGGACGCATGCGCGGCCCTGGCGGTGGCGGCCGGACCGGCCTGGACGAAATGCTCGATCTCGTCGGCATCCCCGGCGTCGGCGGCAGCGCGGTCGCCTTCGTCCAGCCCACTCTTCGCCGCCTCCGCACTCGTGAGCCCCTCTTCATCGAAGGCGGTCGGGCGAGCTCGCTCTGCGTCGTTCGCCGCGGGAGCTTCAAGGTCTTTCGCACCGACGAGGGTGGCTGCGAGCAGGTCTTTGCCTTCGCCACTCGTGGCGATATGCTGGGTTGCGACGCACTGTGCGGCGATCGCCACCTGATGGCGGCGGTCGCACTGGAGGATTCGAGCGTCCTGTCCCTTTCGCTTGCGGATTTCTTCGCCCTCGCACAAAGCGTGCCATCGTTCTATCGCGGTGCGATGCGCGCCGTAAGCAACGCGATGATCGACCTGACACGGCTTTCCGACATGATGGCGGCCGTCGCAGCCGAAATCCGGCTTGCGAGATTCTTGGTGTATCTTTCCCGGCGCTCCTCGGACCATGGCCATCCGGCCGAATACCTCCACTTGCCGATGACACGCCGCGACATCGGGAGCTACCTCGGCGTGGCGCACGAGACCGTCAGCCGCTCGTTCAAGGCCCTGGCGGATGCGGCGTTGATCACCGTAGATAAACGCAGTGTCGAGATCCTCGACTTCGATGCACTGCGGCGCTACGGCCACGGCGCGCGCGCCCCCGCCAGTGCGCACTGCCCCATGTCGGCCGCCGTATCGTGGCCCGACCAGAGGCTGGCGGTTGCGGCCTGAGAAGTGCTGCGGGGCGCCGTCAGCTGCGGTCGGTCGACGCCTTGATGGATCGGGCGGACGACAGCGCCACGATACAGTCCCGTGCCTGCGAGAACTCGGTGCTCTTGTCGAAATAGGCGACGGCGCCGGCGTCCAGATGCCTTTTGCGCATGGACGCCCAGCTAAACGCCGACAGGACGACGACCTGGATGTCCGAATAGTTCTGCCGGACATGCCGCAGCACGTCGATCCCCTTGTCGAGCCCTCGCAACCTGGCGTCCAGCACGATGAGATCTGGTCGAGTCGAGGCGATTGCCGCCAGCGCGGAGGCCACATCCTCTGCGCAGCCGACGACCTCGACCCCTGGCGCCGTCGCCAGCAGTGCACCGAAGCTCTCCCGAATGGCCTCGGAATCGTCGACCAAGAGCACCTTCACTACCTGCACCTTGCGCATGTTTTCGCGGTCCTGCGGCGATGGTGCCCCCGATTGGGGATGAACGAGATGCGCAAAATCAATCTCACGGCAAAGAATTCGACGTTCTGCGGCATGCTGTGCGACTTGGCGCAATTTGCCGCAATTGCCCGGATGGCGAGATTCCATGCACGCGTGGCTTGACAGGCTTTCGATCCGCAGCCGGATCATCCTCATGATGGTGGCCGTCTTGCTTCCGGTCGCCGCGCTGCTGGCATGGGTGCTCCATGACGACGTCCGTCGTGCCCGCAACGGCGCCTATGACCAGGTCCGGAATCTCGCCGCTGGGACGGCGGTGGAGCTGGGGCGCGTGCTGGGCCTATACGAGTCGGTGTTGGCGCAGGTGTCGGCCCGGCCGATGGTCCGAGCGCTCGACCCGGCGAGCTGTGAGCTGCTGCTCTCCGAAAACCCGTCGCCCAGCTCGGATGCGCTCGGCTTTGGGGTGTGGGATGCGCGCGGGAAGTCCGTTTGCCAATACGGACCGGGCCTCGTTCCCCTTGCGAGGGGCTCGGATCGACTCGAAGAGGCCGTGGCTGCCTTGTCTTCGGGCGCGTTCGCCGCCAGCGGCGTCCGGGTCGACGACGGCCGGGGCCGCAACCTCGCCGCGCTGAGCTATCCGATTCGTGACGAGACGGGAAGGAACGTCGGTCTGCTGGTCATGACCATCGACTTGGCGTCCCTGAACCACCAACTGCGGACTGCGGCAAAGGGGCACGCGGTTGTCACGGTGACGGACCGCACGAGGGCGGTGCTGCTGCGGTCGACCGATCCCAGCGACTCTGTCGGCTCACGGCTTGCCTCCGATGAGCCGGGCCCCTGGGGCATGTCCGATGGCCTGGCTTTAGCGAAGGGAAGCGATGGCGAGCCTTGGCTCGTGGCCTCCATGACGCTCCCCGGCGTCGAATGGCGTGTGGCTGCGGGTTTGCCCGAAGCCGCAGTCCTTGCCGACTTCGGGGGCGCCGTCCGGCGAACCATCGCTATCGGCCTGGGGCTGTGCCTGTTGGTGATGGTCCTTGCGTGGCGTCTGAGTGCGGCCATTTCGGGTCCTGTCGCACAGCTGCAGCAAGCTGCAGGCGAAGTCATCGCTGGCAAGAGGTTGACGGGTGCGCGACTCACCGGACCGCCGGAGATCCGGTCGGTCGCGCAGCAGTTCAACCGGATGCTCGACGCGCGTGCCTTGAGCGAAGCCAGGCGCGAGGCTGTATTCGCTTCAGCGCTCGATGCCATCCTCACTGTCGACGAGGACCGGATCATCGTACAGGCCAATCCGGCGGCGGCGCGCATGTTCGGTTGCCCGCTAGACCAATTGATCGGCGTGTCTCTGAAGCGCTTCGTCCCCGAGTTGCTCCGACGCGGCCGCGCCGAGCAGGCCGCCGTGTTCGTCGAGGCGCCGGTCGCACCGCCGGCGACGCCAGCGAAGCGCGATGTGACGGCGTTGCGGCTGGATGGCGTTGAATTCCCATGCGAAGCTTGGGTCTCCCGCATTTCCATCGATGGCCCTGCGACCTACACGGCGATCCTGCGCGACATCTCGCAGGGCAAGAAGGCCGAGGAAGATCTTCGCGCGAGCGCCTTGAAACTTCAGGCGGCGCTCGCCAGCATGAGCGACGCCGTCTGCATCTGCGATGTCGATGGCCGGCTGGTCGAGATCAACGATGCCTTCGCCTCGTTTCACGGTTTCGAGAAGCGATCGGACTGCAGCCGGCGGCTCGCCGACTACCCTGAGCTCCTGGACCTCTTCGACCGCGCAGGGTGTCTCGAGGCGTTGGCGCAATGGCCGCTTTCGAGGGCCCTGCGCGGCGACGCGGCGACCAACGTCGAGTACCTGCTGCGGCGCCGCGACACTGGTGCCCAACGGATCGGAATCTACAGTTACGCGCCCGTCCTCACGGACGACGGCGCGATTGCGGGTGCGGTCATGACCGCGCGCGACGTCAGCGCCATGCGGGAGGTGCAGCTCGACCTGGAATCCTCGCATTTGGCGCTGCAAAGACTCATTGCATCGCGGGACCATGTGCAGGAAGAGGAGCGCAAGCGCATCGCACGCGAGCTGCACGACGATCTGCAACAAAGGTTGGCGGCCATTCGCATGGGTTTGCGGCTGGTCACCGAACAATATTCCGCCGGCCAGCCCGAACTGTCGGGATTGCTGGCCGGCATCGATGGCCTTGCGGCGGAAGCGGTCGTGTCGACGCGGCGCATCGTGAACGACCTGCGACCGCCCATGCTCGAGGACCTGGGGCTGCTGCCTGCGCTGGAGGCCATGGCCAGCCAGTTCAGCCAGCAGTCCGGCATTGCGTGCGACATCGATGTCGCTGGCGGACGGACCGACGAGTTGCTGGAATCCCCTGCGGTCGCCATTTGCCTCTACCGCGTCGTCCAGGAGGCGCTGAACAACGTAGCCAAGCACTCCCGTGCCAGCGCGGTGCGCATCCAGCTGGGGAACGTGCCTGCGAATTCGATTTCCCTGCGTCTGCGGGACAACGGCCGGGGCATGGAATCCGTGAACCGGCGCAAGCCTGAATCGTTCGGCATCCTGGGCATGCGGGAACGCGTCCGGGCCCATGGTGGCGTCATGCATATCGATAGCATGCCCGGGGCTGGGACCGTGTTGGACGTGCTCCTTCCGCTGGCCGGCGCGCCGTCGAACGCATGCCTGTTCGAGTCGGACGGCGAGGCGGACAGCCCCGATGATGCGGCAGAGGCCAGGCTTGACGATCAGGTGCTGCCGAGGCTCCTGGGCCGGGCGACGGACCATACGCTGCAGGACGTGATCGACGCCATTTCTGGCAACGTGGCCGTTATCGACAAGCACGGCACGATCCGGTTCGTCAATCGCGAGTGGAGGCAGTTCGCGCACAACAACGGAGATCCCGACGCCTCGTCGGTCGGACCCGGTGCGAGCTATCTGGAGGTTTGCCGGCGCAGTTCCCTGGACGACCTGTCGGCGCTCAGGGTTCTCAGAGGCCTCGAAGCGGTGCTTTCGGAGACCCGGACGGCGTTCAGCTGCGAATATCCGTGTCATTCGGAGATCGAGAAGCGCTGGTTCCGCATGCATGCCACGCGGATGATCAGGGGCGACGCGATGGTCGCCCACTTCCTCGTGAGGGCCGAGCGACATGTGCTGACCCGCCGCGAAGACAGCGGCCCCAAAGTGACGCCGAGCTCGCCGGCCATCGTGAGGAGCCCAAAGGATCGTCACGGTCTGGCGTAGACGATGCCCCTGGCATCAGCGGCGATCGTGGTGCCCGCTTCGCCGGCGATGATGCGGCGCAGGTCGACCAGCTCACCAATGGCGGCCCGCTTGCCAGTCGCGCGCACAAAGCGGCAGGCCGCCTGGACCTTCGGTCCCATCGAGTTCGCCGCGAAGGGCAGGGCCGACAAGGCATCTGGCGCTGCGCTGCGGATCGCTCGTTGACCGGGCTTGCCCCACTCGGCATACACCGCGTCCGTATCGGTCAGCATCACGTACAAGTCTGCTCCCAGTTCGCGGGCCAGCAACCCGGTGGCCAGGTCCTTGTCGATCACGCATTCGATGCCGGTCAGCTTTCTCTTTTGGCCTGCCACATGGGCGGCCGGGATGCCGCCGCCGCCCGCGGCGATCACGATGGTGTCGCGCTCGAGCAGCCACCGGATCGGCCGCGACTCAAAAATTCGTTTTGGCTCAGGGGACGCGACCACGCGGCGCCACTGGTCGACGTCCCGCTTGAAGATCCAGCCCCTGGCCCGCGTGAGCCGGTCGGCGTCGTCCTTGGCATAGACGGGGCCGATGAAGTGGGTCGGGTTGGCGAAGGCCGGGTCATTCGGGTCGACCTCGATCATGGTCAGCAGCGTCGCGAGCGGCCTCTCGGAGGGCAGCAGGTTGCCGAGCTCCTGCTCGATCATGTACCCGATCATGCCCTCGGTCTCTGCTCCGAAGACCTCGAGGGGGTCGCTCTCGACCTCGGCATAGGCCGAACCTTGCAGCGCCAGCAGGCCGACCTGGGGCCCATTGCCGTGGCCGACGACCAGGTCGTGCTGCCGCGCGATCGGTGCCAGCGACTGCGCGGCGATGCGCACGTTCTCACGCTGGTTCTCGACCGTCATGGGCTGCCCGCGCCGAAGAAGTGCATTGCCCCCGAGGGCGATGACGATCAGCACCCCCTGTCTCCCAGGTAGGCGCGGTCGAGCCGCAGCGAGGTGACCGCATCCATTGCCTGGTGCCAGCGCGTGATTCTCGTGCCTACCGCCGGATCGATGCGGTTGATCCGCCCGGTATCGAGCGCCGAACTGGGTGCCTCGGGGGAGAACGCCATTCCCAGGCCGTCCTTGTCGTAGGGCGCGATGCGCAACTCGGGGGTGCGCACGAAGACCAAGCAGCTTGGCCCCGGGTGGTTGATGGTGCTTGGGAACGCATCAATGTCAATGAAATTCGAGGAGGTCTGTGCGGCGCCGTACATACCCAGTTCCACCCTGAGGTCGGTCTTGATCTGCGCGTAGCTGGTGGGAATGAAGGAGTTGTCGTCGAGTCTGGAGTGGCGGATGCTGAGGACGGTCGCGCCGCCTGGGCCCGGGATCGTCCTCATGGCCCGCTCGGGCAGCCACTCAAGTGCCTTGTTGGACTGAGTGCGAGCAGCCCCGCACATGGCGAGCGTGGCGTCCGCGACGGCCACAAGCCTCTGCATCTTGGCTCCTTCCACCACCATCCGAGGGACATCTCGACGTCGCTGCACGGCCGCCGCCTGGAGGGCGGCTAATACGGGGCGTTGACCACGATGTACTGCGATCCCTGAGGCTGGTACCAGGTGCTTCCGCATTGCTGGTAGACCATGCCGCCGTAGTTGACCGGGACACAGTTGGCCGGCACCGAGTGCACCATCGAGCCGATCGCTGCGGAGGTCACCGCGACCGCGGCGCCGACGGCGACGGCGCCGGCGACCGGGTGGTAGTCATTGTCCCAACCGCCACAGCAGTTGTTGTTGCCGGCGACAACCACGTTGGTATTCCGGTTGGCATTGACGTTCGTGTTGACGTTGGTATTGCGGTTGACGTTGGTGTTGCGGTTGGTGTTGTTGACGCTGTTGACGCTGGCGTTGCGAACATCATTGGTCCGCGCGTCGGCCCTGTTGCCGCCGGCCTGGGCGGTTTGCCTTCCGCTTGCGCCTCCGCCCGCGCCGGTGCGGGAACCACCGGCAGCCGCCCCGGCGCGAGTCCCACCGCCTCCGCCCGCCGCCGCGCCCGCGCGTGCGCCGCCCCCACCCCCTCCGGCGCGAGCACCACCACCGCCCCCACCCCCTCCGGCGCGAGCACCGCCACCACCGTCCCGGCCGGCGGCCTCGGCCACGGGAGTCCAGGTGTAACCAACCAGAGCGACAGCGGTCAGAGCGGCCGCGAGCAACCTGCCGAATGTTCCTTTCATGGTCGTTCTCCTCTAGTTGGTCTTCGCCGGAACGAATTCGATCTTTGTCGCGCCCTTGGGTGGCGAGAACCTGAACGCGGACTCCTTGAAGGCCGGGCTCAGGTTCCAGTCCATGACGCTGACCGATTGAGGCCGCGCCTCGTCGGAGCGATTGACGATCACCAGCTTGCGCGGCAAGGGCTTGGCGCCGGTCGCGATCCAAATCTGCCAGTCGAAGTCTCCCTGGCGAAAGACGTAGTGGTCGCAGAGGTCGCCCCCGACCAGATCCTGGCCGGCGTTCATGGCCGATTCGATCTTGTCGACCGGCGCAGCCGGAGTGCCCCAGAGGAACAGATCGGACAACGGAACCTCGAACCCATAGCGCTCCTCGAGCTTCTTGACGAGTTCGCCGTTCGACCCCGAGAACTCGACCGACGAGTAGTACTTCTGCTCAGGGAAGAAGAGAGTGACCGTCTTGCCGTCGTAGATGATCTCGCGCTCGGAGCGAATGCTCCACATGCGGGCGCGCAGCCGGTCCGGACGCTGCACGTCGACCGTGGCCGACGCCGTGTGCAGCAGCTTCTGGCCGTCCGCCAGAACACGTTCGCCCGTCAGCGAGGTCGACGCCCGGAAGCGCTTGAGGGTCTGCAAGAAGGTTCCCATGTCTTTGAGAGCCTGAATCGAAGCCGTGTCGACGGCACTTGCGGGAGCGGTCGAGCCTGCCGCTGCCGTTTGGGCGACGACGAGTGGCGAGGCCAATGCCATGGCCAACACGGCCGCTGTGAGTCCTGCGAGCTTCATACGCCTCCTTTGGTGTTACGAGAACATCAATCAGGAATGAGAAGCGTGAGCATGCGCGTACTGCGCGCCCACTCATTGACGAACGTCAACTTCACGCGTCCGAAATGGATCATGCTCAGCACCCTCCCCAACCATCGTGAAAGGGATTCACATGAAGATCGCAACTTCGCTCACCGCAATGGCCATGCTGGGTACGCTGATGACGCCCGCCGTCTCGCAGGACAAGCCGGCCCGGGAGGTCGCGGCCTCGACGAGCCCCGGCACCGGGACGCTCAAGGAGGTGATCAGGGCCACGGGCGTCATCCAGGCCGTGGACCTCGAAAAGCACCATGTCACCATCAAGGATTCCAATGGCAAGGTGCATGTGTTCGGAATCGGCCCCGAGGCACGAAACCTTGAGCAGCTCAAGGTCGGCGACAAGGTGACCGTCCGATACGCGCAGGCACTCACGCTGACCTTGATGAAGGATGGCAAGGAGCTGCGCAGCAGGGTCGAGACCATGAGCGGCGACAGGGCCAAGGCCGGCGATCGCCCCGGCGGTGTGGTCGGAGAAAAGGTCGAGGTCACCGCAGACGTGGTGGCCGTCAACCGGAAAACCCACATGATCACCCTGCGCGGGACGGAATACGAGGTCGACCTGACGGTCCGCGATCCCGATCAGCTGAAGATGATCAAGGTGGGCGATCAGGTTCATGCCGTCTACACCGAGGCGGTGGCGCTGTCGGTCGAGCCGGCGAAGAAGTAGGGTGGGGCGGGGGCCTGCCTAGCGCAGACCCCGTCTACTTTCGGAGGGTCGACCCATGAGAACGCTTCTCCAGCCCGATCTCGTACGCGAGACGCGGATGTCCAGGAAGCTGATGGATGTCTTCATCCGGGCCGGACTGGTCCTGGCCCTGACGCTGCTCTGCTACAAGATCTTTTCGCCCTTCATCACCATGATGGCCTGGGCGCTGATCCTTGCAGTGACCATGTATCCAGGCCACCAGGCGCTGGCCGGACGGTTGGGCGGTAAACAGGGCCTGGCTGCCACTTTGCTCGTGGTGGGCGGCATTGCGCTGATCGTGGTGCCCATGGCCGTGGTCCTGGGTTCGATGGGCGATTCGGTCCACGGGACGATCGAGCGGGTGAAAGACAACCAGTTTGCGATTCCCGCGCCCCCGGCGCGCGTTGCCGATTTGCCAATCATTGGCGCGAAGGTGTACGGCTTCTGGTCGCTCGCGCATACGGACATGCCGACGGTGATTCAGAGGATGCAGCCGGAGCTCGGCGAACTGGCCGCCAAGGCGCTGGCGATGGTGGCGAGCATTGGCGGAACCATACTTCTCTTCCTGGTCTCGTTCATCATTGCCGGCATCATCATGGCCTTCGGAGCGTCGGGGGCCGACGCCGCCAGGTCCATCCTCGGGCGCCTTGTCGGCAGCCGACGAGGCGAGGATTTCGCTGCGCTCGCCACCTCGACCATCCGCGCAGTCGCCCTGGGCGTGGTCGGCGTGGCCTTCATCCAGGCGATGGCGGTGGGCATCATCCTGATCCTCGCCCAGATTCCCTTCGCTGGCGTGCTGGCCGTGATCGTGCTGGTGCTGGGCATCGCGCAGGTGCCGGCACTGCTGGTCACCGTGCCGGTCATCGCCTACATCTGGCTCAGCAAGGACTATGAGACCGTGCCGGCCGTCGTCGATTCGGTGCTTCTCGTGGTCGCCGGCATGCTCGACAACGTGCTGAAGCCGCTCTTGCTGGGCCGGGGCGTGGATGCGCCCATGCCGGTGGTTCTGATCGGTGCCCTGGGCGGTCTGGCGGGCGCCGGCATCCTGGGCATGTTCCTCGGCGCGACCGCGCTGAGCCTCGGCTATCAGATCCTCATGCGGTGGGTCGTGACGGATCCGGACGTCGTCGACCTGGACGAACTGGAGGGCGAGCCACCGGTCGTGTCCTGAACCGATGCCCGAGATGCCTTCGATGGGGTCGAGCTTGCGAATCTTTGTCCTCGCCGGCGCCGCCGCGACGCTCGGGGGATGCACCACGGTGGGCCCCGATTTCGAGCGGCCCCGCGTGCCGTGGCTGTCGGGGTGGAGCGGCGGTTCGCTGGAAACTCTCGCCGCCGATGCGCGGCGCCCGCGCAATGGCTTGATGCAGGCGTGGTGGCGCAATTTCAACGATCCTGTGCTGGACCAGTTCGTCGCCGAGGCGCAGCGCGTCAATCCCAATGTGCGAATCGCCGGCATGCGCATCATGGAGGCCCGGGCTCAGCTCGGCATTGCCGACAGCACGCGCTATCCGCAGGTGCAGCAGGCAACGGCCCAGGTGCTCGGCGTCGGCGAGCAGCGTTCTGGCGGCCGCGACAACAGTGCGTGGACTGCGAATGTCGGCTTCAGCCTGGGTTGGGAGGTCGATTTCTGGGGCAAGTTCAGGCGCAGCATCGAGTCGGCGGACGCCGCCTATCTCGCCAGCATCGCCCAGTACGACGATGTCCAGGTGCTGATGGCGGCCCAGGTCGCCGGTCTGTACTGCACGATCCGCACGGTGGAGCTGCGGCTTCGGATCTCTCGCGAGAATGCGCGGCTGCAAAGGCGCAGCCTCCAGATCGCCGAGCTTCACTTCAAGAGCGGCAACGAGTCCGAGCTGGACGTCCAGCAGGCCAGGGCCCAGTACCTGGGCACGCTCTCGACCGTGCCCCCGCTGGAGATCGCGCTGCGCCAGGCGCAAAACGCCTTGAGCATCCTGCTGGCCCGCCCGCCGGGCCCCTTGCCCGAGATGGAAGAGGGGAAAGAAAGGATCCCGCAGGCCGGCCTGGACGTGATCGTCGACATGCCGGCCGACCTGCTGCGGCGCCGTCCGGATGTGCGGGCGGCGGAAATGCAGCTGGCTGCACAGTCCGCCCTGATCGGCGTGAGCGTGGCCGATCTCTATCCCTCCATCTCGCTGCTGGGCGCGCTGGGCCTGTCGGGTTCCACGGTCGAGGGGGCATCACGGGTCTTGAGTGGCGCCATCGGGCCCGGCCTGGTCTGGAACGTGTTCGACCACGGACGGCTGACCAACACCGTCCTGGTCCAGGATGCGCGGTTTCAGCAACTCTATGAGCAGTACCAGAACACGGTGCTGCAAGCGGCTCGCGAGGTCGACGATGCGTCGGTCGGCTTTGCCAAGACGGGCGAGCAGATCGTGCTGCTGGCAGATGCGGTGAAGGCCGCGCAGCGTTCGCTGGAAATCGCCGACCGGCAGTACAACGAGGGCCTGGTCGACTTCCAGCGCGTGCTCGACTCGCAGCGCACCTTGTTCAGCGAACAGGACCAGCTGGTGGCCAGCCGTGGCAGCCAGTCGCAGAGCCTGATCACCCTCTACAAGGCCATGGGAGGAGGTTGGGAGGCGGCCCGCAGCCGGCCCGTGCTCGACGATGCGACGCAAGAGACCATGGGCCGTCGCAGCGATTGGAAGGGACTGCTGGCCGCCCCGTTGCCGGCGCCCGGCGACGCTGCGTGGCCCCCTCTGGAAGGAACAAGCCCATGAGCGACGAAGTCAAGCAGCCCCCGGAACCGCCGCCCGACAGCGGCCAAAGCGCGCGCATCGGTGCGATCGTCGTGCTGGTGCTGATCGTGGCCAGCCTGGTCTGGTACTTCGTTTCGGACCGCCTGACGCCCTACACGTCGCAGGCCCGGGTGCAGGCCTTCGTGGTGCCGGTAGCGGCGGAGGTGTCGGGCCGGGTGCTGAAGGTGCATGTCAAGAACAATGACAGTGTGGAACCCGGACAACGGCTCTTCGAGATCGACCCGACGCAATACCGCATCGCGCTGCAACGCAGCCGTTCCGACTATGAGTCGGTTCGGCGCTCGGTCAATGCCTCGGTGGCGTCGGTCGAAGCCGCCCGGGCCGGCCTGCGTGCAGCCACGGCCAACTACCTCTACGCTCAGCAGGATGCAACGCGGCTGGAGCAGATCTTTGCCGAAGACCCTGGCGCGATCTCCATCCGCCGGGTCCAGAGCGCGCAGGCCAGCCGGGTCAAGGCACTCAGCCAGGAGCAGGCCGCCCGGGTGGACCTGATTCGTGCCCAGGAAGCCGCGGGAGACAACGGCGACAAGAACGCGCAGCTGATCAGCGCGCGATCGGGCGTCGAAAAAGCCGAGTTGGACCTGCAGCGCACCGAGGTGGTCGCGCCCGGTGGCGGTCTCGTGACCGACCTGCGCACCGACGTCGGGCAGTTCGTGCAGGCCGGCGCGCCTGTCATGACGCTGATCACCGTCCGCGACCTCTGGATCAGCGCGGACATGACCGAGAACAATCTTGGCAACATCGAGCCCGGCAATGCGGTGGCCATCGTGCTCGACGTGATGCCGGGCCACGTGCTGAAGGGCCGCGTGCGCAGCATCGGGACCGGTGTCGCCAGCGGCCAGCCAGCGCAGCCCGGAACACTGCCGACGATCGAGAACAGCCGTGACTGGCTGCGGCAGGCGCAGCGATTTCCGGTGGCCATCGAATTCGATCCGTCCGAGCGCGAGAAGCTGCGCGCCGTCCGGGTCGGGGGGCAGGCCGAAGTGCTGGTCTACACCGGCGATCACGGCCTGATGAACTGGCTTGGAGCGGCCATCGTCCGCATGATGAGCATGCTGTCCTATGTCTATTGAACGCCGTCGCATGGGACGGGCCGACAAGGCCGTGCTGCGGCTGGCCATCGGCCTGGGCCTCGCGGTGCTGGTGGCCTACGGTTTCGCGCTGAAGGCACCCTACGCAGTGTGCGTGGTCGCCGTCCTGATCCTGTGCAAGCCGGGTCCGCCGATCCCGCTTTTCAAAGGCATCGTCTTCGCCATCGTTGTGCTCGCCCTGATGGCCGCAGGGGTGCTTGTGGTTCCGATACTGCAACACTACGCGCTGGCCGGGGTGCTGCTGACAGGCGCGTTGCTCTACGCGGTGTTCTATTCTGGCGCTCGCAACGCCAATCCGCTGACGACGATTCTCGTGATGGCCATTGCCCTGATTCCGGTGGTCGGGGTGGCGGCGCAGGTCCTGGCCTTCCAGATCGGCGCGACACTCACGGTAGGCCTGTGCATCGGGGTGCTGGTCAGCGGTGCTTCGCATGCGCTGTTCCCTGATTCGCCCGTGCCCGCGGGCAAAAGGGCGGCGCCTGAGCCCAGCTCGCGAGAGTCGGCGAGTTGGACCGCGTTGCGCGCCGTCGTGGTCGTCATGCCGGTCTTCGTGCTGGCGCTGACCAACCCATCCTTCTATGTCGCAGCCATCATGAAGTCGGTGGCTCTGGGCCAACAGGCCGGCTCCGCCAGCGCCCGGGCGGCCGGACAGGAGCTCCTGGGGTCTACGATCTTGGGCGCCGTGATCGCCGGATGCCTCTGGGTCGGCCTGTCGCTGCGCCCCAACCTGTGGATGCTGATGCTGTGGATGGCGGCGGCCGCACTCTGGGTCGGAACGCGGCTCTTCCGGGTTCGGCCCAACGCCTTGTCGCCGTCGTTCTGGGTCCAGTCGCTGGTGACCATGCTGCTCCTGGTGGGCCCGGCCATCGAAGACAGCGGCGGCAGTGGAGGCAAGGACGTGCTCAAGGCGTCGGCCATGCGCGTCGCTCTGTTCGTTGCCGTGGCGCTCTATGCGTGGGCGGCGGTATGGGCGCTGGAACGCTGGCGAGCCACCCGGCCCGATGCGATGTTCTACAGACAAGGCTGAACGGAGGGATTCACACCATGTTGATCAATCTCGCGATCGGGCTGCCGACCATCCTGCTGTGCCTGGTGCTCCAGGCGGCGTTTACGTTCTGGAGCGTTCGCTACTACATCGACCGATCGATGCGCGTCGGCTTCGCACGTCCGCTCGTTCAGATCCGCTCGCTGCTGGTCGCAATGCTCGTGCTGGTACTAGGCAACTTCCTCCAGATCATGATCTGGGGATCGCTGTTCATGGTGCTGGGCGAGTTCGACGAGTTGTACGAGGCGGTGTATCACTCTGCAGTGAATTTCAGTTCGCTGGGCTATGGTGACGTGGTGATGACCAAGCCCTGGAAGCTGCTGGGTCCGCTCGAGGCCGGAAACGGGGTGTTGATGTTCGGCCTGACCGGCGCCGCGTTGATGGCGATGCTGCAACAGATGATCAAGGCGCAAGCGGAGAAGGGCAGCACCGGGTAACCGGCTCCTCACCATCTTCGCCCCGCGCTCGCGCTCAGTCCAGGCCCCAGACCTTGAGGGTGGCCGCCGACGCGTTGCCGAGGATCTTGTACTGGACCGTCACGGACGTCAGGCGCCCCTTGCGCCCCGGGGCGTCCGCCGGAGCGGTCTGTCCACCCGCCTTCAAGACGCCGACGTCCTTCAGCGTGTCATCCCTGCGGTTGTCCCAGTTGAGCACGAGTTGAGTGATCTGCACGTCTGCGCCTTCGGCCGACAACTTCACCTGCTTGACGTCTTTTTCCCATCGATTGCCTGTGCTCTTGATCTGCGCGCTGGGATCGGAGGCCTTGATCGTCTGCTCACCGAGCACGAACCACTGGTCAGCCGCCGTTGCGGTGCCCGCGCCCATGAGGGCGGTGGACGCGAAGGCCAATGCGGCCATCAGGGTACGAATGTTCGTCGTCATGAAGTTCTCCTTCGAATCCCGCGAAGCCGGTTCTGGGCAAGGCCAGCGGACGCCAATTGTCTGTCCCTCGCGAATGCCTGCATTGACGTTTGTCATTGAATGCGAGTCTTGGAGTGTTGATGGGAACGGACACAGAGTTTGTCGCTTCGAAAATGGAGAAGCATGACGAAGCCAATTAACGTTGCCGAAACCCAACTCAGGCCATGCAACCGTCACCCCAATTGAAACGGCAAGTTTGTTCGCTCACTGTGACAACGACACATTCGGTTGCATTCATGCATTCCAGCGGACATGATCAATCTATTGTCGACTTCGACTGGCTCGAGTGATTGACTGTCCCGAAGGCTCGCGCCGAGGCTCTCTCATCAACACAGTGAGGAGAATTCATGTTTCACCGACGCACTTTCGCAGCTTGCTGCGCGCTGGCCCTTCCGTATGGTGCCTGCCTGGCGCAGACCACCTTCGCACCGGACCAGTACTACGACAACCGCTGGTACATCACGCCCTTCGGCAGCTACATCCATCCCGACGGTGACCGGAACGCCGACAACGGCTGGGGCGGAGGCGTCTCCATCGGCAAGCCGATCAGCCCGAGTTGGAACATCGAGCTGCGTGGCCAGTACGAGGAACTGGACGGCAACGTCGGCACCAACTTCGGCGTCTTCAACAGCACGAACAAGTACAAGAACTGGAGCGGCACGCTCGACGCGCAGTGGTTCCCCTGGAGTCGCCTGGGGATCGACCGCTGGCAGTCGAACCGGGTGCATCCCTATCTCGTGGGCGGCATCGGCGCCATCGACAACAAGGTGGAGCGGGCGTTCGGCATCAACGACAGCCACACGAGTTTCATGGCCAATGCGGGGGTCGGCATCGTCTGGCCGTTTTCCTCCTGGGGCCGCCTGGTGGCAGACGCACGCTATCGCTATGTCGACAACGCCAACAACAGCTTGACTGGCAACCGGCAGAGCATGAACGACTGGCTGTTCTCGGTGGGCCTGCAGATTCCGTTCGGGCCGCCCCCGCAGGTGGCGCGAGCCGCTCCGCCGGCGGCGATGCCGGCACCGATGCCGCCGCCGCCCCCGCCGCCGCCGGCTGCGCGCAACTTCGAGCTCAAGGCCGACGGCACCTTCGCCTTCGCCAAGTCGGACCTGACGCCCACCGGCCGCACCCGCATCGACAACACGCTCGCGGAGCTCAAGTCCTCGGGCATCCGGTTGCGCGCGATCTCCATCGTCGGCCACACCGACCCGATCGGCAGCAACGAGTTCAACCAGCGCCTGTCGCTGGCGCGGGCCAACTCCGTGCGCGACTACCTGGTCGCCCAAGGCGTCCCGGCCAACATCATCACGACCGAAGGCCGCAGCTTCTCGGAGTTGAAGGTCACCGAAGCCGATTGCAGGGCCCAGGGCAAGGCGAAGACCCGCACCGCGCTCATCGCCTGCTTCGAGCCGAACCGCCGCGTGGAGATCCGCGCCACGGGCGAGCAGCCGGGCTAAGTTCATTCCCTAGCCTCACCAGAAGACCACTCCCAACCCGTCGGGGTTGGCGTGGTTCTCGTCAACACCGCGGGCGTTTCAGCGGCGATTCGGCGACACTTGGCCGTCGAGCACTGCTTGCTGCCATGGCCGACCGATCGCATTTTCGGGACACACGACGCCGTCAAGCCGGTCTCCAAGTCCTGGCGATCTTGGCTTCTGCGTGCCGTGTGCTGGTTGACTGGGCTGGCCCTGGCCGGGGCGCTGGGCTTGCCGTTCGTCGTCTTAGCTGCACACGTGGCCGCCTATTCGAACTTGCCGAGACGCAACGCCTTCATCGTGGATGCGCTGCTGCAGAGCGTCGTCAAGGGCGGAGCCGGTGTGGAGGCCGATCGATCGTCACATGGTTCGCGAGCTTCCAGCCGACGATGACCGCCAGCGCGTGGATGGGGTACGACGCGCCTCGCACGCCGTCGGACGAGCGCAGTGATATGTTCCGCAATCAGACCGGGCCTTCCTGCCCGGCCGCCGAATCAGCCGCCTTCGCAGTCGATGTGGATGCCGTGGTAGCTTCCCTGCGCCGTCCCGCCGGTGTTGTCGGTGTCGGTCATCACGGCGACAGCCAGGACCGGGCCCGGTTCCGCGCCGTAGGCCTTTCTGTAGTCGTCAGCGAGATTGCGCCGCACCGACTGCCAACGGCCCAGGCCGGCTGCGCCCGAGGCCACGGCAAGCATCTTGACCTGGCTGGTGTGCGCCGAGGGAATCAACGTGCCCACTGGGACATGATCGGTCCAGATGTACATCAGTACTGCGTAGGGCAGATCGCGCCCGGCCAGCTTCTTAGCTCGGCTGAATCGCTTCCGCTCCGCATCAGGCAGGGTGGCGACGTCGCCGTCGAACGCCACCAACACGCGCAGCGGAGCATCCTCGCGGTCCCTGTCGCGATTGTCAGCGTTCGCGACCAGCGCATCAGTCTTCCATTCCCAACTGAGAGTCATGGGCGGGCGCTGCGAAGGCTTCAGTGCGGCCACGAAAAGCGAGGCTGACCGATCCGCTGTCGCGTGCAGCACCGCCGATCGGTCCCCCTCCTGAACGACGCGGTATACCGTGTCACGCTTGAGCTTCGATAGGGGCACGTGTGTCCAGGCTGCACTTTTGCCATCGAAGGCGAGACTACGGGACCGACAAGGCGATCCGGGATCCGGAGCAGCGGCGAACGCGGTCCCGACAAGGACCGATAGGAATGCTACAAGGAAGCGCGGCGATCTGCTCATGAGGTGGCGGCCAGTCGATCGGCGCCATCAATACTTGATACTTCGCTTCTCCTGGCGACCGTCTTGCTTCGTGTCGCGCTTGTCTTGCCGGCACGCGGCGTTGCTTTTTTGATTTTCGGCCCGGCAATCGATCTTTTCCGAACGCGCGTCCTGTTTGGCCGCTTGGTTTGCGTCCCTGCCTTGCTGCCGTTGCTGCGACTGGTCGGTGGCCAGGGCCACGCCCGAAAACACCAAGACAGCAGTGGAGGCCAGAAGGCCAACAGTCCGGCGACCAAGTCCGTATCCCGAATCTATCATTTGCATTCTCCTTTTCGAATGGCCGGCTGTGCGGACAGATTGTCTGCCGATCACCGACTCGCGAATTCCTACCAGATCAACGTCATGCTCTTCGGTCGGCGGGCGTGCGGCCCGTACCGGCCCGGGAATCGGCTACAAGGATTTCAGCGAGGTCTTGATCTTCAACAACGCGGAAGTGTTCGACCAGTTCCGCAAACTCGGCGCCGAAGCCGTGGCATCGTCCGACGCCCCATGTTACGAGCGTCTTGTCGCGAATTGCGAGAATCTGCGCCTTGACTTTGAGGACTTTGGCCGCCGGCAGCGTTGCGAACAGGAACCTCACGGATGGCAGCTTGCGTCGGTCATACGATGCCGCCGCGGCACGTTGGTCGACCGCGTTTCGAGCAGCCACGTCAGTCGGGTGCGTTGGCGTTCGCAGCAGGCCGACGTCACGCGCATTGGCCAACAACGCCGCCGATCGTGGACTCGGGACCGCGGAAGGCCACTGCTGAGCCGGTGCCCGCAGGGGCCGGACGGATGAGGGCCGCCGAGCCGCTGGGCGGTTGCTGGCCCGGAGCGTAGACGTTGAAGGCTGTGTCGTTGGCAAAGACGTACTCGATATAGACCGTCTGCCCGGTACTGTTCGCCCATTTCTGCGAAATACATGTGGCCGCCGCCTTCGGGGCAAGCTGACTTTGGCCGACGGGACGGGCGTCTGGGGGCAGTGGTGCTGAAGGCGCTGATGTGGGCTGGCTGGCGCAGCCGGAGACTGCAATGGCCATCGCGGCGAGAGCGAGTTTCATGGTCGATCCTCCAAGAAAATTCATGCGGCAAGAAGTTACCCACGATCCCGTGGGACATGAATCGGCCGGTTCGACGCCCCTCGGCGAATTCATGCAGCCCGACTTCACCAATGGCTGAGTTCCTGAGTCGGGTGCATCGACCTTAAGGAAGATGGCGCGCTCCGAATTGACGAATATCAACTTCCCGGGGCGAAATCCACGCTTTGGTCAACCCAAAGAAGAGCGGCCGCGGTTGCGGCCGCTTTCTCGGGTCTCACATAGCCTTGCCGCGGAGCGAAAGGTTTGCAAAGGAAAGCAGGTTTGAAATGAGCAGTGGTTCCGTCTGCATCAGGCCGTTCATGTAGTTGACTCTCGCAAGAGAGTGGAACGGGCACCGTCGCTTCGACGCCAACCATCGAATTGCCGCCGGATCGGGCGGCCGAACTGGTGTAGCTCGTGAATCCTGAGCAGGCTTCGCGTGAGGTGAGCGGTCGCATGAGCAGCGGTGGCAGGCGCGCCCCTTTCTTGGCGGCACCGAGCGCCAGCGGGCTTAAGGCTGGAGGTCGGCCGTCGGCCGTGGGCATTTCCACATGCTGTCGATATTCGATCAACTGCGCGATGGAAATCATGACGATCCTGTATAGCGCAACGCACTGAAAAGATCGGCCCCCGCACATCGCCCCGTCAACTAACGCACAAAGAACGCGTGCGGGCGCGCGTTCTGCCAAGCGAACGAGGTCGTGGGCCGCCCCTGTATGACGTCGAGATATATCTGCCCCGACACTGTCTCTATGACTTGACAACTCTCAAGACCGCGGCGTCAACTTCCGGCATTTCCTGCACACTCGACTTGGTATGCAACTCGGTGATTTGCCCGTCGGAGCGCGACGCGAACGTGTGCGCTGGACTTTGCTCGTGGTGGCAAGCATTGCCCTTGCCTTGGTTGGCGCCTGGTCGCTGCGAAGCGCGATTCCGCGTCACATCGTTCTCGCGTCCGGCCTGCGCGACGGCATGTACCACCAGTACGCGCAGCGTTACAAGGAGATTCTGGCACGCGACGGAGTGACCGTCGAGGAACGCATGACGGGTGGCGCGGAAGAGAACGAGCGCTTGCTGCGGGATCCCCATTCCGGCGTGGATGTGGCTTTCGTACATGGTGGTGTGGTGCGCCCGGCGGACCGGGAGAAGCTGGTCATGCTGGCCACCCTGTACTACGAACCACTGTGGATCTTCTATCGCGACAACGTCGTGCACGAGCACTTCGATGAATTGCGCCACCGGCGGCTCGCTGTGGGGTCCGCGGACAGCGGCGTGCGCGCGTTCATGGAGCCCTTGCTCGCGGTGAACAGCATCACCAGCTTGAACTCCGATCTGGTACCCCTTGTCAATCTGGAGGCCCTGCGCGCGCTGCAGGCGGGCCAGGTCGACGCCGCGTTCCTGCTCGGGCCCGCGGAGTTCCCGGCGATCTGGCAGGCTCTGCACGACCCGGAGTTGAAACTGATGAGCCTGGCGCGCTCAGAAGCCTATCCGCGCAGATTCCCATACATCACGAAGTTGACCTTGCCGCCAGGCACGATCGATCTCGCGCAGCATATTCCGGGGCAGGAGGTGAAACTGATTGGCACAAAGGCGATGCTGGTTTCGCGCGATGACTTGTCGACGCCGATCGTCAACCTGCTCCTCGGAGCGGCGCGTGAATTGCATGGATCGCAGGGCTATTTCGAAGCCCTCGACGAGTTTCCGAACACGGCCATGGTGGACCTGCCTGTCTCGGCCGATGCGGATCGCCACCACCGCTTCGGCCCCAGCTTACTTCACCGCTACCTGCCGTTCGGCGTCGCGGCCTACCTCGAGCGCCTGATCGTGCTGCTGGTGCCCGTGTTGTTCGTGATCGTTCCGTTGTCCAAGCTCCTGCCGCAACTGCTCCGCTGGCGCACGCGGTCGCGCATCTACCGCTGGTACGGGGAACTGGCGCTGCTTGAACGCGAGGTCGGTACGCGCACCGGCGTCTTGCCCGTCGAACAATGGCTGGGCGACCTGAACCGCATCGAGCAGGCGGCCGCGCGGATTCGGGCTCCGTTGAGCTATGCCAGCGAAGCCTACACGCTGCGCGAGCACATCGGCCTGGTTCGCCGGGCCGTGATGGCCAAGGCACACGACGCTGCCGCGAACGCGAATGGTGATCCGGAAAACGCCGCGGGCTGAGGACTTGCCGCGCCCCCAGTGGGTGGAGCTAGGGAGACGCTGATTTTTTCAACGTCGTCCACTCAGCCGGCGAGCGATGCGTGGTTGATCTGTTGATCAAACGCCCGAGGGGACCAGTAACGACGACGAGTCAGCGCAGCTTTGCCAGTGCCGGGTTCGCGATAAAGAAGAAGCGCACGCGGCGCGAGAGGTTTCTCGCCGAGATGGAACGCATCGTGCCCACGGCACGTTAGATGGCGGTGGTGGAACCGCTGTACCGCAGGAGCGGGCGCGTCGGTCGGCAACCGATTAGCTTGCCGAAAATGCTGCGCATGTACTGTCTTCATGTATGGACCCGACGCCTTTTGCAAGTTCTCGTTGTCAATGAGAAACGGTCTGCACACGTGTATTCGGCTTGCTTGATGGGCGACCGATACACGCCCGCAGCCTTGATGAAATCCGCGCGCCCCGTCCTTATCAGCAGTACGGCTTGAGATATTCAGCCGATAGACAGTCCAGGATCCCGGGGCGCTGGTCCGACTAGTTTCGTCATCACGCTCGAGAAGCATCGCAAACCAGTGCTGGGCTCTTCTCCCTCCGTTCTCCAAGTGATGGAGTTGCGCAAGCGATTGTCGGTTCAGGACGTGCCGGCGTCTCCGTATCGCGCGTTGCTGCCCAGCAATGCTTGCACCACCCGCGCATTCCTGTTTGCCAGGGCCACCGCCGCGCGGTTGTAGCCACGTCTGATGATCAGCTCCTGCAGCCAACGGCTACGCGCGTCGTTCTTCCCGGCAACATAGATCAGCACCGCGCCCGCTCCTTGGATCAGTAGCTTGCGAAGTAGGTGTTGCCACGCTTGCTGATGCCCCTAAGGCACGACTTTCCGCCCGACGAATATTGCTTGGGCACAAGACCGAGCCAAGCCGCCAGGTGCCGGCCGTTTTTGAACTCCTTGGCCTCACCGACGGCCGCAACGAGGGCGGTAGTCGGGATCGGTCCGATGCCGGCCACTGCAGCGACCTTCTTGCACAGAGCCGATTGCTTCATGAAAGATTTGATACGGGTCTCCGCGAGGTCGATCCGCCTCTCGAGCGTGTGGAACTCCTGGAAGAGCGCCATCATGAGCGTCTGACAGAAGCAGGTGAGTTCACCTTCGCACTCCCTGAGGATGGCAGGCACGGCCTGCCTGAACGCGGCGGGCGACCTGGCGATCGCAATGCCGCGCTCGCCGAGCAAGCCCCGGAGCTGGTTGATGAGCGCCGTGCCTTGATGGACCAGTGATTCGCGAACGCGATGCACCGCCTGTATGTCCTGTTGCTCGACCGACTTTACCGTGACGAAGCGCATCGCAGGCCGAGAAGCCGCCTCGACGATCGCCTCTGCATCGTTGCGATCGTTCTTGTTCGTCTTGACGAACGGCTTGACGTACTGCGGGCTGATGAGGCGCACACCCACACCCAAGTCCTGGCAACGTCGAGCCCAGTGGTGAGCCGAACTACATGCCTCCATGGCTACGACACGGGGTCGGAGCGCTTGCACAGCCCCAACGAGGGCAGGCCGTCCGACGTTTGCGCGATGCACGGCATGGCCGTGTCGGTCAGCGCCGTGCAGTTGGAACACGCGCTTGGCCAAGTCAATCCCGAGAATGTCGATCTCCATGATGAACCTCCAGCCAACAGCATGTCGTTGAAGAAGCGCTGAGTCTCCACGAACGGTGGCGTCGGGTCCATCTCATTGGCAGTGGTACGGCCTGGCCGACGAGGCGCTCGAACACGCGCTTGAGCCACCGCTCCAGGCCGCCTTCGTGGTCTGCCGAGATTCGATTGACAAACGGATGCGGAGAGGTTTTAGGCAGCAATTTCGCGGCGCTCGCGAGCGGCCGCTGATGGGCGCTTTGCAGTCGTCGGTCCGCGCGAGCTGACTGAGGGTTGGTGGCCGGGACTGCCTGTTCGCCAAGCCCGCCGATAGCAGTCCTTGGCCAACCGGGCGATCACGCCGAAGGTCAGCTGCCACGCACGGCCGCGAACTGGTGCTCGCGGCCAGAAGCAGGTATTGGCGACAGTCCGTTCTCCGGCAGCAGAAATTGACTGCAGCAGGGCGAAGCCATACAAATCGATTGGCAGGACGCGGCGGGCTGGCCTACATTGGTCTTCCACCCACACGAGGAGCGCAACATGCCCATCCGCATCGCATCGCTGACCCGCCGCATCGCGAAGAACGGCGCGATGCTTCACAAGGCGACGATGGACCGCGTCCACTCGCTGGGGGCAGACCATGAGCCATCCGAAGCCGAACAGGTGCTGGCCGAGGAGCGCCGCCTGCTCAAGGAGGAGCGTGCGAAGCGCCAAGCGCAAGCGCAGCAGCCGAGGGCGAAGGCCGTCGACAAGCTGGTGAGGACGCACCACGCGCAGGCCAAGGAGAAGCCAAAGGAAAAAAAGGAGCCCAAGGAGGCCAAGAAGACCAAGGCTGGCACGGCCCACAGGCCCTCGCGTGCCGAGAAGCACGCTGCGCAGGCGGCGGCCCTGCAGGCTGCGAGTAGAGCGCCGAAGAAGTCGGCAAAGACCTGAGAAGGCTCTCGGGCACCGCGCGGAACGCGGACGCGCTCTTCCGAGTACAGGCGGAGTACGAATCGCCCTGCCTCGGTGTCGCGCAGGCCCCAAACCTCCTCGCGCATGGCAGGCGGCACTTCGTCGAGCACAGGGTAGCGGGGACCGCATTCTGCCGGAAGCAGCATCGGTGACGCGAGCGCGGCGGCTGCTTCGGAGAAGTCGCTAGGACCGCAACTGGCCCGCTGAAGCCGATGCCCATGCGGCAGAATGCGGCCCGGAAGCCGACCCTGAAAATCGTCGTCAATCGTAGGTGCCGTACTCGACCAGCAGGTCGCTCATGGCATCGTCGACTCCATAGCCGATGTTTTGGCTGATGTGATGCACGAGTTTCAGGCGTTCCATGAGCAGTGGTCGCTGGCCTTGCGGCAGCCGCGCAATGGCCTGCAGCGCTTGCTCGAACATCCGCACCAGCGGGACGAAGAAGCCTTCATCCTGCAGGCCGACTTCAACGCTGAAGCCCGACGCACACTCGCAGTAGAAGACCATCAGTTCTGCCATGCCATCTGAGTGGCCAATCGCCTTCTTGTAGTTCGCGATGGATTTCTTGGCCTCTGCGACGGAGGCATTCTGGTTCTTGAACATGTCGGGCCAGAGCCAACGGTTGATGGTGGCCTTGTACGGCGCCAGGACATCTTTGCCCAGCCCGAAGCGGGCGTGAAGGAACACTCGGTTGTCCTTGCTGGCCGTGTAGAGGTCGTGCAGCAGGCCGACCAGGCCGTCGTTGTCGAAGTGGGTCAGTCTGGCCTTGACGTCGCTCCAGGACGCGGCCTTCTTCGTATTGCTTGCTTTCATCTTTGTGTGTTTGCTGCCGGGTTTGAAGCCAGTAGGCCCTGCCCGGAGGGCAGTCCGTACGGAGGGAAGGCCAAATGCCGAAAATACCATCCTGGTTCCAACTACCGCCGTGCAGCCCGTCATGCTGAACGTTGAGAGGAGATGCCATGAAATACGACATGGTCAAGGTCGAAGAAACGCTTCTGGCGTTGCTCGGCGTCTTCGAGTTCGAGAGCGGACGCGTGTGGAAGCGCTATGACTTCGCGATGATGGATGCGCTGCATGAAAAGGGGCTCATCACCGAACCTCGCGGCCGGCAAGAGTCGGTGTTCCTGACGGACGAGGGGCTGCGCCGTGCCAAGGAGCTCGCCGACAGACACTTCGGGTCCAGCGGGACGGCGGCGCCGGAGCGCCGGTAGGTACGGCAGAATGCTTGGCGGCACGGCGGCACGCGCGCAACGATTGAAGAACGTCGCGGTACGGTTCCTTGCCGGTTTGTTGCTCGCTGACCGCTGAAGTTGTTCGGCGCCTTCGGTCGGTCAGGGTCGGGCCGTCGCGGCTAGTGTTGTGCGCCACTTAAATATGTACTTAGCTTGTGCTCCTTGCCAGTGCGGCCTTGGCTCGCGTGACCTTGGCCAGGATGTCGTTGGCGCTCTTGGTCCAGATGAAGGGTTTTGGGTTGGCGTTGTGGTGGGCCACATACAGATCGATGGCCAGTTCCAGTTCGGGCACGCTGGTGAAGCTGTCGCGCCGGATGCGGTTTTCCGAGATGTCGCGGAAGAAGCGTTCGACCATGTTCAGCCACGACGCACTCGTGGGCGTGAAGTGCATGACGAACCGCGGGTGCTTGGCGAGCCAAGCCTGCACGTCGGGGTGGGTGTGCGTGCCGTAGTTGTCCACGATCAGGTGCAGCTGCAGGTGCTTGGGCGTCTTGCGCTGGATCAGGCGCAGGAACTGCAGCCACTCCGCGTGTCGGTGTTGCTGCTGGCACATGGAAATCACGGTGCCGTCCAGGGTGTTGAGCGCCGCGAACAGGGTGGTCGTGCCGTGGCGCTTGTAGTCGTGGGTGACGGTGCCGGCGCGGCCCTTCTTCATCGGCAAGCCCGGCTGGGTGCGATTGAGCGCCTGGATCTGGCTTTTCTCGTCGCAGCTCAGAACCAGGGCGCGCTCGGGAGGATTGAGGTACAGCCCCACGACGTCCAGCAACTTGTCCTCGAAGCGCGGGTCGCGCGAGAGCTTGAAGCTGCTCTGCCGATGCGGTTTCAGGCCGTTGCGCTTCCACACGCGGCGAATCGTCGTCGGCCCCACACCGAGCTGCGCGGCCAGCGTGCGCGTGCTCCAGTGCGTGGCAGCAATAGGCCTGTCATGCAGCGTCTTGTCCACGATCGTCGATTCAAACTCGGCGGTGGTCACGCTGGGGGTACGCCCGGGGCGCGGCGCATCGTGCATCAGGGCGTCCACCCCGCCTTCCAGGAAGCGCTGGCGCCACAAGGCCACCTGGCGTCGATCCAGATCGACCTCGGAGGCGATGTCCTTGTTCTGCCAGCCCTGGGCGGCCAACAACACGATCTTGGCGCGTTGCTGCACACGCGCCTCGACGCGGCCTCGCCGCGCCAGGGCTGTCAACTCCCGTTGAACAGCAGCATCCAGTTCGATCCTTGGGGCAATGCGCATGACGACCTCCGTCGAGGTCGGAGTGTGCCGCATCAAATAAGTTCCACTATTTCAAGCGCACAGCACTAGGTACTTACCCGGGATGCCCTCGAATCAGGGCCCGCCAAGGCGAACAATCGCACCGTCAACCCATGTGGGAAGGATCTGAAAGATGGCGGAGGCGTACGCGCTGCACGAGGGAGCTTTTGGCACGGCGATCGTTCTCGAATCGCGCGCCAACCTGGTGTCGCACGCTCATTCCGAATCGCAACTGGCGCTTTGGCTCGGCGGGAACCGCGCGGTCGCCAACGTGGGCACCGAGGTCGTGCCCTACGGCGAGAACGTCGCGCTCGGCGTCAACGCCTTCGAGGCGCATGACATGGTGATGGAGGGCAAGGGCACGTGCCTCTTCCTCGTCTTCATGATCTCCAAGCAGTGGCTGGATGCGCTGGGCAACGCAACGGGACGCAACTTTCGATTTCCTTCGCCGCGCGTTCCCATCAGTTCCGCAATGCGCCGATCGTGCTGGCGGGTGCTCGACCTGATCATCTCTGCCGACAAGTCGCGCCCGGCCATCGACGACGAAGTAGAGCGGCTTCTGGAGGCGGCCATTGCGGCTTCGACCACCGGCGGCGCCGAACTGCCTGCGAGTTCCGTGGGCGTGATGCTTGATCATCGGCTGCGCAGCGCCATTGCCCACATGCGTGAACACGTTTCCGAAATCACGACCATTGACGAGATCGCGGCGAAGGTCGGACTGTCGCGCGCGCACTTCTTCGCTCTTTTTCGCGACCAGCTCAACACGACGCCTCAGGTGTTCTGGAGCGGCGTGCGGGTCGAGGAAGCCATGCGCCGCGTTGCCGAAGGCGGCGCGCTGACCGAAGTGGCGATGGATCTCGGTTTTTCAGCGCCAGGCAATTTTTCGCGCTTCTTCAAGGAGCACACCGGTGTCTCGCCGTCGATCTTCAAGCGGGCGGCGCGCGATCCGTCGCCTGTGACCGTTACCGGTATCCCCAGGGAGTAGTACCAGGGCTTGCGGTGACTGCGTTCGCCGGCATACCGGCCACACGCCAGTCGATGACGACCGGCAGCACCGAGCCCTGAGTTCCATTCCTTCTGTTTTGATAGACTGGCCTTGGACGCAGCGCCCGTGCCCGACTTCGGACACTGGGAGGCATGCTGCAGCCCGTGTTGGGAATTCGCTGTTGTGCAGCGAGCTGGCCAACGCCATAAGCGCGGCCGCATTGCCTGCCCATCTGCTCGGTGAGATGACGCTTCATCTAACGCCGCGTCGCTAAGAAGTTTGACCTTGCGGCGTGTTCCCACTTCCCTCAGGAATAGCCACGGAGGTGGAACTGCTCAAGAAGCGTCTGATCGGTGAAAGGCTAAGGAAGCTCACGAATGCTCGCCGCCCGCGGACACACTTCGGCTCGTAAATGCTTGATGCAACGCCAGTTCACGAAACCGAAGCGCCGCAGGGTTATGAGTGTCAACTCGCGTTGCCATCGCCAATGAGATGCCCGCTGAAGCCGGAAGCCCCTGAACGGGCCGGAACACCACATCCCGTGCAGCCAGTCGCGCACTGACTGAAGGCACCAGGGCCACCCCCATTCCGCTTTGCACCAGACTAATCACCGTTTGAACCTGGGTCGCTTCCTGGGCGACGTGCGGCGTCAACCCGGCCTGCTGGAACACCAGCATCACCATGGCGTGCAGGCCCGGAACCTGCGTCGAGGCGTAGTCCACGAAAGGCTCGCGCGCCAATTCTCGCAGCGTGAGGCGCTTCTTTCGCGCCAGCGCGTGCGTTGACGGCATGACCGCACAGAACACGTCACGCTCCACGATCTCGAACAGCAGGGTGCTGGCCGATCCGGTCGGATAGCGGACCAGCCCTACGTCTAATTCGCCGCTTTCAACCATTGCAAGCAGTTCCAGGTTGGCGGACTCGCGCAGCACCAATTCGACCTGCGGATAGCGGGCGCGAAACGCGGGCAGCAGCCTTGGCAGCAGCGCGTAGGTGGCCGAGCCTACAAAGCCCACCCGCAGCGTCCCCCGCTCGCCGCCGGCTGCGGCGAGCGCTGCGTCACGCAAGGCTTTCGCATCGTTCACGCAGCGTCGGGCCAAGGCCAGTGCGGCAATGCCGGCCGCCGTCAACGCGACGCCGCGCGCTTGGCGAGTGAACAGCGGCGCGCCCACCTCCTCCTCCAGCTTGCGGATCGCCACCGACAGCGGCGGCTGCGCCATGTGCAGGCGCTCGGCAGCGCGGCCGAAGTTGAGCGTCTCGGCCACGGCAATGAACTGGTGCAACTGGCGCAGCTCCATGAGGCTTACCTTTCATGTATGGCAAATGACATGAACGGTATTGGACGCGTTAAGGCTCCACTTCTACGATTCGTGCATACCCCAACAGACGAGCGGCCCGAGACACCGCCAGCCCCATGACCAAGCCTCCTGCGTCGAACCTGCCACTCGAAGGCGTCCGCGTCCTCGACCTGAGCGCGGTCGTGCTCGGGCCCTACGCCAGCCAGAATTTGGCCGAGTACGGCGCCGACGTCATCAAGATCGAACCGCCCGAAGGCGACTCCACCCGGCGCACCGGCCCCAGCACCGAGCCCGGCATGGGCGCGATCTTCCTCGGCGTCAACCGCGGCAAGCGCAGCGTGGTGCTGGACCTCAAGCGGGCCGATGCCCGCGCCGCGCTGCTCACGCTGGTCGACACCGCCGACGTGCTGATGCACAGCATTCGCCCGCAAAAGCTCGCGGCCATCGGCCTGGACCCCGACACCCTGCTGGCGCGTAACCCGCGCCTGGTCTATGTCGGCCTGCACGGCTTCGCGGAGGACGGTCCCTACGGCGGCATGCCCGCATACGACGACATCATCCAGGGCCTCTCGGGTTGCGCGGCCCTGATGGAGCGCCAGTCCGGCGCCCCGCAGTACTTTCCGACGATCGCCGCCGACAAGACCTCCGGTCTGGTCGCCACTCACGCCATCCTCGCCGCATTGTTCCGGCGCGAGCGCACCGGCAAGGGCGGGTACGTCGAGGTTCCGATGCTCGAATCGATGGTGTCGTTCAACCTGGTCGAGCACTTCTACGGACATCACTTCTCGCCGCCGCTGGCCGACACCGGCTACCCGCGCCTGTTCGCCAAGCATCGCCGGCCCTACCGCACGGCCGATGGCTACCTCTGCGCGATGCCCTACACCGACATGCACTGGAAGCGCTTCTTCACCGAAGGCGGCATGCCCGAGGCCGCAGCCGATCCGCGCTTTGCCAACATCACGGAGCGCACACGCAACATCGACGCGCTCTACACGCTGGCCGCGCAGGTCATCGAAACGCGCGGCACCGATGAATGGCTTGAAGTGTTCGCCCGCCTCGAAGTGCCGGCCTCGCGCATGAACCGCCTCGAAGACCTGCCCGAGGACAAGCACCTGAAGGCGACCGGCTTCTTCAAGACCATCGACGACCCGAAGATGGGCAAGCTGAACTTCCCCGGTGCGCCGGTGCGCATCGATCGACAACAACTGCCGGTGCGCATGGCCCCGCGACTGGGCGAGCACACCCACCAGGTGCTGAGCGAAGCCGGCATCGCACCCATTGGCACCGAACAACCCGCCTTGCAAGGAGCACCGATATGACCGCACCCACAACAGCCAAGTACCCGCTGCTGGGCCATGGCTTCTTCTGGCAAGACCTCGAGGTCGGCCAGAGATTCCAGACCTTCAACCGCACCGTGACCGAGACCGACCTGGTCAATTTCATCTCGTGCACTGGCATGCTGGAGATCATCTTCATCGATGCCGAAGGTGCGGCCAGCGCCATCGGCGGACGCCCGGTGCCCGCAGCGCTGACCTATTCGCTCATCGAAGGCTTCATCCTGCAAACCATGATCCAGGGCACGGGCATGGCGATGCTCGAATGCACGCAGAAAGTGCTGGGCCCGGTGCGCGTCAACGACACCATCCACGCGGTGGTCGAGGTCGCCGGCGTCAAGCCCACCTCCAAGGGCAACCGCGCCATCGTCGATTCGAACATCGACGTCTTCAACCAGCGCGGCGAAGCCGTGCTGCGCTACACGGCGCGCCGCATGCTCGCTGGCCGCCCCGAATCCCACTGACCTTTCAATGCAAGGCCCACTCACCATGACCGCTGCTGTCCAGACCCGCCCTGCCTCCGTTCGTGATCGCGTGAGCGATGCGGAATGGAAGGTTCGCACCGACCTTGCCGCCTGCTACCGCTTGGTGGCCAAGTACGGCATGAGCGACCTCATCTACAACCACATCACGGCCAAGGTGCCGGGCGATGCCAAGCACTTCCTGATCAACCCGTTCGGCTTGCTCTATACGGAGATCACGGCCTCGTGCTTCTACACGCTGGACCTCGACGGCAACGTCGTCGACAAGCCCGACGGCGAGTTCGGCGAGTTCCCCGTGAACCGCGCGGGCTTCATGATCCACAGCGCCGTGCATGGCGCACGGCCCGATCTGAAGTGCGTCATGCACACGCATACCCGTGCTGGCATGGCGGTCTCCGCGATGAAGCAAGGATTGCTGCCGCTCACGCAATCGGCCATGCGCTTCTACGGCGCGATCGGCTTCCACGACTACGAGCAGCCCACGGTTGACATGAGCGAGCGCGACCGCATCGCGCGCGACCTTGGCCCGCACAGCACGCTGGTCTTGCGCAATCACGGACTGGTGGCCTGCGGCCCGAGCGTGCAGGACACGTGGAACCTCATGTACTGGCTCGAGACCGCGTGCCAAGTGCAGGTCGACGTGCTGGCCAGTGGCGCCGAAGTCAGCATGCCCAGCGCCGAACTGGCCGCCCAGATGGCGAAGCGCTACGGCCCGCAAGGCAAGGTCAACTTTTCGCCGATGGAATGGCCTGCGCTGCTGCGCCAGCTCGATCGCGAAGACCCTTCGTACAAGACCTGAGCGGCTGAACGCTCACCCCATTCAATAAACCGGAGACAACCATGTTCAAGCCCCTCGCCCTCGCCCTGGCCGCCACGGCCGTTTTCGCCACGCCTCTGCTTTCGCATGCCGAAGACAAATACCCGTCCAAGGCGGTGAAGATCATCGTGCCCTATGCGCCGGGCGGTCCCAACGACATCGTGGCCCGGTTGCTCGCAGCCAGGCTCGGAGAGATCGAGAAACAGTCCTTCATCGTCGAGAACAAGCCGGGCGGCGGCTCCAACATCGGCGCCGATTTCGTCGCCAAGGCGCCGGCCGACGGCTACACCTTCTTGATCGCTGCGACCTCGCATGCCATCAACATGACGTTGTTCCCGAAGGAGCAGCTGAAGTACGACCTGCTGAAGGACCTTGCGCCGGTCTCGATGATCATGACCGGTCCGCTGGTGTTGGTAACGCGGCCTGACTTCCCGGCCCGCAACCTGAAAGAGCTCGTCGCAGCGGCCAAGGCAAAGCCCGGTGAGTTGTCGTTCGCCTCTTCGGGCAACGGTTCGTCGACGCATCTCGGTGGCGAAATGCTCAACAGCGCGGCCGGCATCAAGACCATTCATGTGCCCTACAAAGGCAGCGGCCCCGGCCTCACCGACGTGATGGGCGGCCAGACCACTTACATGCTCGACACCATGATCTCGGCCACGCCCTTCGTGACGTCGGGCAAGCTCAAGGCATTGGCCGTCACGGGCAAGAAGCGCTCGCCTGTTCTACCCAACGTCCCGACCGTGGCCGAACAGGGCTACCCCAACTTCGAAGCGGTTGCGTTCATCGGCATGATGGCGCCGGCCGCGACACCCAAGCCGATCATCGACAAGATCAACGCGGACATGCAGAAGATCCTCGCGATGCCGGAAATCAAGGACAAGCTGGCGGCGCAGGGTTTTGCCGCCGAGTGGATGAAGCCGGCTGACTTCGGCAGCTACCTCGCTAAGGAAGTGCCCAAGTGGGGTGCCATCGTTAAAGGCGCGAACGTCAAGGTCGACTGATATTGCCGGCCCAGGCTGTGAAGACGGACAGTTGCGCTGGCGTCGTGTGGTCGCTTCACCCGAACCGAAGCGCATCTTCGAACTGCGGCCCGTACGCTGGCTGCTCGAGCACAACACGATCGTGATCGCAGCCGGCGGCGGAGGCATTCCAGCCGCCTACGCGCCGGGTGACAGACGAAGACTTGGCGGCATCGAGTGCGTCATCGACAAGGACTTTGCGAGCGAACTGCTCGCGCGCGAACTCGGTGCCGACCTCTACGTCATGCTGACCGATGCCGATGCAGTCTATGTGGATTGGGGAAAGCCGACGCAACGGGCGATCCGACGCGCTTCGCCCGATGCGTTGGCTGCAATGAGCTTTGCGTCGGGTTCCATGGGGCCGAAGGTCGATGCGGCATGTCGCTTCGCAAAGTCGACGGGCAAGCCAGCCGTGATAGGTGCGCTCGAGGATCTCGGTCGCATCATCTCCGGTGAAGCGGGCACCACGATTTCTACGGCAGAAGCTGGAATCGTTTTCACATAGGCACGGGGGACTTGCCCAAGCCACTCTTGCCATCGCGGAGCTGGTAGCTGCGTTTGGGCCGAGATTCCGATAGGCGAGAGAACGATCGCTACGCAAGCTGCTCGCGAGCCGGTCCTCAGTGCGGTCGAATCGGATCTCAGACCTGCCATTCGGTCTGCTCAAGATGCTCAGTCGAACTAGCGCACGATGCGGACCCGGCTGTCGATTCATCAAAGGTGCTTTCACTTTGTCCAGCTTCCGGCCCCGAGTGCAGCCGTCAAGCCGGGCAACGACCGGTATGACCTGAAGCGGACATAGGTCGGTGGCGGAGCGGCCGACTGCTCATGTTGAGGCTTGTCCAACACCTGCCCTCAGGTTGCTGTCGTGTTTGGCGCAGTGCGTCGCATGGGCAGGTATCGGACAACCCTCAACAGTCCCGGCCATAACCCGCCTTTGGGCGAAGGCGCTCAATTCGCCCGCCGGACGAAACCGCTCTCGCGGTAGGCGCTTCGCGCACCCTATGGACACGTCGTGACCGAGCTGCCGCCACCGTTGACGGCGAGGCAATCCCGCCTCGCTCATCAACGGAGCATCAACCATGGACACGATCATCCCGGCGGTTACGCCGCTGCGTCAACGCATGCTCGAGGACATGCGCATTCGCAAGCTTGAGGCGCGCACCCAGGAGGCCTACATCCGCGCCGTGCGCAAGCTCGCTGCATACCTGCACCGCTCGCCCGACAGCGCAACCGTGGAGGACCTGCGCAACTTCCAACTCCACCTCGTCGACTCGGGCACTTCACCCATCACGCTGAACGCCACACTGACCGGCCTGCGGTTCTTCTTCGATGTCACCGTGGGCCGCGCCGAGCTGATGGCCAAGATGCAGGCGGTCAAGCTGCCGCGCACCCTGCCGGTGGTGCTCAGCCCGCAGGAGGTCGCACGCCTGATCGCCGCGGCGCGCAACGTGAAGCATCAGGCCGCACTGTCAGTGGCCTACGGCGCAGGCCTGCGAGCCAGCGAAGTCATCGGCCTGAAGGTCACCGACGTGGACAGCCAGCGCATGACGCTTCGGGTGGAACAAGGCAAGGGCCGTAAGGACCGCTACGCCATGCTCAGCCCAGTGCTGCTGCAGCGCCTTCGCACATGGTGGCGCATCGCCCACGCACAGGGTCGCATGCTGCCGGGTGGCTGGCTGTTCCCGGGCATGAATCCGACGGATCCGCTCACCGCGCGGCAACTCAACCGCGCCGTGCACGCCGCCGCCGAGGCGGCCGGCATCGACAAGCGCGTATCCGCGCACAGTCTGCGGCACAGCTTCGCCACCCACCTGCTGGAACGCAAGGTCGACATCCGCGTCATCCAGGTGCTGCTGGGCCACAAGCGACTGGAGACGACCTCGGTCTATACCCACGTCGCGACCGACCTGCTGCACGAGGTGCTCAGCCCTTTGGAAGCGTTGCCGCCAAGCTGAGGCTCCGGTCGTGGGTCGGTCGTCCCTGGAGGTCGCCGACATCTTCCGCCAGCACGGTCCAGCGTGGCGAGCCGGGCAGCGCGGCCACCTGAGCCTGACGCAGCTCAAGGTCATGTCGGCCATCGAACAGTGCCGCAGCGCGGCACTGGGTGGGCACGTCTTGCGCTGCGAGGGGTGCGGCGCCGATCAGATCTCCTACAACTCCTGCCGCAATCGCCACTGCCCAAAGTGCCAGAGTGCCGCTGCGCAGCGTTGGCTCGATGCACGCCAGGCCGATCAGCTGCCGGTGGAGTACTACCACGTGGTGTTCACGCTACCCGCGCAGATCGCCGACATCGCCTACCAGAACAAGGCCGCCCTCTATGGGCTGCTGTTCGACTTGGCTGCCGAAGTGTTGATGACGATCGCCGCCGATCCGAAGCACCTGGGCGCCAGGATCGGCGCCACGCTGGTCCTGCACACCTGGGGCTCGGCGCTGACCCACCACCCGCATGTGCACGGCATCGTGCCTGGTGGCGGATTGGCCCCTGATGGCAAGACCTGGGTGGCGTGCAGGCCGGGCTTCTTCCTGCCGGTGCGAGTGCTGTCGCGCTTGTTCCGGCGGCGCTTCCTGGAGGAACTGCTGCGGCTGCACGGCAGTGGCCATCTGAAGTTCTTCGGCGAACATGCCCAGCTGTCTGACGCGCGGGCCTTCAAGGCCTGGCTTGCGCCGTTGCGCAAGGTCGAGTGGGTGGTCTACGCCAAGCGACCCTTCGCCGGGCCGCAGGCCGTGCTGGCGTATCTGTCGCGCTACACCCACCGGGTGGCGATCTCCAACAGCCGGCTGCTCGCGCTGGACGAGCGCGGCGTGAGCTTCCGGTGGAAAGACTACCGCGCCAAGGGCAGGACGCGCTACAAGGCCATGACGCTGTCTCCGCAGGAGTTCATGCGTCGGTTCCTGCTGCACGTGCTGCCCTGTGGCTTCCATCGCATTCGTCACTACGGGCTGCTGGCCAATGGCACGCGCAAGGTGAGTCTGACTGCGGCGCGCGACTTCTTGATCACGGCGCCCGAGCCAACCCCTGGGGCCGGCAGCGCCGAAGCCGTCAGCACCGACCCTCACGTCGCACGCTGCACCTTCATCTGTCGGCACTGCGGCCACGCGATGATCATCGTGCAGACCTTCGCTCGCGGTGCCGCGATCCGCGCACCTCCACCGTCATGACCTACGCTCCACTTGAGCTCGGTGCCGATGATCGACATGTGCTTATCGGCTGGGTCGGCACGTGCCTGCAGCAGCGATCAGCTCAGTGCGGCCGCTGTCGTGCGCCGCCGAATGCACGGCGCAGAACTGCGAGGCCTCGCTGTCAGCCACGCTCGGCATGCGCGCATCATTCGCGCGTCAGCACAGACCATCTTGCGTCCGCCCAAATCCCCATAGCGTCAGCGCCCTGAACGCCCGCTGTGGACTCGGTCCGCGGTCTCCTCCCTCGAGGCTTGTGCGACACCTGCCCTCCGGACGTCGTCGTGCATCGCTCTGCGCCAGTCTCCGGGCAGGTATCTCACAACCCTAAACAATAGCCGACCTTCGCGGCTCGCACGCAACAATTTCTGTCCCATTTAGGGCGGCGTTCTCTGAAGCGCTTGCACACCAACTCGCCGTGCATCAACAATCGCCCACGCGTGACGATGAGGCCTCGCACACGTGGTTATTCGCCGTAGCAGGAGGACTGATGGCACTTCGCCTCGACGATTTCGAAGATTTCATGACCCAAACCTTGCGCGAGTGGAACGTTCCGGGCGCGGCGGTGTGCGTACTGTCCGGCGACGAGTTAGTGCTGCGCCAGGGATACGGATACCGGGACTGGGCGACTCGCGCTCCGTTCACGACGGAAACTCTCTTTCCCATCGCGTCCAATACCAAGCTCTTCACCTCGATGGCTGCGGGGCTGCTCGTCGAGCAAGGTCAGCTAACCTGGGATGAGCCCATTCGCGACAAAGTGCCCTTCATCCGCTTTGCGACGGAGGCGCTGAACAACACGGTGACCCTGCGCGACATGCTTTCGCATCGGACAGGGATACATCGGCACGACAGCGTGTGGAACAAGGCTCCGTTCACACCCGCTGAAATCTTTGAGCGCCTGCGCTACCTGCGGCCGGTGGAGACGCTGCGCCAGAGCTTCATCTACAACAACCTGATGTATGCCGCCGTCGGCCACGTCATCCATCTACTCACGGGGGAGCCGTGGGCAGAATTTGTTCGGGGCCATCTGCTGGAACCGGCGGGGATGGGAAAAACCCTGTTCTCGCACGCCGAACTGCTGGCGAGCACTGACCGGGCCGTGCCCTATATCGAGAAGCGAGATTCCGAAGAACTTCTGCGGTTGCCCGATGAAGACCAACTGAGCGGATCGACCGCCGCCGGCGGTATGGTTTCCACTCTGGACGATATGTCGAAGTGGCTGCGGCTCCTGATGGACGACGGGCGCGTAGCCGAGCGACAGATCGTGCCGCGACAGGTTGTCCAGGAAACCATGGTGCCCGCCGTGGCGCTGCCTAACACGCTGGCGCTGACGCGCGGATGGCGCGAAATCCTGAACGCGACCTATGGTCTGGGGCGGCACACCGCTGTGTACCGCGGGCATTTCATCTGCTACCACGGCGGGTCGCTCGATGGGGTCACTTCCCAGGTTCTACTGTTGCCGCACGAACGCATCGGCGTGGTGACGTTCGTGATCGGTGACAGCTTCGGAGTTCTGCGGGACACCATCGCCTACCAAGCCGTCGAGCGCCTGCTCGGCTTGCCACCAACGCCGTGGCACGAACGCTGGCTCGCCGTCAAGAAAGTCTTTCGCGAAGGTATGACCCAGGCACGGCAACGCGCGGGGAACGAGCGCATACCAGGCACCGTGCCTTCGCATCCACTTCCTGCGTATGTCGGTGAGTATGAGCATCCAGCTTATGGACGGGCCGTGATCCGTCACGAATCCGAAGGGCTCCGCTTCGCGTTTCGCGCTGCGGACCTGGCACTCGGTCATGCGCACTACGACCGATTTGACACCCCCGACGACGAGCTCCGAGGCAAGTGGTCGCTAAACTTCACCACGGACCCGCAGGGCGACATCGGCGCGCTGCACATGGTGCTCGACCAGGCCGAGGCGACATTCGTCCGTATCGCGCCCCACCCAACAGCCGACGCGCTCTTGGCCCTATGCGGCACATTCGAAACCGTGTCGGGCGTCAAGTGGCGGATTGGCGTCAAGAACGGTGCGCGGCTCTATCTGTGCTTTCCGGGAACGCCCGATGTGGAACTGGCGCCCTACAAGGCCTCCAGCTTCAGGATTCCGCGGTTTCCGGATCGCGTCTACGCGTTCGAAACCGACGAGGACGGGCGGTGCTGTCTGCGCATCACGGGGCCCGACGGCGTCTATCTGCTGACGCGCGTCGCGTTGTGATGGGCCGGTCGAGCACAAGAATCTAAAGCACACGGGGTGCGTTAATTTCAAAGTCTCTCTCGAGCGAGAGAGACAGGGCTCGTCGGGCATCGACAGCGAGGTTTGAGGACGGCACCCCGGCCAAAAGCTCGTCAGGTATTCATTGGTCACTCACGGTTTTCCGTGATCGACAGGGGGTAATGTAGCGGTTACGCTTACACAATTGACATTTCGTTGCGCCTCTAGGTGCCTGAAGCCATGCACGAGCCTTTCATGCACCGCGCCTGCGCTGCTGTCGCGCCACTTTCGACTTTTCACTCACACCGTCTCGCTTGCCTACTTGTGCTGGGCGTGTCGCTCACCCTCGCAGCCTGCGGCGGTGGAGGCAGTGGGGGCTCCTTGACAGCTCTCCCGCCACCGGCAGCGGCCACATCAGGAAACGCCACAACGGGAGACCAGACGGCGCCCACACCTCCTCCATCAGTCCAGCAACCAGCCGCTTCCCACGCAGTCGGAGGTTCAGTCAGCGGTCTCACAGGAACCTTGGTGCTCCAGAACAATGCAGGCGACGACCTAAAGCTATCGGCCGACGGCAAGTTCACCTTTGCCGCTGCGCTCACTGACGGCTTGGTCTACGAGGTCAGCGTGCGCACCCAGCCCATGTGGCAGTTCTGCACCGTGACCCAGGGCAGCGGCAAGGCCTCGGCCGCCGTCAGCGACGTGGCGGTCGCCTGCTCGGCGGCGGCGGCACAGGTGTCCACGTTGGCCGGGTCCGGCACCATCGGCTCGGTCAACGGCAACCGGACGGCCGCATCGTTCTACCTCCCATACAGCGTGGTCGTCGACAAGAACGGCAGCCTGCTCGTGTCGGATACGGCAACGAACCTTGTGCGAAAGATCTCGCCCGCTGGCGATGTCACGACATTTGCGGGCGGTGGCAACGGCGGTTCTTCGCAAGACGGCAACGGAACAGCAGCCTCGTTCTCGGGCCTGTCCGGTCTTGCGCTGGATGCGGCGGGCAATGCCTATGCTGCGGAATTCGGCGGCAACCGCATCCGCAAGATCACGCCCGCAGCCGACGTGACCACACTCGCGGGCAGTGGCGCCGTCGGTTCGCTCGATGGCCACGGCACCTCTGCCACGTTCAACACCCCTTCGTCGGTGGCCATGGACGCCGACGGCAACATCTACGTGCTCGAATTCATCGGCGCTGTTGTCCGCAAGATCACGCCTGCCGGCGACGTCACCACGCTGGCCGGCTCCGGCACTGCAGGCTTCGCCGACGGCACGGGGGCTGCCGCGTCTTTCGGGCAGGCCTATGGCATAGCCACCGACGCTGTCGGCAACGTCTACGTTGCCGACAGCGGCAACAACCGGATCCGCAAGATAACACCAGGCGGCGTGGTCACGACGCTGGCCGGTTCGGGCTCGAGCGGCGCGGCCGATGGGGCAGGCAGCTCCGCATCTTTCAACATGCCAGGCGGCCTGACAGTTGACAGCGACGGCAACGTCTATGTGGCCGACACAGGCAACAGCCTGCTGCGCAAGATCACGCCGGCAGGCGTGGTCTCCACGCTCGCCGGCCAGCCCGGTGTGCTGGGCGCGCAGAACGGCATCGGTGCGGCCGCCACATTCAAGCAACCTTATGGGGTGACGGTGGATGTCGTCGGCAATCTGTACGTAGCCGATACCTTTGGCAACCTGATTCGCAAGATAACGCCAATCCCTGCTCCCTGAGTTGCACTTGAAGGCCGCAGCGCTGGAACATTTCCTCGCATTCCGCTCCGCATGCAGGCTCACAAAATGTCAGCTTCGAAGAAATGGGAACAGCCGCAATGGGCCCTGAATGCCATTTCTCGACATTGGGAAGCAACCGCTCACGCGCGATTTCGTCTTGGTTGTCCGTTACCGCTCGCGATCCGAGGCGAGCGTCGCACGCGAACTTCCTCAACGACGTCGGCGAGGTCAAGTTCTAGATTGCACCTGCCGTTCCTTAAGAAAAGAGCCAAGGTCAGGTTTCGGCGACCGCCGTCATTCGACAGCAAATTTCGAATGGCAGCAGGCAGTCTGAAGCACGCGTTCGAGCCAGGCCGTCGAACTGGGCCTACCGGGCAACAGCCGAAGTTCGACCCGATGCGCCCAAGGTTCGTTCAAGACTGATTGCCGACAGTCGCACTTTCGAGCACAAAGTCCGTCCTTTCTACAAATCGATCATTCCCGACAATCGCTGTCACTTCGCAGATCGCCCGACAAACTCGATCAACGCCTTCAGCTTCGTCGGCTGGTCGTGCCGGCTCGGGTAGTACAAATAGAAGCCGGGAAAGGTCGGCGAAAACTTGGTCAAGACGCGCGTTAGGCGCTCGGCTTTGACAAGAGGAGCCGCCAACGCTTCGAAGGTGTAGACCAGCCCGACACCTTCCAGGGCGGCGTCCAGGCCGAACAGCGAGTCTGAAATGGTCAGGCTGCCCTGCACCTCGTACTCGACCGGACGGCCCTCGATCTGGAACTCCCATTTGTAGATCGCGCCTGAACCCGAACCCCGAAAGCGCACGCAGTTGTGGCGCACCAGGTCGTTCGGATGGCGCGGCGCCGGCACGCGCTTCAGGTAGTCGGGTGAACCGACCACGGCCATCGTTACCGGCCCGCCCAGCGGAACAGCCACCATGTCCTGCTGAACGCTTTCACCCAGGCGGATGCCGGCGTCGAACCCGCGCTCGACGATGTCGACGAAGCCTTCGTCGTTCGTCAGTTCGATGTGCACTTGCGGATTCTCCTGGAAGAAGCCGGCCAGCCGATGCTGCAGAACCATCGCGACCGACACCCGGGCCGCGTTGAGCCGCAGCGTGCCGGCGGGCCGGCCCTGCATCACGTTCAACTCTTCTCCAGCTTCGACCACCTGGCCCAGCGCCGGGCCCACCCGCGCCAGGTAAGCCTCGCCTGCCTCGGTGAGGCTCACACTGCGGGTCGATCTGTTCAGCAAGCGGACGCCCAGCCGCGTCTCCAGGCTCCGGATGGCTTGGCTCAGCGCAGAGGGCGAAACCTCCAGTTCCGCGGCCGCGGAGCTGAACCCCTTGTGTTCAGCGACCTTCCAGAACGCGATCAATCCGTCGAGCTGTTTGAGCTTCATCTTGAAGATTATCTTCAAACGGCATCCGGCATTAGGGGATTTTTCTTTTGGATGGCGACTTTTACAGTCCGCTGCACCACAAAGGAACTTCGATGTCCGGCCTCTTCGACAGCTTCACCCTGAAGCAAATCACCCTCCGCAATCGCATCGCTGCATCACCGATGTGCCAGTACCAGGCCAAGGATGGCCTGATCACCGAATGGCACCTTCCGCACTACGCGGCGTTGGCACGCGGCGGCGTGGGCCTGGTGGTGGTCGAGGCCACTGCCGTGTCGCCGGAAGGCCGCATCACGCCCGGCGACCTGGGGCTGTGGGGCGATGCGCACACCAAAGGCGCTGCGGCCATCGCCAAGGCGATTGCCGATGCAGGTGCCGTCCCGGGCATCCAGCTCGGCCACGCGGGTCGCAAGGCGGGCTGCACCCCGCCATGGGAAGGCGGTGGGCCCATCGCTTCCAGCGACCTGCAAGCCTGGCAGCCCATCGCGCCGTCGGCCGTACCGCTGATTGCCGAGCGTCCTCATGTGCCAAGGCAAATGAGTCTGGAAGACATCCAACGGGTCCAGCAGGATTTTGCCGATGCGGCCCGGCGCGCCCTGGCGGCCGGGTTCCAGTGGCTTGAGCTGCACTTCGCGCACGGCTTTCTGGCCCAAAGCTTTTTGTCGACGCACTCGAACCGGCGCAACGATGCCTATGGCGGCAGCCTGGAAAACCGGGCCCGTTTTCTTGTGGAAACCGTCGCCGCCGTCCGGCGCGTGTGGCCTGCGCACCTGCCACTGACCCTGCGTCTCGGTGTCGTGGAATTCGACGGCCACGACGAGGTGAATCTGCCCGAGTCCATTCAAGTCCTCCAATGGCTCCAGGCCGAAGGCGTGGACCTGGTGGATGTCGGCATCGGCTTTTCAACGCTCGCGCCGGTGCCGTGGGCACCCAACCTTCTGGTCGATACCGCCGCCCGCGTCGCGCGAGAAACGGGCCTGAAGACCACCACGAGCTGGCTGATCACCGACGCGAAGGACGCCGACCGCGCCGTGCGCGAGAACAAGGTCGATCTTGTGATGGTCGCCCGGCGCCTGCTCGACAACCCGCACTGGCCCCGACAGGCCGCGCGCGAGTTGGGTGTCGTTGAACAGGTTCTGCCGACGCCCTATGCGTACTGGCTTCAGAACTGGTCGCCGCAACCCGAACCGATTTCCATTGAAAGCTGCCAGGAGCTTGCATGACCGCTTTGGCCCCCCGCCCGCTCGCGCTCGAGGTCAACGGCCAGCGCCACGACCTGCGCCTGGACACCCGCACCACCTTGCTCGACGCCCTGCGCGAGCACGCCTTTCTGCCCGGCACCAAGAAGGGCTGCGACCAGGGCCAATGCGGCGCCTGCACCGTGCATGTCGATGGCGAGCGGGTGCTCAGTTGCCTCACGCTGGCTGCCCAGGCCGAGGGCCGCCAGATCAAGACCATCGAAGGCCTGCAGACCAGCGACGCCGTGATGCACGTCGTGCAGACCGCGTTCATCGAGCACGACGCCTTCCAGTGCGGATACTGCACGCCGGGTCAGATCATGTCCGCCGTGGCCTGCATCCGCGAGGGCCATGCCAATTCGGACGAAGAGATCCGCGAGTACATGAGCGGCAACATATGCCGATGCGGCGCCTACCCGCACATCGTGGTCGCGGTGCGCGATGCGGCCGGCCGCGTGAAGAAGGGAGCCGTGCTATGAAAGCGTTCGACTATCTGCGTGCCGACACCGTCGCGGCCGCGGGCGCTGAAGCCACCCAAGCAGACACCCGCTTGCTCGCCGGCGGCACAACCCTGCTCGATCTGATCAAGCTCAACGTCGAGCGGCCTGCGCGCGTGGTCGACATCACGCGCATCGCCGGGCTCGATGGCATCGCTGTGTCGTCTAACGCCATCCGCATCGGCGCGCTCGCGAAGATGAGCAAGGTCGCGGACCACGCTGACATCAAAGCCGCCGCGCCCGCGCTGTCGGAAAGCCTCTGGCGCGCTGCCTCGGCGCAGCTGCGCAACATGGCCTCCATCGGCGGCAACCTGATGCAGCGCACCCGCTGCATGTACTTTCGCGATCCGGGCGCCTACCCGAACTGCAACAAGCGCACGCCGGGTTCGGGCTGCGCGGCGCTGAATGGCGTCAACCGCAACCACGCCGTGCTGGGCACCAGCGAGGCCTGCATCGCCATCTATCCTGGCGACTTCGCGGTGGCGCTGGTCGCCTTCGATGCCAAGGTCATCGTGCAGGGCGCCACCGAGCGGAGCATTCCGGTCGACGAATTCTTCCTGCTGCCCGGCCAGACACCGCATCTGGAAACCCGCCTGGCACCCGCCGAAATGATCGTCGGCGTCGAGGTGCCGCGCTCGGCGGTGCTGCAACGCTCGCACTACCTCAAGGTGCGGGACCGCGCCTCTTACGAGTTCGCGGCCGCCAGTGCGGCGGTAGGCATTGAGATGGAGCCTGATGGCAAGACGATCCGCGAGGTGCGCATCGCCGTCGGCGGCATTGCGACCAAACCCTGGCGGCTGCGTGCGGTCGAAGCGGCGCTCAAGGGCAAGACGCTCGACGAAGCCACGCTGCGTGCTGCCGCTGCTGCCACCGCCGACGGCGCGAAGTCGAGCGGACACAACGCCTTCAAGATCGACCTGGCGCCCAAGGTCGTCGCACGCGCTTTGATGACTGTTGGAGGTATCGCATGACCGCACAAAACGAACTCGAACTGAATCGCCGCGCCGTCATGAAGCTCGGGGTCGGCACCGCCGCGGTAGCCACCGCAGGCGTCGGCTTTTCGGCCGACGAAGCCTTCGCGCGCGAAGTCGCGCCGGCCCGCGGGCCGGCCCTCGGCGCTGCCCTGTCGCGCGCCGAAGGCCCATTGAAGGTCGCCGGACTGGCCCGTTACGCGATCGAGCAAAAGCTCGAGAACATGGCCTACGGCGTCACGGTGCAATCGACGCGGCCGGCCGGGCGCATCGTCAACATCGACACCTCGGCCGCGAAGGCGCTGCCAGGCGTGGTGGATGTCTACACGCCGCAGAACCCGTTGAAGCTGAACAAGCCGACCGTCTACAGCAAGGGCGGCGGCGCGACCGAAGATTTCACGCCGCTGCAGGACGACGTGGTGCGCTTCAACGGCATGCACATCGCGCTGGTGGTGGCGGACACGTTTGAACAGGCGACGGAAGCGGCGAACCTTCTAAAGGTCACTTACGAAGATGCCTCGCCGATCCTTGACCTCCACGACCCGAAAGCGAAGCCGCAAGACATCGCCGACATGGGCGCGAAATGGGGCGATGCGCCTGCTGCGCTCGCCGGGGCCGAGGTCAAGCTGGCCGTCACCTACACCACGGCCCGCGAATACAACGTGCCGCTGGAACCGCACGCGTGCATCGCGTCATGGGACAACGGAAAGATCACTGTCTGGGAACCAAGCCAGTGGGTCGGCGGCGCGCGCAGCGTGGTGTCCGAGTGGCTGGGCATCGACATCGAGAATGTGCGGGTGATTTCGCCCTATGTGGGCGGCGGCTTCGGCTCGAAGATTGGCGCGCATCCGCATGTCGGCCTGGCCTGCTCGGCGTCACGCCAGCTCGGCCGACCGGTCAAGGTGTCCCTCACGCGGCCGCAGACTTTCACCGGCCTGGGCGGCCGGCCGGCGACGAAACAGAACCTGTCGATCGGCGCCACGAGAGACGGAAAGATTGTGTCCATCGTTCACGAGAGCTGGAACGAAACGGCCATCGACGAGGTGCATGTCGAGGCCTGCAACAACGTGACCAGGATCATGTACGCGACGCCCAACTTCGTGTCGCGCCTGAACGTGGTGCCGGTGCACACCGTCATGCCCGGCTGGAAGCGTGGCCCGGGCGAGAACCCCAGCGCATTCGCGCTCGAAAGCGCGATGGACGAGTTGGCCTACGCGCTCAACATGGACCCGATCACCCTGCGCCTGGCCAACTGGGCCGACAAGGACCCGAGCAACCAGTTTCCCTGGACGACGCGGCAACTGCGCGAAGCCTATGCCGCAGGCGCCAAGGCCATCGGCTGGTGGAACCGCAACCCGAACCCGCGCTCGATGCGCGAGGGCCGCGAGCTCATCGGCTACGGCATGGCCGCCGGCGCCTATCCGATGATCCGCACCGCAAGCGAAGCGAAGATCGTCTTCCATGCCGATGGACGCATCGAAGTGCTCAGCGCCGGCACCGACATCGGCACCGGGACGTACACGATCCTCGCGCAGACCGCTGCAGATGCGTTGGGTGTGCCGGTCGCGAACGTCGTGGTCCGGCTGGGTGACACCGTGCTGCCGCGATCCGCACTGGCCGGCGGCTCGCAGCAGGCGAACAACCTGGCGAGCGCCGTCGCCAAGGCCGCGCGCAATGCCATCGACGCGCTGCGCACGTTGGCAGCCAGCGACCCGAAATCGCCGTTGGCGACGTCCAAGCTGGCGGACCTGAGCTTCGAGCGCGGCACCCTTCGCCTCACCCGCCGCCCGACCGGTGGGGTCAGCATCGCGAACCTGCTCAAGGCCGTGGGCAAGACCAGGCTGGAAGTCGAAGGAAACACCTTCGCCGCCGATGCGACCGAGGCCACGAAGAACGCGGCCGACCGCAGCTTCGCGCAACTGAAAGGCGCGATCGAGGGCGGCCTGTCAGCTCACAGCTGGTGCGCGCAGTTCGTGGAGGTGCGCGTCGACGAGGACTTCGGCACCATCCGCGTCAAGCGCATGGTCGGTGCGTTCGACAGCGGGCGAATCTTCAACCCGAAGCTCTCGGAAAGCCAGTGGATCGGCGGCATGGTGATGGGCTTGGGGCAAACGCTGCTCGAAGAAGGCCACATCGACCAGCGCGACGGCCGGACCGTGAACGCGAACTTTGCGGACTACGCGGTGCCCGTGAATGCCGATGTGCCGGAGATGCAGGTGATCTCGGTCGGCATCCCCGACCTGCAAGCCACCGCGCTCGGCGGCAAGGGCGTCGGCGAGATCGGCGTGGTGGGCGTGGCTCCGGCCATCGGCAACGCCGTGTTCCATGCAACGGGCAGACGGATTCGGAGTCTGCCGATCACGCTTGAGAAGGTTAATTCGGCGAGGGCTTGAAGGCTTTGAGCAGGTCGAGAGTAGTTCGCCTGCTGTTTCAACGCGTTGGAAACGACGCCGCTCTTGAACTTGACGACTGCTCCCGGCCATCGAGCACACTTTCACGCCAGCTGCATGAAAACGACTGCAATCGCATCGAGCCGGAAGCTCGCAACAGTTTGGCGAACGACGGCAAAGGGCCCTGAACGCCATTTCTCGACATTGGGAAGCAGCCGCCCACGCGCGATTTCGTCTTGGTCGTCCGTTACCGCTCGCGATCCGACGCGAGCGTCGCACTCGAACTTCCTCAACGACGTCGGCGAGGTCAAGTTCTAGATTGCACCGGCCGTTCGTTAAGAAAAGAACCAAGGTCAGGTTTCGGCGACCGCCGTCATTCGACAGCAAATTTCGAAAGGCAGCAGGCAGTCTGGAGCACACGTTCGGGCTTGGACCTCGAACTGAACCTGCCGGCCAGGAGCGGGTATCTGTGAACGGCAACTGTCCGGCAGCTCGGTTCCCTCGGTTTGCACCAAGCGAATGACAGGGCTACCATGTTGCTGACCGCCCGGGGGTGTCAGCCGTTGCGCTCGGCAGGCTGTTTCACTTGACTCGGTGTGGGTTCGATGAGAGTTGAGAGCGGCCAAGAGCTGGAGAACCGTGATTACTCAACGCAACTTGTCCGTCGGATTGCCATTGGCGTTCGCTCTGGGGTCGCTCACGCGAGTGCGGCCACGCCCAAAGGTCACCGCTTGGCTCAATCCACACAGCAGAGCTAACAATGCTTCCGGTGCGGAGCAGTTCCATGGTGCAAGGCTCACATCATGAGTGACCGGCGCATCCTCATCGTGGCGCATCGGACCGCGGCCTCGCCCAAACTGCTCGCCGCGGTCGCCGAGCGGGCCGCACGCGAGCCGTGCGAGTTCACGCTCTTGGTTCCCCGGCCGTATTGGGACCCGGACACCGAGGAGGCGGCCATCACGCTCGAGCTCGCGATTCCGCTGCTCGACACGGCCGCGGGCTCACATGTGCAAGGGATCGTCGGGGCTACCGACCCGTACGAGGCCGTGCGCCAGACACTCGAGCGCGAGAAATACGACGAGGTCATCATCTCGACGCTGCCAGAGCGGATCTCACGGTGGTTGCACCTCGACCTTGCCCACCGCATCGAGCGGTTCGGCGTGCCCGTGAGCGTCGTAACTGCGGACCAGGCGGAGCGCACCCTCTCGCCAGGAGCCGGGTCGAACTGATCGGATGCCGCGCGTCGATCCGAGCCGCGCCTCACTGCGTCTGGATCAGCTGATGCCGGCGATTCAGCGCTTGCGTTTGCACTTCGCAATGGCAGCTTTGGGTCGGGCAATCCTGAACTTCGAACGACGGCAACGGGCCCTAGCCTGCCCTCCACGAGCGCCCATCGTGCGGCTCCTAGGCGATTGCTGTCCTCCCCTTCCGCAGGGCGAACTCACGCTGTGACGCCGATTCCGGTCACCCAGGTGCCAAGAAGATCCCGGGACCAACGACCGGTCCCAAGGTATTTCAGACATCGCCCATGCTCCACCCCCTCACGGGTGCACCAAGCGAATTTCGAAGCCCGATCGAACGACGTCGCCGAAGTGGTAGTCCGGGCCCAAAGCGGTAGTCGACATCTCGAGATTGAGCGCCTGCTAGCTGACATTCTTGCTGTCGAGCAGTCACGAGGCCGCGAGCTGCGCCATACGCCCTGCTGATGCCGAACTGGGACGGCAGCGGGTGCCGGCTGTCGATGCAATGAGGGAGATGACCGCATGGCTCGCCGCCTTCCTTAAGCACCGAGCGTTCGCTGCCGCACAGACGACCGGCTTGGTTCACCCTATCTTCCGGTCAAGAGTGGCCAAGAGTGGTCAAGAGTGGTCTGGCGTGGAGGCTGCGATGGTCAAAACGATGTGTGCGACTGAAAAGCAGAAGCGGCGGTTGCCGTGCGCATGCTAGGGCAACATGTCTCGCTTGGCGAAGATGATTGCCATTTCCGCCGCGTTCTCGGTTCCCCAAGTACACAACGGGACGATCGCATCTGCCAGGCTGCGGCCGAGCGGGGTCAGCGCGTAGTCGACACGCGGCGGCACTTCCTTGTAGTCGGTCCGCGCCAGCACGCGATCGGCCTCCAGATCTTTCAATTGCTGGATCAGCACCTTGTCGCTGACGCCCGGGATCAAGCGCTTGAGCTCGCCGTAGCGCCTCGGGCCGTCGCGCAGGAAGAACAGGACCAACGGTTTCCACTTGCCCGAGATGATGCGGAGCGTGGCGTTGAGCCCGCAGCCGGTATCGCAGATTTCAGGGGGGGTCGTCATTTTTGGTACTTACCTAAAAGTGCATACTTGTCCTTAGGTTATCAGAGCTGCATTTGTCCTCGAGTAAGCAGTTGCCTGCTTCCGTACAACTCCAACCAAGGAACCAGGACATGACCAGACTGAATGGAAAGACCGCCGTGATCACCGGCGGCGCGACCGGCATCGGCCGCGCCGCGGCAAAGCGCTTCATCGAGGAGGGCGCCTTCGTCTTCATCTTCGGGCGCAGGCAAGAAGCGCTCGATGCCGCTATCGCCGACCTCGGGCCGAATGCCCGCGGGGTGAAAGGCTCGGTCTCCGATCTGGGCGACCTCGACAGACTCTATGCAGCGGTGAAGGCCGAGCGGGGGACCCTCGACATCGTCTTCGCCAATGCCGGGGCGGGAAGCCCGCTTCCACTTGGCAAGATCACCGCCGAGCATATTGACGAAGCCTTCGACACCAATGTGAAGGGAACGATCTTCACTGTCCAGCAGGCGCTGCCGCTGATGGGCAAAGGCGGTTCGATCATCCTGACCGGATCGAGCGCCGGCACCACGGGTGCCCCTGGCTTCACCGCCTACAGCGCGAGCAAGGCGGCCGTACGCAACCTCGCGCGCACATGGGCGGAGGACCTGAAGGGCACCGGCATCCGAGTCAACGTGTTGTCGCCTGGGGCGACTGCGACCGAACTGGCGAAGGAAGCGCTGGGCGAGGAGGGACAGAAGGCCTACGGCGCGATGACTCCGCTCCAGCGCATGGCCGATCCGTCTGAGATCGCGGCGGCGGCGGCCTTTCTCGCGTCATCGGACAGCAGCTTCATGACCGCCAGCGAGGTCGCTGTCGACGGCGGCCTGGCGCAACTTTAACGCGCTACGGCCGGCGGGCACTCCATTCGGTAGGAGCCCGCAGGGCGCGGTAAGCCAAAAGGAAAACATATGAGCTATGCAATTATCGGCTTCGGTAAGATCGGTCACGCTCTTGCCAAGGCGTTTGCCCGCAGGGGCATCGAAGTTTCCGTTGCAACCAGGCGCGACCCGGAGAGCTTTGCGTCCGATGCGGCCGCGATCGGACCCACGATCATTCCCAAAACACTGGCGGAAGCCGTCAAGGCGGACATCATCTTTTTGGCTGTCCGTTTCGAGTCGCACCAGGATGTCGCGAAGGCGCTGCCGACCTGGCAGGGAAAGACGATCGTTGATGCGACAAATGCCTACGGCGTGCCCCTTGAGCAACTGGGAGGACAGCCTTCTTCTGCCAAGGTCGTCGCGCAGGCCTTTGCTGGTGGAAGACTGGTCAAGGGCTTCAACCATTTGGTCGCTGCCGTCCTTGACCAAGATCCGGCCGTACATGGTGGCAGGAGAGTCGTGTTCCTGGCGAGCGACGAGGATGGTGCAGCAGCGGAGATCAGTGCGCTCGCGGAAGAACTTGGTTTCGCGCCGATCAATCTTGGCGGCCTTTCCGAAGGTGGGCTGCTGGTCCAGGCGCGCGGCAATAGCTGGGGTCAACTGATCTTTAAGGACTTGATCAAGTTCGACTGATGGATCACCAGATACCGCCTTGACTCGATCTCGGCCGAATGGCAGCCGCGACGTTGTCGGCGGCAGGTCCGCAGCCTATGCGGTGAGATTGGATGAGGTCCGATCTAGTGGAAACGGAGAGCACGATGAGCATCGAAGCGAATGTCCAGACGGTGAAGAATTTCTTCGCCGCGATCGGCCGCGGCGACAGGGAACGTCTGCTGGCGCTGGTCGCCGAAGACATCGAGTGGATCATCCCGGGCGAGGGCTGGCCATTGGCCGGAACGCGCCACGGTCACGCGGGGCTGGCGGATTTGCTTGAGACCGCATCCAGGTCGATAGAAACGTCCACGGAACCCCGGGAGTTCGTAGCGCAAGGAGACAGGGTCCTGGTCATCGGCTTCGCCAGCGGCAAGATCAAAGCAACGAACAAAACGTTCGAGGATGACTGGATCTTCGCCATCACGGTCCGGGACGGCCGACTGACGAGCATCCGGGAGTACATCGACACGCAGGCACTGGCGCGGGCCTCGCAGGTGGACGCGGCCGGCTTGGCGTAGTGCTCGCAATACACGGCACTCGGGAGGGGTTAGACGGCGGATCAGCCGCGGATTTCCCCTCGCACGCCGCGCACTCTTCAAACCCCAAACCCCAAACCCCAAACCCCAAACCGCAACGGAGATCCCGATGTACGACCAATCCAAGCTATCCGAGTTGATTCGGTTCGCATGCGTAGATGCAGGCTCCACTGTCATCGATGTTTACCCAGGTGACGGCGACTGGACCCGTCTCTTTTCCGACATCGTGGGACCCGAAGGACGGGTCTACAGCTTTGTGCCGGCCGAGGTCGCCCACTTCAACAACGATCCTGTCGGCCGCATGCGCAGGCTTGCGAAGGAGCCGGGCCGCGAGAACGTCGAGGTCGTCTCCGCGGACCTCATGGCGCTGCCGGAGGCCACGCAACCAGCGGACGTCCTGTGGCTGCACCTGTTCTATCACGACCTCCACACCTCCCTGATTCAGGCCAGAGGCGCGACAGCGGCCCTCTTCAATCAAGCTGTCTTTGAGAGGCTGAAGCCCGGTGGGTTCTACGTCATCGTAGACCACGCCGCCGCCGTCGGCGTAGGCACGAACGACGCTGAGTCGCTGCATCGGATTGAGCCGGTATCCGTCCGCGAGGAGGTGGAGGCGGCCGGCTTCGTACTGGACGCGGAAAGCACCTTGCTCGCGGACAAGGAAGATACGCACTCGATCAAGGTGTTCGACCCCTCGATCAAGGGCGAGACCGATCGTTTCGCCTACCGGTTCGTGAAGCGCTGACGGGTTCCGGCGCCGCCTTCGAGTCGACCTCCTCGATGGGTGCAAACAGCCCCGTCGAAGACATCGAGACAACCCTGCTTGCGGTCCTGAAGTTGGCGAATGGATGAGTTCAGGGTGCCGCAGCGCTGAAGGTGGATCTCGTCGAGGGCACCATCCCTTGCGGTATCTCAGTGGTTTCCGATCTCATCGATTGCACCGCGCTGGGCGCATCCGCATCCTTGCAACATCCGGCGGGAAGCGGCTTTCCCAACTTCCTGAAGTGGCGACGTTTGCCGAGCAAGGTTTTCCGCACATCGTGGCCAGCGGCTGGGTTGGCATCTTCGCGCCAGCCGATACACCGCGGCCGATCATCGACGAATGGTCGGCGGCGCTCGTCACGACGGTGCGGTCGGCGGCGTCACAGCAGAGGCTGATCAACCTGGGGGTCGAGCCGACCGGCACGTCGCCCGACGAGTTCGCGGCCATCGTCGAGGCAGACGTGGCCCGCTGGGCGCCCATCATCAAATTGTCCGGCTTTCAGGCCGAATAGAGACGGGCCGGCCTATCGCCCTCAACGCTTGCTGGCGAGGCTCCGTATGACCTGGACATATCCTCCGGTGACGTGGGCCTGCTGAAAGACTTCCTTGTCCCTCAACAACTGGTGTATCCGCCGCAGGTTGTAGGCGGGAACGGTCGGCGCCAAGTGCTGGTCGATGTGGAAGTTGACGAAGTTCGGTGCGAACAGCAGGCGCTCCCACCACGCCGCGACGCCCATGCGCGTGTTCGACTGCAGCCTCTCCTTCAATTGCATCCAGTGCATTGATTCTGGGTCAACTATGCATTGGACTCAATCGGTCCCCGCCGGAACAATCGCACCTCACAGAGTCCCGGCGTTCACACACAGGACCCGGCCCGCGAAATTGCAGCCAAGGAGACAACCTGGTGAACGCCATCCAGAACACCGTGCACGCCGCCGCATCCTCGTTACCGCCCTCGTATCAGGACGCGACGACGACCCAACGGCATTGGCAGGCCAGCTACGGCAGCACGCCGAACGAAATCAATCCCGACGCCTATCGCTCGGTGGTGGACATGATGGACCAGGCCATGAAGCGCTTTGCCGACCGGCCGGCGATGCGCTGCGCAGGCCAGACGCTCAACTACGCCGACCTCGATCGGCTCTCGCGTGACTTCGCAGCCTACCTGCAGAGCAAGCTCGGTGTGAAGAAGGGCGACCGCGTCGCCGTAATGACCCCCAACCTGCTGGCCTTCCCGATCGCTTTCCTCGGCATTATCCGCGCCGGTGCCGCGCAGGCCAACGTCAATCCCTTGTACACGCCGCGCGAACTCGAGCACCAGCTCAACGATGCCGGTGTCGAGACCCTTGTGGTCTTCAGCGGCGTCACCGCTACCGTGGCCGAGGTCGTGGCCAGGACCCGGCTCAAGACCATCGTCACCGTCGGCCTCGGCGACGGCAGCGGCGTCTCCTTGCCGAGCCCGCCGGTGGACGGGCGCCTGACGGGCGCCGTTGCCTTCACCGATGCGCTGGCCGAAGGTGCGGGGCTGCCCTTCACGCCGGTCGATGTCGATGGCGACGACCTGCTGTTCCTGCAGTACACCGGCGGTACAACCGGCCTGTCCAAGGGGGCGGCGCTGTCGCACCGCAACCTGGTGGCCAACACCGAGCAATTCAAGGCCTTCATGCCCTCCGTCCTGCGCCCGGGGGAGGAGGTCGTCGTCACGGCGATTCCCCTGTATCACATCTTCGCGCTGATGGTGAACTTCATCAGCTACTTCTCGGTCGGCGCCGACAACTGGCTGGTGCCCAATCCCCGCGATTTCGACAGCTTCCTCGACACGCTCAAGAAAGCGCGTCCGAGCATCTTCATCGGCGTCAACACGCTCTACGCGGGGCTTGTCGCCCACCCCCGAGGCAAGGAAGTCGACTGGTCCAACCTGCGCCTGGCCGCCGGCGGCGGCGCGGCCGTGATCGGTGCGGTGTCCGACAAGTGGAGAGCGCTCACCGGAACCTTCATCCGCGAAGGCTATGGCCTGTCGGAAACCTCTCCGATCCTGACCTTCAACCCGGCCGCAGTGAACGAATTCACCGGCACCACCGGGTTGCCGATGCCCTCGACGGACATCAAGCTGCTGGATGGCAACGGGTGCGAAGTCGGCATCGGCGAGGCCGGCGAGATCTGCGCCAGGGGCCCGCAGGTGATGAGCGGGTACTGGCAGCAGCCTGAGGCCAATGCGGCCGCCTTCACCGCCGACGGCTACTTCCGCACCGGCGACATCGGCATCTTCGACGCGCAAGGGTTCCTGAAGATTGTCGACCGCAAGAAAGACATGGTCATCGTCTCCGGGTTCAACGTCTACCCCAACGAGGTCGAAGCCGTGGCCACCGGTTGCCCCGGTGTCGCCGAATGCGCATGCGTGGGCGTGCCGGACGAGAAGACGGGCGAGGCTGTCAAGCTGTTCGTGGTCAAGGCGGCGAACGCCGCCCTCGGCGAGATCGAGCTGATCGCCCATTGCCGCGAGCAGCTCACCGCCTACAAGGTGCCCAGGATCGTGCGCTTCGTCGAGGCCTTGCCCAAGTCCACGGTCGGAAAGATCTTGCGCCGCGAACTGCGCGACGTGGCATGAAGCCCCGCCGCAGACAAAGCGATGAGCGAGAACACCTATGGCATGGCCGTCCTTGCCGATTGAATCGGTAAGGAGCTCGGCAGTTCGAACTGGATGACGTGGACCAGGACCGCATCGACGCCTTCGCGCAGGCGGCAGCACAAGAGCCTACCGCTACCAGATGCTGGCCATGCTGGGCTGGCGAGCCTTTCCTGACTCTGGCGCATTCGGCACTCGACGCTGGTGTGCGTCTTGAATGCCTGCGCATCGGCCAAGGGGGCCTGCTCGCCGAAGTAGCGCAGATGACCTCTGACGTGTCGGCGCTGCAGTTCTTCTACGAAGGGGCGTCGTAACAGACGCGAGAGCACCCGCACAGGCAGGAAGAAGCCCGGCAAGCCACCCAGCGCGTACCGCTTGTGTCCAGGGGGTGCGCGAAGCGCCTACCGCGAATACGAAGGGACTTCCCACCTTTCGGTGACGGTGTCGAAGCAGTTGTGACCAGCAATCTGAAGCTGGAAAGGAGAAGCTTCGGGCAACCCTACGAGACCGCCGGGTGGCCCCAGCATGTCTCTTTGGCTCCCGAGCAACATTCACGATGTCAAAGTTCGCCAAAAACCCATGACTCGCACGGCCTTAGTCGAAAATTTCCACAACCTTAGTCATCTAAAGGTAAGCCATCGCGCGCTCAACCCATAGGCCCACCGCTGCGGGGTAGGGCACCCCCAGATCGGCCATCTCACCGACCGTGAGCTTGCGGTCGATCGTCACCCCAAAGTCGTGCTCATAGGCAGCGACCCGGCCGAAGGCACGCGGCGCGATCGCGCGATTCGTCGCCCATTGGTTCCTCGATCCGAACACACAAAAGACACGAAACGCGTCCGTAACCTAACTCATATGCGGGATGAAATTGCAGAGAAAACCGTTGGATGATCTGCCACACCTGCGCTTCGGACCAGCTGTGAACTGCGCGCCAGTGGTCGATGTGCCGGGCAAACTTCCCGCCGCGGCCGTCCGCGCGGTGCTGCTCGAACGTGGCGTACCGCGCACGCGAGCTAGATTCCTCGGCCCGCTCACCCGTGACCACGAGCGTGCGCTGGTTTTGAAACTTGGGATCGTTGCGCAGGTATGCCACTCCGACGTCTATCTTCGAAGCACTTGAACACCATCTGACCGATAACGAGGCCGCCTTCTGCGGGAACTTGCGCCGGGTGCCGAGCGGGCCGTTCACGCCGCCGGTCTGGATGCGCTGGCCGTCCTTGTAGAAGACCACCGGTGCTGTTCGGGTCTCCTGCCTGCACATCTCGCGCTCGATCCCGCCCTCCCTCCAGGAGGTCTGGAACCCCATGCCCAGGTGACGCGCGACGGCCTCACCATAGGCCAGCGTCACAGGCCAGTCCATGAGGCCTTCGCCCGCTGCCGGGTCGCCGTCGACGTTGTGGTGGTGCAGCTCGATCTTGTTCGCCGGCACGCCCAGTTCCAGCAGGTGGAGCACCATGGCCAGGCTGTCCTTGCCCGTAGAGAAGAAGCAGACGAACCGGTCGTAGGACGCGAGGTCCGGAGTTCCCTCATCGTTGATGTAGGCGAGGTCGTCTTCGGCGGTGGCAGCGGATTCGATGGCGAGCGAGGTCATGCAATCAGCATACGGACCGCATCCGAACTCGCGCTAGTGCAGATTGAAAAAATATGCCCGCGACATGCTCCTGCCGCGAACAGGCACGCTCAGATCTCGACCACGAGCCCGGGGATGAACGCCGGATTCAGCTGGGGCTCGAAGGCGCTCGCGTAGCCGCGCGGATTGCAGATGACCCGGGTGTTGCCGACCTGGTAGTCCATGCTGTCATGCGTATGGCCATGGATCCAGAGACTGGGGACCTCGAAGAAGCTCGCAGGAAGCTCATTCACATACGCCGCCGAGAGCCACTGCGAAGCAAACTTCCGATGGAGCGATCCGCGGTGCGGGGCGTGATGGGTGACAACGACCGTGGTCCCCTCGAAAGGCTCGGCCAGCTTGTCGGAGAGCCACCGACGCTGCATGAGATGAAGCGCGGCCGTGTCCTCGGGCGTCAGTCGGCGCTTGCGCCTGTTCACCCTGTCGGGATACCCGCTGCGGCTGACGTTCTCCGCCACCCGGATGCACTTGTAGTCGTTCATCTTCCAACGCGCTACCTCCATGGCGCGAGCGACATCGCTGACCGCGCCTCCGTCGGTCTCGATCGCGAGAGCGAAGTCGCTCCACAGGGTCGTCCCAAGGAAACGGACACCGTGCAGCACGACCTCGCCGGGACTCAACGCGTGGATGTTGCTGGAGGCCGCCTGGCGCATGTCCGCCAGTGCCGTGTCCATCACCCCGCTGTAGAACTCATGGTTGCCCGGCACGAAGATGATGGGCGTGTGCTCGCCGAAGTTGCCGGGCCGCTGTGCCCAGCGGAGGGCCTTGGCTGCGGTCCCTGCGATGTCGCCAGCCAGGATCACGGCGTCGACCTCGACCTCTGGCACGCGGAACGCGCCGCTGTCGAGGTGCAGGTCTGAGAGGACGAGGAGTTTCATGCAGTAGCAGCTTACGGGAGGCGCTGGCGACCGCGCTAGGGCAGGGCGGCGCTTGGGCTGTCCGACGGGAGGCGTAGCATTCGGGGGAATCGGTATTTGGAAGTCAAAAGTTGTCATCGATCAAGACCCAGGCGCTGTTGCGGCGCGTCGCCGCCACTTCCGGCCCGGAGCGCTCGTTCTGGAAGGCCGTTGCTGCGCTCGAGCAAGAGCCCAGGCCGAACTGGGGCCTAGATCTGCACGCGGGACGGCAGCCCCTGGCAGCTGACGCGTTCGTCTACCTGGTCGACACCAGCAACTTGTGGGTGGCGGCCGCGGCGATCTCGCCGGGGCAGCTGGTCGCAGTGAAGGCCGAGGTCGAAGGATCCGATAGCCCCGAGCTGCGCGCGCTCGCTGCTGTCGCGATGGCCAGCGCCAGCCAGGCGGCGCAGCAGAAGGAGGGATCGATGGCGTCCCCAGAGACGTTGCAGGCGTTCGCCGCGGGCCTGCGCGCGATCGCCGCGGCGCCAGGATTCATCGCCACGGCCGAGCAGTCGCCGGAACTCGACAACCACCATTGGATTCTGCTGCTGTACCGCCTGGTCGACGGTGCGTTGCTCGCTGGGTTCGGCTGCGTCGATGACCCGATCCCGGGCATGCTCGACCGCGAGACGCTGATCGAATTTGTGGCGAACATGGTCGAGATGGATCTGGAGCCAGGAGCGCTTGTGCGCGAGGCGGCGGTGGCGCATGGTGGCTCGACGATCGCGGACGTGCTGATGACCAGGCCGAGCTGACTCCGGGATCGAACACTTCCCGGCGACGGCATCCCGACCTGGCGTTGTTAAGCTACACCTTCAATATGCAGACGAAGGAAGACGCATGCCTATAGCAATGGACGCCAGCATCTACGACTCCCTGTGCGCAAGGGTGCTCAATGAGACCCAGGCCAGTGCGGTCATGCTGGTCGTCGTTGGTGGGCCGAAGGGAAGCGGCTATTCCGTTCAAGCTCTTGAGGCGCTCACTGAGAGCTGCGATTTTGCCAAGGAGGCACCGAGATTGCTGCGCGAACTGGCCGACCATCTTGAGGGCACTCGCGGAGGATCCAGAGGATCAACGCATTGACGACCGCTCGGTCTCGAAGTGAATCGATGGGAAGACGAGGAGGCTTAGGACTGAACGCGCCGATACGTTCCCTTCGGGAAACACGCGTTGGGCGCCGTCACTTCGAGGCGCGTGCTCTTCGCGTCTTCGACGATCGTGACGCCGCTGCCCGAGTAGCTGTTCGTCGCCTCGTTCCACTTCGGGTAGAAGGCCTTGCCTGCGCAGGCGCTTGAAGTGAACTCCGTAGCACCCCGAGCGCCGTAGGCCTTGCCGATGGTGACTTTGCCGTTGGAGAAGTCTCCTTCTCCGTCGAGGTCTGCATGGGCAGACAGCGATGCGGCGGCGAAGGCGAGGGCGATCAAAGGTAGTTTCATGCTGTGTGTGGACTTGGGCCAAAAATGGCGGATCCTATTCGATCGGTGCGTGAATTCATGCCGACGCGCGCTTCGCGGGAAAGGCCTGTAGTGCGGGAACGAAGATAGGGTCGACTGCCGCTCGGGTTTCGCGCGCCGCCGCCGCCGGGACGCTATGCCTTGACGCGGACGATCTCAACAGGCCCGAGGCCCGAGTAGACCGTCTCACCAGTCTTCAGCAGCGTCACGGTCCACCGATCGCCAGGGGTGATCTTGTAGTCGCCCGGCTCGAAGGGGAGTTCGTGCGTTTCGGTCACACCCGCGCCCAGCCACGAAGGCATGCGGAGTAGGGCAGGGGATCGGGCGAAAAGGTCGAGGGAATCGGTCATGCGCCGATCGTACCGGTGTCCGCCTAGGGGCTTGAAATTCTGCGCTGAACGCCGTAGAGTAAGTGCCAAGGCTGCCCGAGCCCGCCGTGCACCCGCATTCCGCGGATGGTGAACCAGGGCCTACTCTCCCTCCCGCTTAGCTTCCTTGAACTGGGCGCGGCAATGTGCACACCGCTTCGCCCGTTTGTTCGAGGTAGACATGAGCAATCCCGCAATTGACGACGACGGTTTGTCCAGCGACGACCATTGGCAGACGTGGAATGGTCCGTGGGTGAAACTGCGCAAGAGGGTTGAGCCGTTGCTCGGCGATCTTGAGACTCACCTTGGCCGACATTGGCACGCTACGCTGGATCGGATATTTTCGAGGCAGGACCTAAATGCGAGCGAGCGGTTGATGCGGTGGCCCGCGCCCACTCGATGGCTCGCAGTCCAGCGGTTTCAACTTGGTGGTTCCGACGACTTCGACCTGGAGATCCGATGTGTTGAGTCCTTCCCTCACGCCGTGGCATTTCTGGTCGAGGACTGCCGCTTCCGAAGGATGCTTCCCACTTCACTGACGCTTGCAAGGGATCGCGAAAGGCTCGACCTTTGGCTGGGCGCAGAGCGTCTGGCGACCATTGGTCCGATGAACATGCGACGGCCAAGCGAGGAGATCCGGCGGCGCGCTGAGGGAACCGTCATCGGGTTGCGCAAGTTCGATGACGTTGAGCGGGAGTTGCTCAAACGCGCGCGTCGATGGCCGGGGTTATCGGAGCTCGTCATGAATGGAGCACCCGCAAGGAGAGAGGGCACAGGCGCGCCATTTCCGTCGGCCGAGCGAAGCCATCTCCCGGTGCCAAAGGAATGGCTCTTCTCGGCGCGTGTACTCTGTGCGCGCTGCGGCCATCCAGAGCCCAACCGGAGTTTTCTCGAACAAGTGGCCGCTGCCGCCTTTGACGCGCCTTCGTGGAACCATCTCGCTGGTGCAGGTGCGCAGTTCTCCTCGTTGCCATGGTTCATGCAGAAAAGTTCCAGCTCGGAAGAGCCAGGGGTGGTTGAAGACTTCTATTCGGACGGCATCGATGCCGTGGCCGATTTGTTTTCACGCGCTCCGAGCGAGCTGACGTCGAACTGGAGCGGAGCAGCCCTCGCGGTCGGCGGATTGGGAGGCATTTCGAGCTACTGGCTGGAAAGGAAATCCGGTGCGCTGGATGACCCATTGTCGACTTACGAACGGATCTCGATAGGAGCGGTCGAGAGTGTGTTCGTCGACGATCAGGACTTGCTGGAGCTTGTTGCGAGAGCGATTGGTAGTGGCGATCAGGGTCCACTTGAGCAACTCTTTGGAATCGGTCAGTCCAAGGACTCGCGAATGCAACTCGCCGACAGCTGGGAGGGCGAGGAGCTGATAGCGAGCGAAGGGGCGTGGCGCTTCACGCTCGCCGGAAAAGAGAACCCAAGGACTGCGGCCTTGATGGCACGCCGCTTCGATGCGGACGGAAGCTGCGTTGAGCGAGCGGGAGGCTCTGCCTACAAGACCCAGTTGCGCAGCTGGAACGGCCACCACGTTCTATGTGCGGACTACGACGGGTCGAATCCGGTCGCCATCATCGAGGGGCTGTCACGAGCAACTGTTGAGAAGCTGGCGGCGGTATTACCGGACCAGCGGTCGCTTGCTCGACGGGGGGCGTCGGCGGCCTTTGATGACACGGTGGGAAAGTTGGAGTGGAGCGTTGACCTTCGCGCCTTCAGGCATCTTGCGGCTGAGTTCGAACGGCGCATGAGCTCCGAACAACGACGGGCCTGACGTCTGCTGGGAGGTAGTCCAGCCCATCAATGGACCCGCTCACCGGCGCCGTCGGGATCCCATCCGTCACAATCCGCCAACCCCAAAAGGAGCGAGACCGTGGCGATGTCGCAGATGCAGCTGATCCAGTCCCTGGGCGAGGCGATGTCCTGGTTCGAGCGCGAGATCTCCTGGGGAGTCGCCCCGACGGAGCTTCGGCACCTGTGCGGCCGCATCGGGGAGCTGTACGTCGCGATGATCACCAACGGGCAGATGGCCACGGAGGTGAACCAGCGCGGCTACGACGTGGTGAGCGCCATCAATGAACGGATCTCCGTCAAGACCACCGCTCAGAGTGGGCTCGATGGATTCATCTCGTTCAATCCGAACACGCTCGACCAGGTCGATCGAGTGTTTGTCCTGCGGATCAACACGGAGGAGATGCAGGTCGAGACCCTGCTGGACAAGCCGATTGCCGATGCGCGTCAGCTCATGAATGAGGATCGAGGGTCTGGCCGGCTGAACATCCCGTTGCGACGCCTTGCTCCCAACCGGTCTGCGCCGCGGGAGACGTCGCCGCTCGCCTCGGAAGCGACGCTTGACGGGTTCCTGGTGCGCGAGCTCGAAAGCGGAACGATCGAGGTCCTGCGCGATGGTCAGCCCCAGGTGCCAGCCAAGCCGGTGCTGCGCGAGTTGGCCATCCGGCTCAACGTGGGGTTGCTGAACCAGAGAGGCAACCCGCTCAATACGCGCCAGCTCGGCACCCTGATCATCCGCAGCATCAAGGAGATCGGCGCGCCTGAGCGGCAGGACGCCGAGGCGGCTGACGCTTCGCGCGGTCCCCGCTAGCGTAGGTCGCGGTATGCTGGGTGACCAACTTCACAGCGGCCATCGTTCATGCCTCGTCCACCTCCGCCGCCTCGCACTGAACTCACTGGCATCCTGGGTGCCCGGCTTCTCGAGGCTATGGAGGCCCACCCGAAGCTCAAGACTCAGGTCCAACTCGCGAAGAAGTGTGGGATTGCGCAGTCGAGCATCAGCAAGATCCTTCGAGGGGACTCTGATCCAGCGGTGAGCACGTTGATTGCAATTGCAGATGCACTTGGAGTCTCGGTATTGGCCCTGCTGCCAGAGAAGGCAGGAGCGGCTGCCGGCGACGATGAATGGACCCCACTCACGACGCGCGCAGCTCAGAAGTTGTCCCCCGTCAGGCGGGCGTTTGTTGACACCGCCGCGCGAGCCGCAGAGGGCGGCAAGGTGACTGAGCTGGAGTGCGTCGAGCTGATGCGGGTGTGGATGCAGCGGTTGAATTCTTCTGCCTGACCGATTTCATGCGAGGCGCAAGCGCACTGAGAATCTCATCCGCGCGGAGCCACTGCCTCGTCTGGATCGTTCTCGGCGTCCAAGTCCTCCTGGGTGGCCAGGGAATGCCCCGAGATCACCTTCCCGGCAGGCCGCGCAAGAAGCACGCCGTCATCCCAGGCCTTGCGCATTTTTTGAGCAAACGAGTCGCCCAGCATGGATCGGATTGCGCTCCCCGGTGGTGTAGTTGAAGACGAAGCCCGCCTCCCGATGCAACTCACCCGCGAGGCCTTGAGGGGTGTGAAGATGCCGCAGTCTGATCTTGGTCAGCGACCCATCAGTTGGCTGTTTTGGAGACGCGCTCCCGGAATGCCCGCCGGTACGCGTCCAGCACGAACCCGCGATGCATTAGGAAGTCCCCCGTCTCGTAGTAGACGAGTTGGGCGCCGATGTAGGCGTCGATCATCGAGGGAGGGAACAGGACCGGCGGAAGATCGGCGGCGATCAGGATCGCGTTTTGAAAGACCCGCGAAGCGCGCTTGTTCCCGTCCTCGAACAGTTGGAGGTACGACAGGTTGCAGGCCGCGTAGAGGCAGGCGTCGAACGGGTTGGCCGCGTGGCCCAGGCCCGCCAAGATCTCAGCCGCCCGCCGATCAAGGTAGGCCGCGCCGTCCGGCGGTATGTAGTCCGTGCCGGTGATGCGAACGAGCCTGGTGGAGCGCGTTGCGCCGAGCTGCTCGGCGGGCAAGATCCCGCGCATCAGCATGGTGTGGATGTCCCGATAGCCTGCGAGACCGGCCTGGACGATCTCGCGGGCGTTGTCGAGGATCAACGCGTGTGCATCGCGCAGGTTCAGCAGCATCTGCGTTTCCTGGGGTCTCTTGCCCGGGGCTATGGTCCCGGCCGTCAACAATGCGATGGCGGCTTCCCGCGAGTAGGTGTTCCCTTCCACCAGGCCCGACGCGTAGGCGAAGTCGATCGCCGACGCCTCCCGCCAGTCTGGGTCTCGAAGGAGGCCCTGAAGCGGGCTGGCCCGGGCAAGCTGGTGCAACTCGCTCAACTCGGAATCGCGGAAGACTTCCAGATTGGCAAGGCGCGAGGGAACGAAGGCGATGGTCATTGAGGGCGATCGTCGCAGGATCGCGAGAGGTGCGCGATGGCCCCTTCGCTGCGTCGAGTCGACGACCGGTCGCCTTATGAATGGAACATCATGGCCTGTGGGGAGGCTGCGCAACTGAGGCATCGGCGGCCCGATATTCAGCGTGGGCGCCGAACGCCGCTCCAGTCAGCAGCACATCGGCCCTTGAGATCGAGAGCCTCGCGGCGACAGCTTGCCAGTGATCCACGACGTCGGCCACGTGTTCCACGATCGATGCGGCCTCCTCTGCGCTCAGCCCGTAGAACTCGGCCGTGCTCAGCACTGTCGCCAAGCTCGGCCGATTGTCCGAGTCATCGAGGTTCAGCACATGCTCTGCCTTGTCAATGTTCGGGTTCACATCGAACGCCGGCGCAAGGCGCCACCCGCTCGCCCCAAGCACAAAGCCGTGGTTGCGGAGGTGGTCGTCCCGGTTGCCCACGGCGACATTGAACGCGACCCGGCGGAAGAGCTGTACGAGATCCGTGTCCACGTGTGCGCCGTCGCCGTGGTGGCGGATGAACTGGGCCAGCTCGAGGTAGCTGGTGCCCTCGCTCTGCTCCTTCCGAAGAAGTGTCATCGCCGACGCGTAGAACCTTCGGATCCCGGCTGCGCGGTCGAAGCGCTCGACGCAAAACGTGTGGAAGTCATTGTTCATGCGGATGAGCTTGGCATTGGGCACGTCAACGCCAGCCTTCTGCGCCAGGTCGTGCACCACAAATTCCCATGCACCCACGTCTCTGTCATCGTCTCGGGCAGGAAACTTTCCAATCCAGAGTGAGCCGTTGGACTCCGTGAAATTCGCTTTCGGGCGCGCGCCGCCGAGAGATGCGCCTGGGGCCACCAGGACCGCCAACCACTTTCGCAATGCGTCGAGATCGTCGATCCGGCGGCTGCTGAGCTGGTAGGCGACGGCTTCCAGCTCGCGAAGCGTGGTAACCGGCGGGGCTGCCATCTTCTCGCTGCCGAGGAATTCATCGGTCCCCTGCAGGCGAAAGCGCAGCGCTCCTTGACGCGTGAGGTCTTGAACGCCGATAAGGTAGTCCCAAGCGTAGAGGGTGCGCGGGGCGCGGTTCTCGTCCTTCGCCTGCAACGCTTCTCGGCGCTTCATAAGCGTCTGTCCCCAGCGGTCTGGCGAGGAGTCGAGGAATACGCCGAAGTTGCCGACCTCGGCTCTCGGGAAAAACGGTTGGGCGGCCAGCGACAGATCCGGGTCCAGCGCAAACGCGCGATCGTCGGACAGCCAATCGCTGTCGTACTGGAATCGAATCTGCCCGCGGTCGTGGGCGAGCGTGCCCACGAGGCAGGGCGGACCGAGATCACAGTCGAGCCACACCTCCAGAACCTTTCCGTGAGGAGTCATGAGCGCTCCCTCAAGGGGTTTTTGGCGTCGCTCGGAGGGGACGGTGCCTTGAGGCGCTTTTTGGAGGCTGACGTCGACAGCAATCCGTGGTCCTGAAGCGTGCGGCCGACCTTGTCATCGGAGGCGACCGCGTCGAGGTCGCCATCCAGGCCGAGCGTGGCCAAGACGCGAAGGTATGTGCCCAGAGTGACGCCCGGCTCACCTGCCTCGACCTTATAGACCGTGGTGCGGGAAATGCCCGCGCGCTGGGACACGACCAGCGTGCTTAGCTTGCGCCGACGGCGGGCGAGCTTGATTCGCTCTCCGAGCTGCGTGAGCATCCGTTGCTCCTGCGGGAAGATAACGGGGGACTTGCTTGGCATCCCGCCATTCTAGACAAATACGCTTTGAAATGTCTATTTTGATGGAATTTTAGCCCTGTAACGGCTCGACGAACCAGACTCGGTCGAGCCCGCAAGAGATGGTTGAAGAAGGTTTGGATTTTAACCATTCTAGACAATAGCGCCAAAAATGTCTATAACGGTGTAATTATGCGATGTAACTGCGCCGGGCGGATTTCATCGCCATTCGTCTCGGCCCACGCTTGCCGCGTTCTCGAGCCAGCGCTCGATCGTTGCCCGCGACTTCTGGCAGCGACGCCAGAATCCGGTGCGGCTTGACGGCGCCGGCGCTGATGGCGTCTCTCGGCGAGTAGTGTTCCTTTCCACCAGACGCGACGTGTAGGCGAAGTCGATCGCGGACGCCTCCCGCCAGGCTGAGTCTTGAAGAAGGTGGCAAAGCGGACTGGCCTGCGGCGATTCACAGCCAGGTGGTCGTCGTGACATAGATGCTTATGGGGTCTCGGCGCGGTACAGCGCACCCGATTCGCTCGTCGAATGGCTCAGGTAACCCTTGGGAGCTGGTTTCGAGCGTGGGTTCGCCGCGACGTTTCCAATCGATTCAGCCCGTCGCCCGGATGCGCCCGACCTAGACAGCACCCTGTCCGCAAATTTCGCCGGTGCTTTCGTGATTTCTGGAATGGTTTTCGCTGCAGCGACGCTTTCCCGCCCCCTAGCATCGAGGTTCGAAGGGAGTGCGTTGTGGAAGCACATTTGGTAAGCGGGGCGGAGTTCCCGGGGAAATTGGTCGCGGTCACCGCGGAAGCCGATCGACTTGATCATGTCTCGGATGCGGAGCGAATGATCGGCGATCTATTGCGGGTGGTGCGCGAAGAGCTGCGACTCGAAGTTGTCTTTCTCGGAGAATTTGTCGACGGGCAGAGGATCTTCAGGCATGTCTCGGCCAAGCAATTGCCGGATGGTCTGAAGCTAGGCGGGTCGAACTCGCTGGAAGACACCCTTTGCCAGAGGATCGTCGACGGCCGCATGCCAAGCGTTCTGGAGAGTGTCGCCAGAGTTCGTGCGTCCTACGGCCTATCGAGCGCGTACGAAAGGCTGGGTGCACACATTGGCGTGCCCGTTCGCTTTACCGATGGCTCGCTCTATGGAGTTCTTTGTGGGTTCAGTTTTGAGGCGCGCGAGGACCTGAGTGAGAGAGACGTACAGCGGCTAGTCATGGCCGCCAATGCAGCTGGCCGTTTCCTCGCGCAGGCGGATGGCCAAGACGTGACCCGGCCGCTTCCTCCTTGGGAGTGAAACTGTCAAAAGTAGGAAAGTGGGCCGATTTGGGCCCCGAGTCACTGGGCGTAAGCTACCACTTCCCCAATCCGACTACGGTGACTCATGACTCAGACTTATTCTCAGATCCAGCAAAAGATTGCAAAGCTTCAGAAGGAAGCCGACGCTCTTCGCCAAAAGGAGACTGGCGGCGTTATCGCGCGAATCAAGACCGCGATCGAGCACTATGGCCTGACGGCTGAACAACTTGGCTTTGGTGGTGCGACGCGCCCTGGCAAGGCAAAGATCCTCGGCAAGCCAGCATCCCGCGCAAAGTACCACGATGGCAACGGCCAGGACTGGTCAGGTCGTGGCCCACGTCCTCGTTGGTTGCGCGAAGCGATCGCCGGTGGAGCATCGCTGGAGTCGTTCCGCGCGAAGACGGGTGCGGCTGCCCCGGTGATAGCCAAGAGCATCAAAGCGGCAAAGGCCGCTTCGCCAAAGCGCCGGCCATGGTCGGTGCTGTTTCAGGATGGCGCCGGCAATTCGTGGACTGGTCGCGGCCCGCAGCCGCGCTGGCTCAAAGATGCGCTAGCCGGTGGGAAGACGCTGGAAGAAATGAAGGTCTGACTTCCGGTCGGAAGCGTGACCGGCAGGACGAAGCACGCCAGGAGCAGTCCGCTTTTCTCTGGATGCAGACCGCCGCGCCGCTGGACTCCTAGTGCGCAACGCCCACAGCCTGGGTCGGCAAAGCCTGCCCGTTGCGTCGGCCCACTAGGATCGCCAACCCCGCGATCGCCGCCGGAACTGCCAACGCAGAGACGATCGCTCCGAATCCCCATCCGAGCCCTACGAGCACGCCGCCCACGGCGGATCCGAGGATGCTGCCGAAGCGGCCCATGCCCAGCATCCAGCTGACGCCGGTGGCGCGCGCCACGGTCGGGTAGCAATTCGGGGCGAAGGCGTTGAGGCCAGTCTGCGCGCCGTTCATGAAGAAGCCGGCAGCCAGTACCCAGAGGAACAACGAGGCCGAGAGCGCGCCAGTGGCGCCTACGCCTATCACGCAGAGCGCGCCGCCGAGGTAGGAACCCGCGATGACCCAAGTCGGCCGCATGCGGTCCATGGCCCAGCCTGCCAGGATCGCGCCGACCGTTCCGCCAGTCTGGAACATTGCAGTGATGTTGGCGGCGGTCGAGATTGGCAGGCCGGCATCCTTGATCAGCGTGGGCAGCCAGCCGGTGATCAGGTAGATGACCAGCAGGCCCATGAAGTAGGTCACCCACAGCGATGCCGTCATGAGCCCGTAGCCCGGCGAGAACAGCACGCCGATCGGCCTTTTGGTGGTCACGGGCGGCTCGGGCGCGAAGAAGGTCGTGCCGGCCGCGAACGTCGCGCGGCAGACCCGACCCAGCGTCGCCGCGATGTCCTCGGGCTTGCGTCCGCGCACGACCATGAAGCGCGCGGACTCGGGCAGGTATAGCACCAAGAAGGGCACGAGCAGCAATGGCAGCAGGCCACCCATCAGCAGCACAGAACGCCAGCCATGTGCGGGGATCAGGTAAGCCGCCGCGAAACCTACCGCAGCCGAGCCGACGCCGAAGCCCGTAAACATGATCGTGATCAGCAGAGAGCGACGCTTCTCGGGGGCGTACTCGGACAGCAAAGTGGTGGTGTTGGGCATCGCGGCACCGAGGCCGAGTCCGGTCAGCAGCCGGAGGATCGCCATTTCCATCGGGTCGCGCGCGAATGCGGTCACGAGCGTGAAGGCGCCGAACAGCAGCACCGAGGCGATCAGCACCTTCTTGCGCCCGAAGCGGTCCGATGACGGGCCAGCCACCAGCGCGCCCAGCACGAGACCGAAGGGCGCGGCGCTCATCACCAAGCCAAAGCTCGCGCGGGAGATGCCCCACTCCTGCACGATCGCGGGGGCGATGAAGCCCATGATCGCGACATCGATGCCGTCGGCGGCAACGATCAGGAAGCACAGGGCCAGCAGCAGCCATTGGGCTGCGGACATGGGGCGGTCGTTGATGAACGCCTTGACGTCCACTGCGGTCGGTTGGGTCAAATTTGTCTCCTGGGGCGTCGTGGGTGGCGTCGGGCCCGCGTCGTCTTATCGCGCGTCAGGCACCCGGCGGGTTTTCATGAAGTCTTCGAAGCTCTCGCCACGCATCGATGCGTAGACCTCGAGGTTGGTCGTCCTCGACACGCGGGCGAATTTCTCGAGCACGAAGAAGTTGGCGCCATGGCGAATCAGGCCGATCCAGTCCTGAGCGCGCACCAAGCTCTTCTCCTCTTCGCTCAGACCGGCCTCGGCCATCAGCTGCTCCGGGTCGGCCTCGAATCGCTCGCGCCAGGGCTTGCCGATCATTTGCCAGAAGAAACGATTGAGCTTCAGCGCGCGATTGCTCACGCGCAGGTCGAACACGTAGGTGCCGGCGATTGACTCGACGCCTTCGAGCTGGGGGTTCATGCCGCGGCTCCTTCGGGAAGATCTTCGAACAGCGCGACCGTCATCGCAGTGGTCGTTGCCAGGTAGTAGTTTTGGTGCAGCTTGCGCACACGCGGACTCATCGCGCCGCGCATCGCCAGCCACATGATCTGCTCGACGCTCTCGGCGCCGCCCAGGCGGATGAAGTCGGCGTGCGTCATGCCTGTGAGCTGCTGCGGATCATGCTCGAGCAGTTCAAGGAAGCGCGCGTCCCAGTCTTCGTTGTTGAAGCCCGTGCGCTCGCCATGCACCTGGTGCGACAGACCGCCGGTGCCGACCACCACCACGCGCAAGTCCTTCGGGTAGGACTCGATGGCGCGGCGTATGGCCTGGCCCAGGCGCCAACAGCGGCGCGGCGTCGGCAGTGGGAACTGCAACACATTGACCGCGATCGGCACCACCGTGCCGGGCCAATCGGGCTTGTGTGGCCACAAGAGCGGCAACGGCGAGGCGCAACCGTGATCGATCGCCTTGTCCTGGAACACCGCGATGTCGAATTCGTCGTTGACCAGCGACTCCGCAACGTGAGCCTGCAGCTCGACGTCGCCCCGGATCGGCGGCAGGTCGCGCAGGCCGGCGCCTTCGTCGGCGACCTCGAACTGTGCGCCTATGCCCAGCGCGAAGGTGGGATAGAGATCGAAGAAGAGGCTGGTGCAGTGGTCGTTGTAGATCATGACCAGCGCGTCCACCTTCTGCTCGGCCAACCAGCTCGCGACCGGCAGATAGCCGTCGAACAGTGGCTTCCAGGCCGGGTCCTGCTGCTTGCCCTTGTCGTAGGCGACGCCGATGGTCGGCACGTGCGAGGTGCCGATGCACCCGATGATTCTGGCCACAGTGGCGCTCCTTGGCGGTGATCGATCAGAGGGCGTAGCCGGCTTCGGCTGCAGCGCGGTCGTAGAGGGCGCGACGCATCAGCAGGCCCGGCTTGTCGGGCGCGAAGTTGAGGTCGAACTGCTGCTCGGTGTCTTTCTGAACCACGTCGAGGATCCATTCGAGCGCATCGACGTCCTCGAGGTAGGCCTTGGCCGAGGCCGCGTGCAGATATTCGTCGGAGGACTTGTTCTCGAGGTCGAAGTTGCGCGAGTTGAACCACCAGTAGTGGATGCTGCCGTTAGTCTCGGGCGTGAAGATGTGCGTGATGTTGAAGCGGTACTCGGCAATGGCCCCGGGCGGCGGCGTAGGGTCGACGATCTTCGCGAAAGCGGTGTGCAGCGCCGGCGACTGAAAGCGCGCCTCGGAGTAGCGGTCGACCGGCTTGCCCGTAAGGCCCGTGGGCACGGCATAGACGCCGGGCGGCGGCGAGTTCTTGAGCAAGCGATCGATGATGACCACCTCGCCGTCGCGCCGGATCTTGAGCTTCGAACGCGCGTACTCGGGCGTGCCGATGGCGCCGGGATGCAGGAAGGGGAAGTGCGTCTGGTCGAGCAGGTTCTCGTGCATCGAGACGTAGTCGGACTTCAGGTGGAACTGGCCGCTGACGCTCTTCCAGCCCGGGTCGTTCAACCAATGGGTGTCGGGAATCAACGCCTCGTCGGCCTGGTCCGGGTCGCCCATCCAGATCCAGATGAGAGGTGCACGCTCGACGACGTCGAAACTGCGCACCTGCGCGTTGGTCGGCACGTTGGGCATCGACGGCATGTTGACGCAGCGCCCCGACGGGTCGAACTGCATGCCGTGGTAGCCGCAGATCAATGTGTCTCCCTCAAGGCGGCCCTTGGCGAGCGGGAAAGAACGATGCGGGCAGCGGTTGCGCACCGCGACTGGCTCGCCGGCCAGCGTGCGGTACAGCGCCACGTCGACGCCGAGCAGGCGCCGGCTCGTGAGTTCGCGCGAGACCTCGCTGCTCAATGCGGCCACGTACCAGCAATTGCGAATCAGCGGCGTGTTGTGGTCGGCGAAGCCGCCGGCCTCGAAGGCGGGCTCGGCGAGCGGCGTGCGGGGATGCAGGATGACCTGCTCGACAACGTGTTCAAGAACTTTTTCCATGATGGGGTCCTTTTCGATGAATCAGAGGTCGAGCACCAGACGCTCGCCGCGGATGCGTGAAACGCAAATGCACAGGGTGTCTGCGGCCTCGCGCTCCTCCGGTGAGAGGTACTGGTCGCGGTGCTGGATCGGGCCGTCCGCCTTCAGAACGCTCTGCGGACAGAGGCCGCATTCGCCGCGCCGGCAGTCCCACAACACGTCGACCTTGGCAGCCATCAGCGCGTCGAGGATGCTCACGTCCTTGCCAACCCGGACCACGCGGCCCGAACGCTTGAGTTCGACGTCGAAAGCCACTTCGTCACCCTGAGGACCGGCGCCGAAGAGCTCACTGCGGATGCGTTCCGCTTCCCAGCCGGCGGCGCGGCCCGCCGCCTGCGTGGCCTCCACCATCGCTGCCGGACCGCACACATAGGCGGTGGTGCCGACCGGTTGCGCCGCGATCAGTGCGTCGAGATCGAGCTTGCCCGTGTCCTGGCCGCCGCTGATGTGCAGGCGAACGCGGTGGCCAGCTACCGCGACCAGCGCTTCGCGGTACGCCATGAATTCCGGCTCGCGCCCGGCGTAGACCACGGTGAATTCGCGTCGACGCCGGGCCAGGCTGCGGACCATCGAGAAGATGGGTGTGATGCCGATGCCACCGGCAATCAAAAGGCTGTGATGGTCGCGCCGGTCCAGCGGGAAGTTGTTGGTGGGCGCAGAGATCTGCAGCCGGGTACCGACCTCGAAGTTCGCGTGGATGTACGCCGAGCCGCCGCCGCGATCCTCCCGCTGTACCGCGATGCGGCACGTATCGCGGGTATCGTCCGCCTCCACGTCGCCGCCGATCAGTGAGTAGTGCCGTACGACGAGGCCGGTTTGTGCATTGCCGGTATGGACCTCGACATGCGCACCCGGTCCATAGGCCGGCAGCGGCGCGCCGTCGAGCGTGCGCAGGCGGAACTCGCGAACGCGCGGCGTTAGCTGCCGCACACTGAAGACTTCGACATCGATGTGTTTGCGTGCCATGGATGGCTCCTATGCGGGCGAGCGAGCGGTGCGGCTCAATCGAGCTTGATGCTCGCTTCCTTGATGGTCGGGCCCCACTTGGCGATTTCGGTCTCCATCAACCGGGTCATCTCGGCGGGCTTCATCGTGTAAGGCTCATAGGTGAAGGTGGCCAGCTTGGCGCGCACATCGGGCTCGTCCAGCGCCTTAATGACGGCTTCGTTGATCTTGAGGATCACGTCCTGGGGGGTGCCCTTGGGCGCCAGCAGTCCGTTCCATCCGCTGACTTCCCAGCCGGCCGGCGCGCCTGCTTCCTTTGCCGTCGGCACGTCGGCATATCCGGGGGTTCGCTTGGGTGCTGCCACCGCGATGAAGCGCAGCTTGCCAGCTTGCTGCAGCGAGCCCGCGGAGGCGGCGCTGCCGATCGCCCAGTCGACTTCGCCATTGGCGACCGACTGGTAGAGCTGCGACGTTTCCTTGAACGGGATGTGCGTCATCTTGGTGCCGGTGGTCGACTCAAGCAGCAGACCGCCAAGATGGGCGGGACTGGCGACATTCCACGAGCCATAGGAGACGGCCCCGGGTTTGGCCTTCGCAGCGGCGATCAGGTCACCCATCGTGGTCCACTTCGAGTTGGCGGGCACAGCGACGAAAAAGCTGTTGCGAACCAGCGGCGTGATGGGATCGAAGTCCTTCAGGACGTTGTAGGGGAGCTTGGTGAAGAGGTGCGGCTGCGTTCCGACCTGAAAGCTGTCGATCTGGCCCAGGGTGTAGCCGTCGGGCGCGGCCCGCTTGACCGCATCGAAGGCGATGAAGCCGCTGGCACCGGGCCGGTTGTCGACGATGACCGGCTGGCCGAGCGTCTTGCCCATCTTGTCGGCCAGGATGCGCAGCAGCACGTCAGGGCCCTGGCCCGCCGGAAATGGCGTGACGATCTTGATTGGTTTGGTCGGATAGCTCTGGGCCTGCGCATGCGCGGCGCCCAAGAGGCCGAGCATTGCGCCGGCGGCGGCCAGCAGGCCGGGGAAGGATTTCATCATGCGTGTCTCCGGTGAGGGTTGTCGAAGCTCTTTCCGGCTCGTTTCCGCAATTTTATTGATGAACATCAAGCATAATTTAAGCAATTTCGGAGTATCAGTTAACGATATTTGGAACGAATGTGGACACCTATCAACACGTGAAGACCTTTGCGCTGGTGGCCCGCTATGGCGGCTTTTCCGAGGCGGCGCGTCAACTCGGCGTCGTGCCTTCGGTGGTCGCGAAGCGCATCGGACAGCTCGAGAAGCACTTGGGCACGCGGCTGTTCGAGCGCACGACACGTGCGGTCCGGCTCACCGAGGCGGGTGAGAAGTTCCAGTCGCGCGCCGGGACGCTGGTCCAAAGCTTTGACGAGCTGCTCGAGAGCGTGTCGAGCGACGAGAGCAAGCTCGAGGGCCATCTGCGCGTGATGGCGCCGACCACGCTCACCATGCTGTTCCTCGGCGAAGCGCTCTGCCGCTTCTTGAGCATGCACGACGGCATCACGCTCGAACTCGCACTGGTGGACCTATCGACGAATCCCGCCGAACAGGGTTTCGACGTCGCGATCAGCGGCCGCTCGGCTAGCTACGAGGGTGTGGTCGACATCCCGCTGTGCCCGGTCGACGCCGTGGTCTGCGCCACGCCCGGGTATCTGTCGGCCCACGGGTTACCGGCGCACCCGCGCGAGTTGGTCGACCACAGCTGCCTGTGCTTCAAGCCTTCGGGCCCGAGTTGGCAGTTCCAGACCAATCGCGGCACGATCGCAGTCGATCTGCGCCCGCGTCTCCTGGCCGACGACAATCGCACGCTGCTGGCCGCCGCACTGGCCGGTCTCGGCATCGCCGCATTGCCGGCCTACGTGGCACGGCAGGCGCTCGACGATGGGTCTTTGCTGAAGGTGCTCCCTTCTTTTGCCCTGCAGGAGACTTGGTTCCGAGCCCATGTGCCGAAACGCCGGCAAGGGGTGGCACGCGTGTCGGCGCTCGTGACATGGCTGTCTCAGGAGTTGGCGTCTGAGCGATGGCGCCAACGAAAGTAGGCGAGGGCCGCGCGCGTTCGCGGCCGAGGAATCATGGGCAGTCAACCTGTCCAGGGTACGGACAAGAAGACGCCTCGTCGACCAAAGATTCTTAACTGGCGCGCTTCTTCGTCGCGTCCGATCGGGCGGCAGGCTTTTGGTAGCAGAGGGAATTCAATGCCATCTCTGTATAGATTGAGCTGATCTGGTCTTCCGAGAGGCGTCCATCCTTCTTGTACCAGCGCTGCAGCCATCGAACCATGCCGGTGATCGCCAGCGCAGCGACCCTGGGGTCCCTGGACACGAACATTCCACGCTCGACGCCTTTCTCGATCAGCGCAGCCAACCCAGTGTCAAAACGCTTTTGCTGCGCGTTGACGGATGCGCGCACGGTCGAATCCAGATGCTTCTCTTCCTGCATGTACACCATGCCTACCATGACTGAGCGCGTGTTCTCCCGCACAAAGCTATCGATAAACATCGCAAGCTGCTCGTCCGGCTCCGTAGACTTCTCCGTCGCCGCGGCCAGCAAGCCGATGACGACATCGGTCGATTGCTCGTACAGTGCGACGAGAAGTGCTTCCTTGCTCGGGAAGTAGCGGTACACAAACGGCTTCGTTACGCCGAGCGAGCGCGCCACCTCATCCATGGTGGTGTTTGAATAGCCCTTCTCGTAGAAGAGGCGTAGTGCAGCATCCAGCACCTTTTCACGCTTGAACTCGCGAATTTCCGCCTGAAGCTGGGAGGCGCCGCGCGGATCGACGGTCCTCTTGGGTTCATTTGACAGGGCAGGTTTCATGTTTTCCAGTTGGCGATCGATCAGCGCTGGTCACCCGTCGCGGCGGCGCCGATACCACCGAGACATATGAGCTAACCAAATAGTATCGAATAATACTGGATGGAATTCTTGCCAGCGGTGCAACGCTTGTGGCGGGACTGAATGCCGCCAAATATGCGCCGCGGTCTTTACGCCCTGGAACACGAACGGCGCGACGCCACTCCCAAGAAACCAGACCGCACGCGCGACGTCATCGCAGGCGGTATCGCCGTCCTGGGGTGCTGCGTACGGCAGCCTGAGGCGTGCCCGATGGCGTTCTTCGAGTTAGACCGTCCAACCCCCGTCGACGCACAGGGTCTGCCCGGTTATGTAGCGGGCTGCTGGTGACAGTAGGAATACAACGGCGGCTGCAATGTCGTCGGCATTGCCAAAAAACTGGAGTGGGACGCTCTGCCGGATCTTCTCGATCGCCGTCGCATCGAAGTGGTTGTCCATCATCCGCTGGCCAAGGCCCGTGTCGAGCATGCCGGGGGCAACGCAGTTGGCGCGAATCCCGAAGCGCCCTTCCTCACGGGCCAGGCCTCGGATTGCCGCCTGAACGGCAGCCTTGGGCACGGACGACAACGCGTCGCGCGCGGGATGCCGCTGGGTTGCAGCCGTGGTGATCGCAACGAAAGAGGAGCCCTTGGCTGCGCGCAATAGCGGCACGACGAGATGTGCGAAGCTAAGAAAAGTCATCACGTCCTGTTGCAAGACTTCGTTCCAGCGGGACGGTGCGACCTGGCTCAGGAAGGGCTGTTCGATGTCTGGGCCAGTGGCATAGACGGCGCCACGAAGGTCTTCGATCTCGGTGAGCTTCTCGGACAATGCAGCGAAAGCCTTTGCGTCTCCCCATGCCACCTGTTGATAGCTTGCTTTGCCGCCTAATTTCTCAATTGAAGCCGCAAGCTCCTGCGCTGCTGACAGACGACTTCCGAAGGTGAAATGGATCGCGTGACCCGATGTCGCCAGCGATCGGCAGATGGCATGCCCGATTGCGCCCGTACCGCCCAGAACGACGTACGTTGATTGATTCCAGTTTGAGGACATTCGGTCTCCGAATTGGTTGAAGAATGATTTAAATCAAGTTCGTGACGCCCGCATGGCGCCGACAAGTCGCTTCGCGTCTTCGCTGTGAAGCCCCGCCATTGCGGCTGGCCTGACTTCAGCAAGACGACGCACGAAATCAGATCCCTCGATCTGTCGCAACAGAGCCTTGGTCTCGATGACGGTCTGAATCGGGATTGCTCGCCAGTGTTCGAGGGTGACATTGATCGCTGCGTCGAGATCCTTTTCGGCAACCACGTGCGTGGCTAATCCCATCTCGAGCGCAGATGTGCCATTCCATGCATGGTCCTGAAAGAGCAGCCGCTCCAACGTCGATCGCGAGACGCGCTCGAGCAACGCAGGAATCACCACGGTGGGCACCATGCCCAACTGGATCTCGGGAAGTGACCACTTAGCGTCGGCAACCGTGACTACGGAGTCACAAAGTGCCAAGATTGCGACGCCACCGCCGACGGCCGATCCATGGACCCGCGCTATCACCGGTTTGTCGAGCGCATGCAAGTCGGCAAGCAGAGCAAACAGTTCTCCGATTCCCCGCGTCCAAAGCTCGGCGTCGCCGGAGGTGACGGCATTGATCCAACTGACGTCGGCGCCGGTACAAAAATGCCGCCCATTCGCTTGGAGCAACAGCATGTCGAGCTCGTTGTCTTCCTGGAAAACGCGCAGCGCAGAGCGAAGCTCGCGCATCAACGCCAGTGAAAGGGAGTTTCCCTTGCGCGGCCTGTCGAGAGTGATGGTTGCAACACGGCCTTCAGCGGTCGCCACCACCGAAGGCGATTCATATTCTCCGTTTGGCGCTACTTGCATCTCTTCCATGTTTCCCGCCTCCTGCCAGATGTTCCGGCTGCATAGGACGATGCGCTGGTCATCCCATGAATCCGCCGCCGTTCGCGTCGATCACCGCGCCGGTGATGAAGCCGGCCGCGGGGGTCGTCAGGTACTGGATCGCCGAGGCGATCTCGTCGGGATCACCGAGGCGTCCAAGCGGATTGCCTTGGGCAGAGCGCGCGAGTACTTCAGGGGCCTGTTGCAGCGCCATCGGGGTCAAGACATGACCCGGCGCCACGGCATTGATGGTGATCCCTACGCGTCCGTAGTGCGCGGCCATGCTTCGGGTCATGCCAATCAGCGCAGCCTTGGATGCGGAATAGTGCGTGCCCGCTGCGGGCCCACTAGTCCTCCCTGCTCGAGAGGACACATTCACGATCCGACCCCAGTTTCCGGAAGCCATCGATTTGACTGCGTACTGGCTTAGAAGGAACGGAGCGGTCACGTTCACCCGCATGGTCATTTCCCAGTCTTCGACGGTCAGACTCTCGTCGGGGATGTAGTGACCATCACGTTTCACATGAACGCCGGCATTGTTAATAAGAATGTCGCATCCGCCTGCAAGCCTATCGATTTCCGCACAGGCGGCGCGGATGTCCTCGTCGCGCGTCAGGTCCGCAACGATCGGGTAGGCCAGTACGCCTTGCTCGGCTAGCGTTTCAGCGACCTCTCGAACACCGTCAAGGCGGTCAAGGAGAAACAGGACGCAGCCATCGCTTGCCAAACGTCTCGCTGTACACAAACCGATGCCGGCAGCGGCTCCGGTCACCAAGGCACGTTTTCCGGTTTTCATGAGCGGGTCAGTCAGTTAGAACGGGGGGTTATTTAGGTCGAGCTCAACGCCCCTCCAGCCAGGGCTACCGAGTCGAGGTTGAGCGTTTGTCTTGGAGGCCGGCACATCAACTGCTTGCACTGGGCTCCTCTGTGTCCAATCGTTGGGCTGCCTGATTGAGCTTCTAGCCATACTCTTTGCGCCTATCGAAGGTCGAAACCCTCGTAGCCTGCGAGGGCGACGTCTTCGCAGAACTTTCTGTATTCGGGTGCCCCGCCGATGTAGACCAGTGCGCGGCGGCGGACAGTTCCGTCAGGCTGCTCGGTCGTCTTGACCCACCAGGCGCCATCAGTGTCAGCCAGCAGCGTCTTGGCGTAATCTTCGTAGACTCGCGTCGTCCATTTCTCCTGATACGACTCGATGGGCTCTGCATAGGTCTTGTCGTTTTTGCGCATCCAGCCGATCATTTGTGTGACCCATTCGACTTGCAATCCCCCGCAGACTCCGATGTTGCAGAAGGCCGCACCGTTGTGGGGTCCCACAAGCGTGTAGAAGTTGGGGAATTCAGTCACCTGAAGTCCGAGATAGGTCACCGGGCCATCGGCCCACGTTTCCCGCAAGGAAACCCCGCCTTTGCCGCGAATGTCAATGCGGTCAAATGACCCAGTCACAGCATCGAAGCCTGTCGCGAAGACGATGACGTCCAGTTCGATTTCGCCGTCCTCGGTGCGAATCCCCTTGGGGGTCACGCATTCAATCGGTGACTCTGCGATGTCCACGAGGTGCACGTTCGCCTGGTTGTACACCTCGTAGTAGTTGGTTTCCATCGGAACTCGCCGAGTGCCGAACGCATGATTCTTGGGCACCAGCTTCTCGGCCACCACGGGGTCGTGCACCCGTTGACGAATCTTCTGCGCAATGAAATCTGCGAGGTATTGGTTCGAGGTCTTGTTCGTCAGAACGTCCCGGTACCCGGAGAGCCAGATGGCATAGCCGGGCATGGAGTACAGCGACTCGAACAACGCGTTCCGTTGCTCCACGTCATCCTCTTTGGCCTTCTTCAGTCCGCGGGCATGGGGGAAGGCCGTGGGAGTCGACTTGAGCAACTCCATGAATGTTTTCGGATCTCCCCTCAGCTCTGCGGTGAGCTCCGGGTTGAGCTCGTGATTGCCCAACGGAGTGCACCAGTTGGGGGTACGCTGAAAGACGTAGAGTTGTTCGGCAGTCTTCGCCACCACAGGGATGATCTGCACTCCTGTTGCACCCGTGCCGATCACACCGACTCGCTTGCCAGAGAAATCGACGCTCTTGGGCCCGTCCGAGTCGTCACGAGGCCAGCGCGATGAATGGAATGACTCACCCTTGAAGGAATCAAGGCCAGGAATGTTCGGCATCCGAGTCGCGGAAAGCGGACCGACGGCGGAGATCAGGAAGCGCGACGTCACGCTCGTGCCGTCGTCGAGCGCCACACGCCATTGATTGGCCGACTCGTCGTAGTGCGCGCTGACGACCTTCGTATTGAACCGATAGCTGCTTCGGATCTCCATCTTGTCAGCGGCATATCGTGCGTATCGCAGGAGTTCTGGCTGGCCTGCGAATCGCTCGCTCCATTGCCAGTCGGGAGCGATGCCGGCCAGGCTGAAGTAGCCGTATGCATAGCTTTCTGTATCAAGGCGGCAGCCCGGGTACCTGTTCCAGAACCACGTGCCCCCAACGTCTGGCGCGGCTTCGAAACTCTGCACGAGAAGGCCCATCTTGCGCAACAAGTACGTCTGATACATGCCAGTAATGCCGGCACCAATGACGACCGCGTCGACGTTGGTAGCTGCTGAGGTTTCTGACGCCATCACAAATCCTTTCTTAGCGATGACCTTGCAACTTGATGCGCCTGCCATCTATTCCTAACGATCCGTACTACGAACACCTCCGATAGCCTACCCGTGAGACTCTTGGAGATACTCGGCAGTATCGTCATAGTACTTGTTGGAATCGGCCGCGACATCCGGGTTTGCCCTACCAACTGCACGACGACGTGGTCACTCGGGAACTCGCCATCCGAGCGATGACCTGGAGGGCACGCCAGAAGTTGCGCTCTTAAAGCTGCGTTGCTGCGATCGGATGGCTTGGCGATCTTTGGGCAGGGGCCCTCCGGCATTCCTGCTCGCCTAGGGTTAGCACCAGTAGTTCGCGCGGCGATCCTAACTAGTATTGTGTGATACCCATGAGTACCATGATGCACCTGAGAAGTACTGACACATCCAAGTCTGTGATGCAGCTTGCGCAACCTGCTCCACGCTGACGTCTGCCGTAACGCTTCAGGAACGAAGAATGCAACTCAAAAGACCTCAAATCATCTCGGGCGCGACGGTCGCTCAAGCGGCCTGGTAGGGGAGCCTCATGACTACGGACGAACTCAAGTTCACCATTGACCGGGTCGCCCGCGAGCGCAGCGAGCTGGGAATCGCCATTCAGCGCGAGATGGCTTCAGCCAAAGGCATGACCTTCACCGCCTTCCTGCGTCGCCGCGCGCGCGCTTGGCCGTCGCGGACCGCGCTCGTCTTCGGCCAACGATCCCTCACATACGGCGAATTGCTGGACTGCGTCGACCGTGCACGGGAGGTCCTGAAGGCCCGGGGAGTCCAGCAAGGCCAGTCGGTCGCGTTTCTCGTGAGCAACAGCGATCACTACGTCGTCTGGTATCTCGCTGTTCTGGGTGTCGGTGCTGTGGCTGTTCCGCTGAACAACCGCTTGGTGCCAAGGGAAGCCGCCTATATTCTGAAGCACAGCGAGTCGGTGCTACTTGTGACTGAACCGTCGTTCGATGGCATCGTGTCCGCCGTCTCGGCCGACCACGGCGTGTCGCCTTCAAGGATCGTGCTGGACGTCCAAGATGCTTCGTGCGGTTTAGGGGAAGGGCGATTCACCGGGGAGCCCGACATAAAAGAAAGTTCGCCCGCCGCGCTGTACTACACCTCGGGGACCACTGGCCAGCCCAAAGGCGTAGTCCATACGCACGGCACCCTCATCGTCGACGCACTGCAGTCGCCCGACGCATGGGAGTTCAACTTTCCTGAGGGACGAACGCTCGCGGTCACGCCGCTCTTCCACATCGCGGCACACACGATCTTCTATCCGGTGTTCTTCCTCGGGGGCACTCTGATTGTCGACAGCTACAACACCGAGGCGACGCTACGGTTGATCCAGTCCAGGCGCATCAACGCCTTCTTCGGCGTACCGTCGATCCTGCTGTTAATGGTGGAAAAGGCGAAAGCCTTGGGCATCACACTTGACTTGGTTAGGACCGTGATGTTCGGAGCCGCACCGATGGCCATTGCGAAGCTGGGCGAAGTGCAGGCACTCTTTCCCAACGCTTCACTGGTCCATGGGATGGGACAGACGGAATCCGGCGGCACGCTCGTGACGCTTCCGGGCGTACTTGCCATCGACCGGGCCGGATCCGTCGGGATGGCGATGGCCGGTGTGGAGGTGGCCATCTTCGGGGAGAGCGACGAGAAGCTGCCCGCCGGTACTGTGGGCGAACTGGTCGCCCGCGGGCCGAACGTCATGCAGGGCTACTACCGAAATCCCGATGCCACTCATCAAGCGCTGCGGGGCGGATGGCTTCACACCGGAGACCTGGGCTTCCAGGACGACGATGGGTTGGTCACTTTGGTGGATCGCAAGAAGGACATGATCATCCGCGGCGGCGAGAACATTTATTCATCGGAAGTCGAGCAGGTGTTGCTGGAACACCCGGCAGTGAAAGTCGCCGTAGTCGTGGGGCAACAGGACTCGCTGTTCGGCGAGCAGGTGGCGGCCTTCGTCGTGGTCGACGCGAACCTGCCGCCCCCGCCGGCGACTGAACTTGCAGATCACTGCCGGCGTTCCCTCGCGGACTACAAGATACCTGTCACTTTCCAGTTCCTAAGTGAGGTCCCTCTTACCGCGACCGGAAAGGTCATGAAGGCCGAACTGCGCAAGACATTAGGGCCATACCAGCGCGGTGGGGCGACTCGGTGACCTTCGGCCTGCCTAAACGTACTTCAGACTATGCCAAACACCTCTGTGGATGATTCCCAAAGTTCCGCGACATCAGGCGCGATGCTCCTGCGCCCGCTGAAAGTTAGAGGATTGGAACTGAAAAACCGAATGGTTGTTTCGCCCATGTGCACGTACTCGGCGAACGATGGGATCGCGAGCGCGTTTCATGCGATCCATCTTGGCCGATTTGCACTTGGCGGGTTCGCGCTCGTCTTTACAGAAGCAACCGCCATCCATCCCATGGGACGCATCACGCATGGCGACCTTGGGATCTGGAGCGACGCACATATCGAACCCCTGAAGCGAGTGACCGAAGCCATCAGGTGGAACGGCGCAATTCCGGGCATTCAACTTGCGCACGCTGGCCGTAAGGCAAGCACGCAGCGGCCCTGGCGCGGAAACGGGCCGCTGACTGCAGAGGACGTCGCGCTGGGGGACATACCCTGGGAAGTTGTCGGCCCGACCACCGAGCCCATGGACGAGGGCTGGCTGCAACCGAAGGCGCTAACGGTCGGGGAGATTGGCGAAATCGTAACGGCTTGGCGTGACGCCGCATTGCGGGCGCTCCAGGCAGGATATGAAGTCGTGGAGATCCACGCCGCGCACGGCTATCTGCTCCACCAGTTCCTGTCACCGCTGTCCAACTCCAGAGAGGACGAGTATGGCGGATGCCTGGAAGGGCGGATGCGGTTTCCGCTCGATGTCGCGCGCGCGGTCCGCTCTGTCTGGCCAACAGACCGGCCGGTCTTCTGCCGCATCTCCGCAACCGACAACGTTGTTGGCGGTTGGACCGTTGAGGACAGCGTCGAATTTGCGCGGGAGCTCAAGGCGCTCGGCATCGACGTGATCGACTGCTCGTCGGGTGGGCTGACTGGAGCCAATACGGCTGCGAGGATCAAGCGCGAGCGAGGATTCCAGGTGTTCCTGGCCAATCAAATACGCGCCGAAGCCGCGGTCGCCACGATGGCAGTTGGCCTGATCCTCACGGCTGCTCAAGCGAACGGCATTCTCGAGCAAGGCTCTGCTGATCTTGTTGCTATTGGACGTGAAGCGTTGAACGACCCGAACTGGGCCGTTCACGCGTACCTGGAACTTGCTAAGTCGTATGAGAGGTGGCCAGAGCAATTCGGGTGGTGGCTCGAACGGCGTGCGTCCATCCTCGCCAGCAGCAGTCCAAAAGCCTCTTGACCTCCGTGCAAGTCTTATCAGCCCCGAAGACCTCAACCGCAGACACCGAAGAGATCAAATGAGACACCAGACTATCTCTAAGAGCCGGCGCCACGCCCTTGCTTTCGCCCTCGCAGCTGCGATCGCCGCTCCAGTTGCCGCACAGAGCAGCACCCGCCCCATACAGTTTGTCGTCCCTTATTCCGCGGGAGGCGCTACCGACGTCGCCGCCCGGGTGATAGCGACTCAGTTGAGTAAAGAACTGGGACAACCAATTGTTGTCGAGAACCTCGCCGGCGCCGGAGGGAACATCGGCGCAGCCGCAGTCGCGAAATCCAATCCTGATCAGGGAATGATCCTGTTCGCCGCGACCGGCCCGTTGGCGATTGCGCTGGCCGCAGATATGAAGCTGCAGTATGACCCCCTGAAGGAGCTGAAACCTATAGCGATGGCGGCGTCATTCCAGAACGTGGTTGCCGTCAGCGCAACCTTGCCGGTGCGCTCGCTGCGTGAGCTTGTCGACTATGGAAAGGCCAATCCGGGCAAGCTGACATATGGCACCGCTTCGCTCGGAAGCGTCGGGCATCTAAACACAGAGATGTTCATCAGGATGGCGGGCGTGCCGATCGTCGGAGTTCCGTATAAAGGCTCCTCTGCGCTAATCATTGACCTTATCGCTGGCAATGTGCACCTCGCATTTGATACCGTTGTCGCGTACACCGCGCATTTCCAGAGCGGAAAGCTTAATCCGGTAGCCGTCAACGGTACAAAGCGCTCTCCGCTTCTACCTAACGTTCCTACGTTTCTTGAGCTCGGTTATCACGGGTTCGAGAACCCGCCGCCGTTCGCGATCTTCGCGCCCGCTGGCTATTCAGTCGATGCCTCAAAGCGATTGGAGGCGGCGGTCAACCGAACCGTGACGAATCCTGATGTCGCAAAGCGCCTGGAGGAACTCGGCCTCACGGCCGAGGCCGGCGGCCCCGATAAAGTTTCCGCCATCCTGAACGAATCCACCCAGGCCTTCCGAAAGATCATCCGCGCGGCTGACATCAAGCTGCAATGACGAGTCAAGGAGCAGGTTTGAGATTCAAGGACAAGGTGGTCATCGTGACCGGTGCCGGCTCGGGCATAGGGCTCGCAGCGGCGAAAGCGTTTTCGGCCGAGGGCGCGATCGTTTGCGTAAATGACGTATCCGATGCAAGTGTTGAGGCCGCCGTCGCGGATCTGCGTAGGAACGGCGAAGCGCTCGCCATCGCAGGAAATGTGGCGAACCATCTGGACGTCGAGAACAATACTTCGGCTGTACTCGAACGGTATGGTCGCATCGATGTCCTCATCAACAACGCCGGTGTCATTCCGGCATGGGATCCGGCACGAAGCACCTCGGTGGATCTCTGGCGAAAGGTGATGGGGATCAATCTCGATGGGGTGTTCTTCTGGTGCCAACAAGTGGCAACTAGAAGCATGATTCCGAACCGAAGTGGCGCCATCGTGAATGTTGCTTCGGTTGCCGGTCTGATGGCGATTCCCAACCGGGTTTCGTATGTCGTTTCAAAGCACGGGGTCGTCGGCCTGACAAAGGCGCTCGCGGTCGAATGGGGTCAGCACAACATTCGCGTGAATGCCATCAGTCCGGGTCTCACGCTCACCCCCGCAGCGCGCGCGAACTCGCAGCGCAACCCAGAACGCTTCGCGCAGCGAAATGCGCGCATCCCGTTGGGCCGCCCCGCAGAGGCTAGTGATCAAGCGGACGCAATTCTCTTCCTCGCATCCGAGCACGCCTCGTCGATTCATGGTGCGATCCTCGCGATCGACGGTGGCAACTCAGCGATGTCCTCGGGTTCTTCGGTCGAACCCGACATGCAAGATTGCGAAAGCAACCCGGAGAGTTCTGATGACCAGCTCATGCAATTTTGACGGCGCTTTGGCCATAGTGACAGGTGCCGGTCGGGGCATCGGCCGTGAGATCGCGTTGCACCTCGCCCATTGCGGCGCAACTGTGGTCGCGGTGGACCGCAACGCCGATGGCCTTCGAGAATTGGCATCGTTGCAATCCGATATCACCACATTCGACGTCGACCTGCGGACGGAAGCTGCGCCAGCGAGCATCTTCAGTCACGCGCTTCAATCTACGGGCCGACCTCTTTCGATCTTGGTTAACAACGCGGGTAGTGGCAAAGCGAGCACCGCGCATGAATCATCGGATGCGGATTGGGATCGCTCCCTGGACATCAACTTGCGTACTCTGTTCAGGATGTCGGCCGGCGCGCTGTCATGCTTTCCTGAAGGAGGCGGCAGCATCGTCAACATCGCTTCCATTTTCGGACTTGTCGGCGTCCAGGGCTCCGCGCCGTACTCGGCAGCCAAGGCAGCTGTCATCGGACTTACCCGGCAGATGGCCGCCGAGTACGGTCCACGCGGGATTCGGGTGAACGCAATCGCTCCCGGACTGATCGCCACTCCGGCGACTGCCGTCCCACTTGAAAGCGGTGATCGTCAAATGGAGCATGTGCTCCGGAGGCGTACACCACTGGGACGGGTGGGAATGCCTGCCGATATCGCGAAGGCAGTTGCGTTCCTCGGCAGTGATGACGCTTCGTTCATCACCGGGCAAGTGCTGGCCGTGGATGGTGGCTGGAGCACAACGCATTTCATGGCCCCTGATCGAGACTCGATCCACGGCGCTAACGAAAACTCGTAACTGAGAGAGACCGCATGCATCGCAGACACTTGCTCAGCGCCTCAATTGCACTTGCACTCAGCCCTATGAGTCAGGCTCAGCAATTCCCGTCGAAACCCGTCACCGTGCTTGTCCCGTTTCCCGCAGGTGGCTTGGCGGATGTGTTGATGCGTGCATTGGCAAAGGCTGCCGAACGCGGCCTCGGCCAAAGTATCGTGATTGAAAACAAGGCCGGCGCGCTCGGCCTGCTTGCTGCCAATGCACTTGTTCGTGCACAGCCTGATGGATACACGCTGATGCTGGCTACCCAGAACATCTACAGGGCGCCGTTTCTCGGGAAGGTCCAGTACAACCCACTGGAATTCTCATACATCCTGAGCATCGCCGATTCCGACCACGGACTTTTCGTCTCCAATACTTCACCCAGCAAGAACCTCAAGGACGTCGTTGCGTCCGCGCAGGGCGCGCAAGGGACGTTAAATGTCGGAACAGCGGGGATAGGTTCAACTGGTCATCTGCTCCTGCAGGACCTCTCCATCAGGGCAGGGGCTTCGTTCAACCACGCTCCCTATAAGGGCGCGCCAGAACTCGGCACGGCCCTCATCGGTGGGACGCTCGACGCGGCGTTTATGCCAGTGTCAGAGGGGCGAAAGCTCGGCTCAAAGCTGCGGCTGGTCGCCGTTTTCGCTGACCAACGCCTCCAGGATGAGCCGCAGGTACCTACGGCCAAGGAGCAAGGCTATGACAGCAGTGCGCGCTCGACGTTTGCGCTCTGCGGACCGCAGAACATGGATCCGCGCGCGGTTGCGGCGGTCCATGCTTCGTTCAGCGCCGCACTGCACGACCCGGCGTATCAAAGCACCGCTAAGGCACTGGGCCTGAAGCCATGGTCCCTGCCGCCCGAGCAATTCAAAGATTGGGTCAAGAACGCGATGGAAACGGAAAAACGCCTCGTTTCCCAAGCTGGCCTGACTGTCGAGAACTGAAATTGGCTCATTTCCCGCCCACACATAACCAATGGATCTAGCTGTGACGAACCGATCAGAAAGAGCTTCCCTCCCGGCGCACCAGACACGCCTGAGCGACAAGATTGCCGTGGTCACGGGTGCTGCGAGCGGTATCGGGAAGGCCACGGCTCTGCGTCTCGGCCGTGAAGGAGCGTACGTGGTCGCGCTGGACGTTGATCCGGGCGGTTCGAAGACGGTCGAGGAGCTTGGGTCGATGGGAATCGAGGCGGAATTCGCATTGCTTGACTGCGCAGATCGAAGCTCGGTGGAAACGACCTTCTCGAGCATGCAGGCACGTCTCGGTCGCGTCGACATTCTCGTCAACGTGGTCGGTCGCACCGCGGGATCGAAGCGCAGCGAGTTCGCCGAATCTGAGCCTGAGACGTGGGACTTCGTGATAGACCTGTCCCTGAAGGCAACGATGCTGTGCAGCCGGCAGGTTGTTCGGTCCATGCGAGAGCGGCGATCCGGCCGGATCATCAACATCTCCTCCGGTTCCTGGCTTTCGCCCACGCCCACCTTTTGCGACTACGCTGCCGCAAAGGCAGGCGTTGTCGGCTTCACCCGAGTCCTGGCGATCGAACTGGCCCCCTATGGCGTGACGGTGAACGCGATTTCTCCTGGCCCCATCGAGACCCCAGCGTTCGCAACCCAATCTCCTGAGATGCGCCAGCGAATGCTCTCCACGATCCCTTTGGGAGAGTTTGGCAGGCCTGATGACATTGCCGCTGGGGTCGCATTCCTTGCGAGCGACGATGCACGCTTCGTCGTCGGCCACAATCTGTTGATCAATGGTGGTAGGTCCATCGCTTAGTCCGCGGGCTCAACTTGGGTTGCGGTGTGACTTCGATTGCGTCTTCCCTCGGCAATCCGCGGAAACGCTAGCGCTACTTCAAGAGTTTTCCTCTGTTGGAGGACGGTGGGCGGGAAGGCGGATCGCGGCGACAGGAGGTGCAGGAGGGAGTTAAATCGTCAGTAGAGGCAGTCACACTCCGCGCGCCCGGTAGCGAATGCACTGGGCGGCGGCTATGGCGCGGTCTGAGATCCCGAGTCATTCGTCGCTGAGAGGCTGAGAGGAGTTTGCAGCTCGCAGCACTGGAGATCTCCGGCCGTGACTAGCGGGCGTCCTTCCAGCAGGCTGCGGGCCTCACGCGGTCAACCCAGGGCCGATGATCAGAGGTGCACTTGTCGCGTCCACCACCTGCTGCACTGTTACACCCGGTGCAGTCTCTTCCAGAACCAAGCCGAGATCGGTCGGACGGATCACCGCAAGTTCCGTAACTATTAAGTCGACGCGTCGAATTGACGTAATAGGGAGGCTGCAACGGGAAACTATCTTCGAGCCCGTACGCGAGCGATGGAGCATGGCCACGATCACCCGGCGGGCGCCGGTGACGAGGTCCATCGCGCCACCCATGCCGGGTATTCTTTCCCCGGGGACCGCCCAGTTCGCCAGTCTTCCAGCCGCGTCAACCTCCAAACCGCCGAGCACAGTGACGTCGAGATGGCCGCCACGAATCAGCCCGAAAGAAAACGCCGAATCAAATGCACAGGCCCCTGGAAGGGCGCCGACTGGCCGCCCCCCGGCGTCGATCAGGTTGATGTCCTCGAAACCCTCGCCAGGAAGTGGGCTCATGCCCATGATTCCATTCTCGGAATGGAAGAACACATGAAGCGATGATGGAAGATACTGAGCCACTAGTGTTGGAAGTCCGATTCCAAGGTTCACGCGGTCGCCGTCTTTCAATTCTTTCGCCACACGGCGCGCGATGACCTCCTTGTCGTTCATTGCGCGCGCTCCCGTCCGACCAACACGTGAACCACGACGCCCGGTGTGATCACTGAATCTGGGCTGATCATGCCGACCGGAACGATGCTTTCTGCTTCGGCGATCGTGGTCGTCGCCGCCATTGCCATCAGGGGGTTGAAATTTCGTGCGGTCAGCGTGTACTCAAGGTTGCCGTAGTAGTCGGCCCGCTTTGCGCTAATGAAAGAGAAGTCTGCCTTCAAAGCGGTCTCCAAGAGGAAGCTCTTGCCGTCAACTTCAAGCGTGCGCTTGCCTTCGGCGACCAGCGTGCCGACCCCGGTCGGCGTCAGTACGCCTCCCAAGCCGAAGCCGCCGGCGCGAATCCGCTCTGCAAGGGTGCCCTGAGGCACCAGTTCGACATCGATTCGGCCGTCGATCATCAGCTGCTGCGTAATGGCGTTCGTCCCGATATGGCTGGCAATGACCTTTCTCACGAGGCCGGCGTCGATTAGCCGCCCAACGCCGACGCCCGGTCGGGCGGTGTCGTTGCAGATCAGAATTAAACCGCCTCGGCGTTGGCGGACCAACTCGTCGATAAGGCGTAAAGGACTGCCCACGCCCATGAACCCGCCCACCATCACCACGGCTCCCTCGGGAACCATCGCGACAGCTTGATCGAGTGGGATCGCCTTTTTCATCAGAGCACCACTGTCCTTTCGCAGCCCCCGGCCACGCACTCGCATAGGTCACCATGAAGGCTAGGTTCCAGCCGGACCGTCGACGTGTGACGATTGACGTGAGCAGCGAACCGAACGAGCGTGCGACCGCGGCGTTTGGTCACTTGATCTACTGTCCACCCCATCTCTGTCACCTGCACGTCCAGCGATTCGACTTTGACGGAAAGGGGTGTTGCGCGTTTGCTGCCGTTGACGAGAAGGTCAGCAACACCCAAGCGGCCGGGACCAGCCTCTTAACCATCCAAGGCCCGACGTTGCAGCCTGGTCGTTGTGGCAAGGGTATCAATCGACGAGCGGCCGCTCGAGGGTGGCGAAACGGATCCAACTTCAGCTCGCTTCGATAGTGCCGAGGGCTTCACCCAACCCGATGCGGATAGCGCCGGGTGCCTCGCAATAGCCGCGCAAGATCAGTGTGTCGCCATCCTCCAGAAAGCTGCGCTGCTCTCCGTTCGGAAGCGTCACCGGCCGCTTGCCGCCGCTAGTCAACTCCATCAGTGAGCCGGCTTCGTCAGGCTCGGGGCCGGACAGGGTACCCGAGCCGAACAGATCGCCCGGTTGCAGATTGCATCCATTCACCGTGTGGTGCGCAACCAGCTGCGCCGGGGTCCAATAGGCGGCACGGGTGGTGTTTGTGTGGGTCAGGCGCACCGGCGCTTCGCCGGCGTCGCGCATCTTTACGGTCTGCAGCAGCACTTCCAGCGAGATCGAAAAGGCTCCCTGCGCGCGGTTGTCAGCGTCGTCGAGGTAAGGCAACGGCTGCGGGTCGCCAGGGGGTCTTTCGAAGGGGGCGCGGAAGGGCGCGAGGGCCTCCATGGTTACGACCCACGGCGAAAGAGTGCTGCCAAAGTTCTTCGACAAGAAGGGGCCTAGGGGCTGGTATTCCCAGCCTTGAATGTCGCGCGCGGACCAGTCATTGAACAGTGCGACGCCAAAGAGATGATTCTCGGCCTCCGCGATGTCGATCGATTCGCCAAGCGAGTTTCCCTTGCCGACAAACCAGCCGAGTTCCAGCTCCAGGTCGAGCCGCTTAGAGAGCGCGAGCACCGGCGCGACGGACTCGGGCGACTTGAGTTGTCCCCTCGGCCTCCGGATCGGCTGGCCACTCACCACGATCGACGAAGCGCGGCCGTGATAGCCGATCGGCACCCACTTGTAATTCGGCAGCAGCGGGTTGTCCGGGCGGAACTGCTTGCCGACTGTCGTCGCGTGGTGCACGCTGGTGTAGAAGTCGGTGTAGTCGCCGATGCGGCAGGGCACGTGCATCGTCGCCGCCGACTGGCCGACCAGGGCCGACTCCCATTCCGCCTGCCGCGCGCTGCCTTCGGCCAGCCCCTGGGAGATCAGCGCCCGCAGCGCCGAGCGCTTCTCGGGCGTGGCCGCCATCAGCGCGTTCATGTCGTCGATGTCGATCAGGCCGGCGCGGCGCAGGTCGAGGATCCGGTCGCCGATCGCGACGCCGATGCGCGGCGCCGCGTCGGCGCCGTGGCTGAAGCGGCCGAAGGGCAGGTTCTGGATCGGAAAGTCGCAGCCGGCCTGGTTGGCCGAGGCGACCCAACTGCGCAGTTTCGGGTCGTGGGTGGCGTCGATGGCGATCATGGCTTGAATTGGTCCTTGAGGCCGGCCCAGCAGTCGGCATAGTCGTTGTCGAGCGCCGGGCTTTGCATCGCGTAGGCGGTCGGGATGAATCGGAACCGGCTCTCGAACATGAAGGCCAGCGTGTTGTCGAGCTTCTGCGGCTTGAGGTCGCTGTGGCTCGCCTTGTCGAAGGCTTCCTCGTCGGGGCCGTGCGGCACCATGCAGTTGTGCAGGCTGGCGCCGCCCGGCTTGAAGCCGCCGGGCTTGGCGTCGTACTCGCCGTAGACCAGGCCCATGAACTCGCTCATCAGGTTGCGGTGATACCAGGGCGGACGGAAGGTGTCTTCCATCACCAGCCAGCGCGGCGGGAAGATCACGAAGTCGCAATTGGCCGTGCCGGGCGTGTCGGAGGGCGAGGTCAGGACCGTGAAGATCGACGGGTCGGGATGGTCGAAGCTGATCGAGCCGATGGTCATGAAGTGCGCGGTGTCGTACTTCACCGGCGCGAGGTTGCCGTGCCATGCGACGACGTTGAAGGGCGAATGCCTGGTCGGCGCGGACCAGAAGCGGCCGGCGAATTTTTTGACGAGCTCGTAGGCGATGGTCGCTTCTTCATAAGAGGCCACCGGGGCCTGGAAGTCGCGTGAATTCGCGAGGCCGTTCGAGCCGATCGGGCCGAGTTCGGGCAGGCGAAACTGCGCGCCATAGTTCTCGCAGAGGTAGCCGCGCGAGAGGCCCTCGGGCAGATCGACCTTGAACACGACGCCGCGCGGCACCAGCGCAATTTCGCCAGGCTTGACGTCGAGCACCCCCATCTCAGTCGTGATCTCGAGGCGGCCCTGCTGTGGCACGAAGAGCATCTCGCCGTCGGCGTTGACGAAGGCGCGGCGCCCCATCGACTTGCTCGCGACGTAGACGTGCGCGGCGATGCCCGACTGCCCTTCGGCGTCGCCGTTGGCGGCAAGGGTACGCACGCCGTCGATGAAATCGACCTCGGCGTTGTCCGTCGGGATCGGCGCCCAGCGCATCGGCTCGGGTGGCAGCGGGATCTCGCGGTCGGCGCCGGTCTTCCACAACGCCTGCGCATATGCCTTGTAGCGGCCCGACACGACCGACGGCTGCCGGCGGTACATCCAGGTGCGGCGGTTCTCGTTGCGCGGCGCTGTGAAGGCGGTGCCGGAGATCAGCTCGGGATACAAGTCGAAAGGCGCGCGCTGCGGGCTGTTGCGGCCCTGCGGGAGCGCACCGGCGACGGCCTCCGTGGCGTATTCGTTGCCGAAGCCAGAGAGATAGGATCTTTTGCTCATGCTGCTTCGCCAATCAGAGTTCGAGAACGAGCTTGTCGCCGCAGGCGCGCGAGCAGCACGTCATCATTCGGCCATGCGTTTCACGCTCGCCCCGCGTGAGCACAACGTCCCGATGGTCGATCTGCCCGGACAAGACCCGCACCTCGCAGGAGCCGCAAAGTCCTTCCTCACAATCACTCTGGATGTCGATATTTGCGCCACGCAGGACTTGCAGCAAGGTGCGGTCGGCTGGCACCGAAAGGGTGATGCCCGAGTCCTTCAACTCGACTTCGAACGCCTTTTCCTTCGTCGGGTCCAAGGTGCCGATCGTCGAGACGAAGTGCTCGATACGCAGCGAGTCTTCAGGCCAATGCGCGCATGCTTTTCCCAGTGCGTCCAGCATGCGTACCGGTCCGCAGGCGTAGATCTTCGTACCCTCCATCGGATGCGCCAGAAGCGCTTCGAGATTGTTGCGCTGCCCTTCGTCGTCGGCATACACGTGAAGACGATCGCCATGCAAAACGGTCAGCTCGTCAAGGAACGCCATCGTGGCACGCTTGCGACCACTGTAGTGAAAATCGTATTCGATCCCAAGTGTCTTCGCTCGACGCGCCATGGCGCTGACCGGTGTCACCCCGATGCCGCCTGCAATGAAGATGATGCGATTCGCCGCCTCGTCCATCCGGAAGTGATTGCGAGGGCCACGAATCTTCACCTGGTCGCCGGCCTTCACGTTGTTATGTATCCACGCCGAGCCGCCGCGACCTTCGCTCTCGAGCAGCACGGCGATTTCAAGCGTATCGGCGTGGGCCGGATCGCCACAAAGAGAATACTGGCGCGTCAGATCGGGCGATCCGCACTCGATGTCCAGGTGTGATCCTGGCGTCCATCGAGGCATTGGTCTTCCGTCGGGAGAAGCCAAGCGCAGCCGAACAATGCCTTCTGCAACGCGATCGACCTGCTCGACGACCGCGGGTCTCGCAATGGCATGTTTGGACGGCTCGCCGATACGGATGGGGACCAACTTCTCGAGCAGAGCGGGCCGACTCCTTTCCGGGTTTTGGGACGGATCCCACTCGACCAGCAGGTGCTCCGGGCCCCGGAATGAGGTGTTCGGAACGTAGGTGAACGATTGGTCCGAAAGGCGCATGTGTGGCAGGCGACGCGTGAGTTCCTCAAGGAAGATCTGCATCTCCATGCGCGCGAGGTTCTTGCCCATGCATTGGTGCGACCCGTAGCCGAACGTGAGGTGGTCGCTGGCGTTCTCGCGGCGGATGTCGAGCATGTCAGCATCCGAGAAGTGCCGCTCGTCGTGATTGGCGGACGACATCACGATCAGCAGCTTTGAACCGGCCGGAATATCGATGCCCCCGATCCTGGCGTCCTTCATTGCTAGGCGTCGCCAGGCAGCCACGGAGCCGTTGTGACGCAGACATTCCTCAACTGCATTGGGAATCAGGTTGGGGTCTTCACAGATTTCGCGCCAGACGCTCGGGTGTTTGAGCAACAGCAGCATGGCATTTGCCGTCGCGTTTGCGGTGGTCTCGTGAGCGGCCACGATGCCTGCCATCATCATCGAGTGCAGGTACGAATCGGTGACGATGTCAGGATGTTCTGCTTGCATGCGGATACCGAACTTCATCCAACCCGGGCCAGATGGATCCTGCCGCATCTTCTCCAGCACCTTGCCGGCAAACTGCCAAAAGTTGCCAACGGCGTGCGCCACCTCGACCTGCTCCTCGGGCTTCGGCCGACCCCAGGTATTGACCGTGTGGGCAATGGAGTAGCGGCGCAGTGTGTCCATGTCTTCTTCGGGCACGCCGAGGAAATGCAGGGCAACCGTGAGGGTGACCTCCCACAGCATCTGGTCGACAAGATCTGCTTTGCCCTCGTTGACGAATCGATCCACGTATTCGCGAGCAAGTTGTCGCACCATAGGCTCGTGGTGCTTCAGTTCCTCTGGAGTGAAAGGATCCATGAGAAGCCGGCGGCGCGGCATGTGGGCCGGCTCATCCTCGTTGACCAGCGTGCGCGCCATAGCGTAGCCGTAGGACGCCAGCACTGCGTTGGCTTCATCGCCAGTGGGAGTGATTTTTTCAAGTGCGATGGACGGACTGAAGGCCATGTTGTCGCGGAACACGGCCTTGATATCTTCGAACCTGGTGACGACCCAGTAGCCCAATTTGGGATTGAAGAAGACGGGCTCCTGCTCGCGCGCCCAGCGAACGTATTCGGGAGGGTCTTGCTGGTAATCGTCGCTGAACGGATCGAAGGTGGCAGCGCGCTGGCTGACGGGACATCCGTTGGGTGCTCGCGACTCTTGCTGAGGTGCGTGAGCGAAGGGGCAAGCGCCGGTCGACGGGGCGGAGGTGGACTCGGGATTCATGAATGGAGCTCCAAAGGACAAAAAGGGGCACAAGCGGACGCAGGTGCTAGCCGCCAGACAGCGGCAGGAAGGACAGTCAGTCCAGGGTGATGTTCAGGTCGCGGATGAGCTTGTGCCAGCGCGTGGTCTCGCTCTTGAGTAATTCCGCGAACTGGGCGGATGTATTGCCAACTGGCTCCACGCCGAAGTCAATGAGCTTCTTGTGGACGTCCGGGGCATTGATGGCGGCTACAACCTGCTTGTTGAGGTTGGCAACGACGTCGGCAGGCGTAGCAGCGGGCACGACCATACCGACCAGCGCTGCGGCTTCGACGTTCTTGTAACCAAGTTCGGCAAAGGTCGGCACGTCGGGCAATTGCGGAAGGCGCTTGGCGTTTGCTACGGCAAGGGGGCGGACTTTGCCGCCCTTGATGAACCCGGCGCCTGCAGCCAAGTCGACCATCATGGCCGGCACTTGGCCACCTGCGACGTCAGCCAACGCTGGGGCCGCACCCCGATAGGGGGCATGGGTCATCTTCAAGCCAGCCTCGATCTTGAGCAGCTCCATGGCCAGGTGATGAGGACTGCCGGCGCCTGCCGATGCGTAGTTGATGCCGTCCGGTTTGGCCTTGATTTGGGCGATGAATTCCTTCGCGTCCTTGGCCGTCACGCTGGGGCTTACCACCAAGATCATGGGGAAGCGCCCCATGAGGGTGACCGGCGCGAGGTCCTTTGTGGGGCTGTAGTTCAGGCTCTTGTAGAGGGCTGGGTTGAACACCATCGTCCCGTTGTCGGCCGACAAGACCGTATGGCCGTCGGGGGCGGAGCGAGCCACGTCGGCTGCGGCTATGGCCGTGTTGCCCCCCGGCTTGTTGTCGACCACTACTGGCTGTCCGATCTGCGTGGAGAGCTGCTGGCCGATTGTCCGCGCCAGGAAGTCCGAGCCCCCGCCGGCCGGGTAGGGCACGAGCCAGCGAACGGTTTTTGAGGGCCAGGTCTGGGCGTGCGCGGGCAGCGATGCGACTAGGGGTAGGCCCAGCAGACAGTAGGCGAGAAGCTTCTTCATGGGGGTCTCCGTCGATCAAGGGAAATCGTGTATTGCGTAATTGTGATCCGCATTGCGTAATTAGCAACCCCTGGCTAACCCTGAGAATGCGTAAACCAACGCTGCTGTTACATGACGTCACAAAACCCTATCCCCCCTCTCGACCCACGTCCCCGCGAGCGCCGTCAGCGCGTACAGGCGGCAGAAACCGGGATGGCCATCCTCAAGGGGCTCGCTGACCTGGGGGGACGTGCAACCTTGACGGCCCTGTCCGCGCGGGTTTCCGAGTCGGCGGCCAAAGTGCATCGCTATCTCGCGAGCCTGAGCGAGGAAGGTCTGGTTTCCCAGGACGCGGCGACGCAGCAGTACTTCCTGGGGCCGGAGGCGATCAGGATCGGCGTGGCCGCCATGCGCCAAGCGGATCCCCTGCGCGCTGCAGAACCTGCGCTCGTGCGCCTTCGGGAAACGCTGGAGGTGACCTGCTTCATTGCTGTGATGGGAAACAGGGGGCCGACCATCGTGCGGTTCGAGGAACCTGGATTGCCTGTCACGGTCAACGTTCGCGTCGGATCCGTGCTGTCGCTTCTGTGGTCGGCGACCGGCCGCGCCTTCTTGGGCTATCTGGACGAGGGCGCAGTCCAGGCCATGGCGAAGGAGGAACTGGCGAACTCTTCGCCCGAACGACGTGCACTGCTGGATGCGAAGCAGCCCATTGAAGCGCTCCGCAGAGAAGTGCGTGACGCAGGGTGCGCGTCCGTGCGGGACATCAATCTGCGGGGCATCAGCGCCGTTTCAGCGCCGTTGCACGATCACACCGGCCGAGTCTGCGCCGTGCTCACTGCCCTAGGCGCGACGGGCGGATTTGATGCAGCTGTCGGTGGTGCCATCGCATCGGCCGTGCGAAGAGAAGCAGCTGCGATCAGCGCGACGCTTGGCTTCCCCAAACCTCCGCCTGACTGCGATCCAGAAGAATCCGCCGCGATCGCGCGCACGGCGTGATCCACTGCCACAACGCCGCACTCAAGGGATTTCCCCGATATAGCGTTCGAGAATCGGCATGCAACCACAGGCATCTTCCGGGCGTTCGACCAAAGGAAAACAATCCCCTGTCCCTCCCCATAGGTCCAAGCTAATGCTTGGGCGCACTGAAACCCAAGATAACTAGGAGCAAATATGAACCCGCTTTGGATGTATGCCTCTGCAGCGTTCGTTGGTGTCTGGTCGCCGTTGGCAATGGCTGCGTACCCGGAGAAGCCCATCGAGATCATCGTGCCCTGGCCGGCCGGCATCGAAGCGGATATCTCCGCGCGTGCGATCTCGTCCGTCATGTCAAAGAAACTCGGCGTTCCAGTGCAGGTGATCAACAAGCCGGGGGCCCAAGGGGTCATCGGCACCTCCGAAGTCGCACGAGCGAAGCCGGATGGGTACTCGATCGGCTCTTTGAACATCGCTGCGCTGGTAGCGCAACCGATCGCGGGTAACGCCACCTACAAGCCCGCCGACTTCGAGCCAATCGGACTGTACTCGGCCGTCACGATGGTCCTGACCACGCGAAAGGACGCGGGTTTGGCCGACCTCAAGGCATTCGAGGTGTCTGCCAAGAGCGCGAGCAAGCCCCCGATCTTCGGCAGCTATGGGCCTGCGTCCTATCCGGCCATCATGGTGCACCGCATGTCCACGCAGAACGGCTGGCCCTACAAGGCAGTGACATTCCCTTCGCCGGGGTTTGTTCAGCTCGAGTCGCGAGATGCCGACTTCGTCGTAGCCCCGTACAGCGTCGTCGCGAGTTCCCTGAAAGCGGGCCAGATCATTCCGCTGGTTGCTTTGACCAAGGATCGCATCGCGGAACTTCCCAACGTGCCAACCCTACGCGAGGCGGGCTATAACTTCGATTCACTCCTCTGGAGTGGGTTATTCGCGCCCAAGGGCACACCAAAGGAGGTGATGGACAAGCTGACCGCGGCCCTTAAAGAGGCGGTCCAGGATCCGTCGATCAAGGAGCTGAGCCGGCGCATCAACTCGCCTTTCTTCTTCGTGGATCCTCAGCAGGCCAAGGCGCAGATTGCTGCAGACGAGGCAGCCATGAAGCCTGTGATGGACTCGCTGGGTCTGGTGAAGAAGTAACCCATGGCAACCGCGACTGACACGTCGCTCGGCACCGAACCCGATGCCGAAGTCGCTGTCCCGGCGCAGGGCCAGCGAGTCCTGGCTGTAGCGCTCACCTTTTTGCTGCTCGTCGGTGCCGTAGCGCTCTACGTGTATGCGCCAACCCTCATCACCAACTATCGGCATGACGTCAACTTCTACGAGTCACCTGCGTTCATGCCACGTGTTGCGCTGGCTTTGGTGGCCATCGGGGCATCGATTCACGTCGTCAGAATCCTCCGAGGGGCGTCCCTGGATGCAGGCGAAGAGGTTGACGACGGTACAGCCAATCGTCGCGTCGTGGCGGCCTCGATTCCGTTCTTCGCGGCCTACGTCCTGCTGGTTCCGCTTGTCGGCTACTGGTTGTCAACCGTCGTCTTTGTTCTCGTGGCAGGGGGACTGGCAGGCATTGGGTGGAAGAAATCGGTGGTCATCGCCCTCTTACTGGGTACGGCTTGCTACCTCGTCTTTTCGCTGGCGCTAAAAGTGTGGTTCCCGGCGGCGGGTCTGCTCGGCTTCTTTGCCTGACTGCAGCCGACCATCTTTCTGAGATCATCATCATGGAACTTCTATCCGGATTGCAGGCCGCACTTCATTGGTCGGTCCTCCTCAGTATTGCCGCCGGAAGCCTGCTGGGCATCTTCGTCGGCGTCCTTCCAGGTCTTGGTCCCATCGTGGCCATCTCGGTGTGCCTGCCGTTCACGTACGGCATGCCGCCCCTCGCTGGGCTCTCCCTGCTGCTGGGAATATATTGCGGGGCTTTCTACGGTGGGGCTGTAACGTCGATCCTCATAAAGACGCCAGGCGAAGCATCCTCCATCATGACAATGTTCGATGGCTATCCGATGGCACGGCGCGGCGAAGCCGAACGCGCTCTATCACTTGCCTTCGCGTCCGCCTTCGTGGGCGGCATCGTCAGCGCGCTATTTCTCGCTTTCGCGGCGCCTCAACTGGCGAAGTTCACGACTCAGTTCGGCGCCGCCGAGTTCACATGCGCTGCCGTGCTTGCGGCGATCTGCGTGTGCCGCGCCTACTCGAAGCAGTTCGTTGAGGCGGTCTTGATGGTGGGTCTCGGCCTGTTCATCGGGACGGTGGGAATCGATGCCACTTCCAGTGAACAACGCTTCGTCTTCGGCTCGTCCGGGCTGATGAGCGGCCTGCCGCTTGTCTCCGTCGCGATTGGAATGTTCGGCATGGCCCAGGGATTTGTGCTACTCGGCTCAAAACCACGGAGCGTTGGCTCGAACAAAGAACTGGAAAACGCAGGCGTCAGCTTGAAGCACTTCGTCGAACCGTTCCGCTACCCGCGAACGCTCTCGAAGTCGGTGCTGATCGGACTGTTAATTGGGGTGCTGCCTGCGGTTGGCGCCGCTCTGTCCACTTCGCTCGCATATTTCGCAGCCCGGAAGGGTTCGAAGAGCCCAGAGACGTTCGGGAAGGGCAACCCCGAGGGGATTATCGCCGCCGAGGCCGCCAACAATTCCAATAGCGGCGGTGCGATGGTGACTGTGCTGACGCTGGGGATTCCCGGCGATGCCATTACCGCGGTCATGATGGGCGTGTTCCTGGTTCACGGCGTTTTCCCTGGACCGAACCTGTTTGCAGAACAACCGCAACTGGTCAACGGCGTCTTTGCGAGCATGATGATGATCAACGTCGCCATCCTGGTGATCCTTTTGCTGCTCGTAAAGTACATCGCGATGTTGGTGAAAGTCGATCCCCGAATTTTGGGGATAGGCATCTTAACCCTCTGCTTCGTGGGTGCCTACTCGGTGTCCAACTCATTCTATGAAGTCTGGATTGCCTTCGGGTTCGGGATCTTCGGCTGGTTCTGCGCGCTGTCCGGTCTCCCGGCAGTGCCCCTAGTGCTCGGGATGGTCATCGGCGACCTCCTTGAGAGCTCGATGCGCCAGGCGCTGTCGATTTCCGAAGGCTCGTTCCTCATCTTTCTGCAGCGCCCGGCGTCTGCTGCGTTGACCGTGGCTGGCATTCTGATGTTGGGATGGCCCCTGCTTCAAAAGATGAAGACGCTAAGGAAGGCCTGACACAAGCGACACCAACCACAGGCTGAAGGCGCGGGCAGTATCGTCATCGCGCCTTCAGCTGTTTCGGCTAGCCTGCTGCAAGGACGTGACGAATGCCTTTGCCTCCGGGGTCTGTCGATTGGACGCTTTCCAGACAACCCTAACTGGCGACAGCTCCATTTCGAAGTCTTCGATGTTCACGGGGACAAGCACGTTTGAGAAGGGCCCCTTGGAGAACATACGCTCGGCCACCAACGTGAGGATGTCGCTCGCAGAGGCGACCGAGAGAAGACTGGTGAAAGACGCGCAGTGTGTCACGGAGCGAGGCAGCGGTAGACCGCGCGCCTTAAAAGCTGTGTCTAGCAATTCGCCGCGAAATCCGGTAGGCCCCGCAAAGGCCCACTCGGCGCCGACAAGATCGGCTAGACGTCTTGCCTGCTGCAGGGGATGTCCTGGCCGACATGCAATCTTGAGGGGGTTGGGCATCAGCTGAATGGAACTCAGGCTCTTGTCGTTCTGCACGCCAGGCGCAGAGCCCACATAGAAGTCCACCGCACCGATCCTCAGTAGCGACAGCCCGGGCGGCGACAGTCCGTCCAGCACACTGACCGTCACATTGGGGTAGGACCTTCGATAGATCCGCAGAGCCTCGGGGACGATGGTTGTCCCCGCCACAGGCGTCGTGGACGCTGAAATGAAACTCTCGGCGCCTCCACGAAGATGACCGAGTTCTTCGTTGGCACGCTGCAGCTCGGCCTGAATCGCCTCTGCATGAGGAAGCAGGACGCTCCCAAACTCGGTCAGGCTGACGCCCTGGCCGGTGCGCACGAAGAGCGGAGAGCCGACGTCTTCCTCCAGACGCTGAATAGCTTTGGTGAGCGACGGCTGGGTGACCCCGAGCTTTCGAGCTGCGCTCCTGAGGCTGCCCGCTTGCACCACGGCGATGAACTCCTCAAGTTGTTTCAGTTGCATGCGTAAGACCTTTTTTGCAGCTTCCTGGCGCTGCGGACCCGACATTGTGAGCCACCGGGGCGAGCCGCCGTGGTTTGCACCCATCAACGCCCGTGGCGTTCGAAGCTTCAGCCCCTTTTCACGCTGGCGGCAGGCTCCCGGGGTTTGCCCGCATATAGCGGCTCGGAATCAGGATGCGCCGCCCGCATCTTCCTGTGCGGAAGGTGCTCCGGGAAAATTGCCGCATACAGCGCTTGAGATCAAACATCCACATTGGAAAAGACAATGAAAGATTCACTTGTTCTCGTCGGCAAGGGTCCGCACAAGGTTCTCGCACTGCACGGTTGGCTTGGCAGCGCAAGGTCATGGGGACCGATGGTTGACGTGCTCGATGGTGATGCCTATGCATATGCATTCATGGATTCCCGAGGCTATGGGGACCGGATGGGAGAACCCGGCGACTACAGCCTCGAGGAGATCGCGCGGGATGCACTGGAGGCAGCCGACGACCTTGGCTGGAAGCGATTCAGTCTCCTGGGTCATTCCATGGGCGGCGCCGCGATCCAGCATGTGTTGACCGCGGCGCGCGGCCGCGTGAACGCCTTGGTCGGAGTTAGCCCCGTCCCGGCCAGCGGCGTACCCTTCGATGCACCGACTCTGGCCTTCTTCGAATCGGCCGCGGGTGATGCCAAGGTCAGACGCACGATCGTCGATCGAGGCACCGGCGGGCGCCACAGCGGCCGCTGGCTCGACACGATCGTTGCCAACTCCTTCGCCCGCTCAACCGAGCAAGCGGTGGGAACCTATCTGCATGCCTGGGCGAAGACGGATATCTCACCCGAGGTGACCGGGCTCGAACTCCCCGTGCACGTGATCGTCGGACAATACGACGGCGCGATCAACGAGGAGTTTGCTCGCAAGACCTGGCTATCCCACTATCCCAACGCGACGGTCGAGGTGATCGCCAACGCGGGCCACTATTCGATGGATGAGACGCCCGTGGCGCTGGCCACAGCGGTGGAACGCTTCCTGAATCAGCATCCGCTGGAAATCTGATCGCTCCAGCCGCAAGCATCAAAACCGCCGGAGGCACTTGAGAACATAGAGGACGCAGCTTCGAAGCCTCCTTTGGTGGCCGGTATGCTCGCCCTGCGTTTCGATTTCCGAGGCGTCGCCGACGCTCAGTTCGCTGACCAATCGATGTGCCGCCTACAGTGTTGGACATGGTAGGTTCGACTTTCGATGAACCATCTGCTCTGTGCACAAGGATTCGTGGATGGCCGCTCAGCTTTCTCTTTCTGGCCCCAGCGGCGAGTGCGTGGAGGTTCCATAGCGGACCCAGCTCTACGAAATCGACGGCGCTCCGATGGATCGCGCTCGTTCATTTCCCGGCGTGGCGCCGACTCTCGCTTCTCACAAGCGAGCGAGAGGTGGCAACTTTTCGACACCAGGGGTATTTTTCGGAGATGAACGATCTGTCGGGCTGGCGCCGGAACTCGGGAACTCGTCCAGGGCCTCATGCAGAGATCGTGGGTGTGGACAGGCCGACTAAGTCTGATGGCCAATCCCCGCGAGCACGGAATGATTGGTGATGCCGGACGGCCTAACGCGCGAGGTTTCGGGCTGAGCGCCTCGAATGGGCAATAGGCCCCAATCGACGCCAATCGCGGCAGCCGATCGACTTGCGCAGGGAGGCTCGTTGTCGCACGTGACAACTTCAGCGAATGGCGCGGTCAGAGGCCCGGGTGACGTCAGCCGTTAGGGCGTCATCACTCGAATTCTCCATCCGCAACGGCCGAGCGCTACGCGTCGGCGGGCTCTCGATCGTTGCTGTGCAGGGAGTCGGGCGTCGCCACTTCCTTGGTTACGTCGGCACCGATCAACTGCTGCGCAGCGATGTAACCGAACACGAGGGCAGGTCCAAGTGTGGAACCAGGGGAGATGTTGCTGCCTCCCATCATGGACGCTGCATCGTTGCCGGCGGCATACAGCCCGGCAATCGGCTGGCCCGTCGTGTCCAGGACGCGACACTGCGCATCGACGGTCAGACCCGACAGCGTGCTGAAGTCCCCGGCAAGCAGGCGAATTGCGTAAAACGGTCCATGCGTCAGCGCACGAAGGGCGGGGTTCGGCTTGCAGTTCGGATCCCCGTTGCGTTTGTCTGCAAGCGATTCACCTCGCTGAAAGTCTTCATCGATGCCCGTCGATGCGAACTTGTTGAACCGCTCGATGGTCTCGGCCAGACAGTCCGGCTCCAAGCCAGCCTTTCCAGCCAGCTCCGCAACGGAATCGCCACGCAACAGGTAGCCGCTGCGGACGTGATGCTGATAGGGAAGCGGCGTTGGACGCACCATCCCCGCACCCCATCGTCGCAGGGCAGCGTGGTCGAACACGAGGTAACCTTGAACCGGACCTGCCTCGGTCCGCTCGGCCATTTTTCGTACGAAATCGTTGCCAGGTCCCGACTCGTTGCAGAACCGCCGACCCTTGGCATCGACGGCGATAAACCCAGGCTTGCCCTTGTCGATAAGGTGTGGGAACAGACGCACGCCAGACTTTGTTTCTATCCGAGAGACTGGGGTCCATGACAGGGCGTTGGGAAGCCGGCGGTCGAGAGTGGCGCCGACATCCAACGCCAGCCTCAAACCATCGCCCGTATTGCCTTCGGGCGCGAGAGGGAGGAGGGCGTGTCGCAGCGGGCCGGGTTGCAAAGCCTCGCGCTGGATTCGATCATGTGGAAACCCGCCGCATGCCAAGACCACGCCGCGGCGTGAGGCTACCGCCACTTGTTCGCCCGCGATGTTGAACACTGCGCCAGTGACCTTTCCCGCGTCTGTCATTAGACGCAGCGCCGTTGCCTCGGTCTGAATTTCCACCCCCAGATCGAGCGCCGACTTGAACAAGCGCGCCACCAATGCTTGTCCGTTGACGAGACGGGTAGTGCGGCCGTGTGTCAGAAGGTCTCTGGCAAGCCGGGCGAATCGGGACGCGACCACTTTCGCCGACTCAAGGGAACGGTACCAATTGAAGAAGTGATTGAGTTCCTTGCCGGGGCCGATCTGCATGCCCAGGAACGTCCACTCCTTCAAGGGGAGCGCCAGTTGAGTCATTCTCTGACCGAGCTTCCTTGCGTCGAACTCCGGGACCATCAGCACACGCCCGGAACCGGCTGCGCCGGGAAGCTGTGGGTGGGCGTCCCCGGCCAGCGGATTCATGATGAAACGCATCTCGGTTGTGCGGGAGGAATACTCGTCCACCATGCGCGGTGCCGCGCGGAGGTACGCCGAAGCGCGCTCGGGATCGAACAAACTCCCGGCCTCACTCTGCAGGTATTGAAGTGCGGCCTCGGGCGGGTCCACGATGCCCGCGGCGCGCGCGAGTTGACTTCCCGGAGCCCAGACCTGTCCGCCCGATCGAGCGGCTGCGCCGCCCACCACATCGGCCTTCTCTGCGACGAGCACGGTCAAGCCGGCCAGACGCGCCGAGATGGCCGTGGAGAGGCCTGCCGCGCCACAGCCTATTACGAGGACGTCGTACTCTGTGGCGCTCGGGAAATGGGTTGTTCTGTCAGACATGGATCTACTCCGTTACGGTGTGATGCGACCACAAGCGAGGTGAGCTCGAGCGTTGGTGCGCGCCGGGCGCAAGAGAATGAATTTGGGGCACGATGGGCGCGACCTCGCTTGAGAGCAGGTCACCGTCAGTCCGAAAGCGGGACACTGCGCAGGAACCGTTCGACGCTGGCCGCCAGAGCGGCAGGCGTTTCGTCCATGGCGTAGTGGCCCGCGTTCTGCATTACTTCGACACTCGCATTTGGATAGCAAGTAAGCCACGTCTTGCGAACGAAGGCTTCGTTGATTGCGCCATCGAATTCTCCGACAATGACGTGGACCGGCAGCTCCATTCCTTGCACGCGCGAGGAGATGTCGGTCTTCACCCACGAGTGGAGGTAGGCTGCGACGGCCGCAGGGGTCGAACGCTCCATGGAGTTCTCGACCATCCTGTCGAGCCACCGCCCCGAAAGGCGACTTCCTGTGCCGCGGTCGTGGATTGTTCGCCGGACCTGAGCATCCTCAGCCGCAGACTCAAAGAAGCGCAGCGTCGCTTCGTCGAACGGAACTCCGCTTGCTGGCACAGGGCTGATGCCGACCAAAGCGCGTACCCGTTCGGGGTGTGCGGCGAGCACATGCTGGATCGCGGCGCCGCCCATGGAGTGACCCAGCAGGCTAAATCGTTTCCAGCCCAGTTTGTCGGCGACGCTCAAGACGTCTTCAGCGATCTCTTCCAGGTTGTACGTGCCTGGCACGTCCTTTCGCGCGCCGTAGCCACGATAGTCGACGAACGCGTAGGTGAACGCGTCCGTGTCCAACGCGTCGACCCAGGGGCCCCATGACTTGGCGCTGCCGAACCAACCATGGAGGGCGATAACATTGTGAGGGCCGTGACCCACGACGACGACGGGATTGCTCATGACTTGTCCTTTGCAAAGATTGAATCCGTGCGCGCGATCAACGAGCGACGGCGGGCTCGGTCGCTGTCGACGCCTCGTTCACCCAACGCGGCGTGATCGAATCGAGCAGAAACCGTACGAAGCCTGGGCCTAGGGCATCGGTCAGCGGCATTGCGGCCGTGCCCACGCGGCTTAGCAAGTCCGCGTTGAAGGCAGACAGGTCATCGGTTCCAAGTTCATAGATCGCCAGGTATGTCTGGGGGAACGGCGGCGCCTTGTGCTGGGTGGCGCTCAGGCGGAATCGCTGGGCGCTCAAGAGCCCCGGCATGCGCATGAGATCCGGAATGTGCTGCTCGTCGTACCAGCGGGTGAATTCCGCCTCTTTGCCGTCAGCGGGTGTCGTCATGACGCACATCAAGTGCCGGTTCTCCGGCTGTGAGCTGGACGTCTTGCCGTCGGTACGCAAGAGGGGGCTGTCCGGGTCGAGGAGGAAGCGCACCACGGGCAGCGCTAGCGCATCACTCATGGGCATCTCGGGCGTCCCGAAGCGACGGGCAATTTCAGCGTTGAAGCCCTCAAGGTCGTCACTCTCGATGTCGTAGAGCGCAACGTAGTTTTGTGCAAACGGCGGGGCCTTGTGCTGAACGGAACTCAGGCGAAAGCGTTGGCCGGTGAGCACACCGGGTAGACGCATCACGTCGGGGACATGCTGGTCGTTGTACCAGCGTTGAAATTCCTGTTCCTTGCCCGCGGTGGGCGAGGTCATCACGCACATCAAATGTCGGCTCATCATGGCTCCTGTGGGGGGTAGTCGCGTGCGGATCACGCGGTGCTACCGATTCTTGCGGGACCCTGCAATGCCCGGAAGATGCGCCGCCCGCATCTCGATTCCCCGTCGCTATATGCGGGCAAACCCTTGTGGCAGTGTCCTTCTGAGCGACCAATAGAGACGTGCTGCAACCGAGGGCGCTTGGGGGCGCTCCGGCACGTGCTTGGGGGGCAGGGATTACCCCGATATAGCGCCCCGGAATCGAGATGCGGCGCAAGCATCTTTCGCTGGAAGGCGGGTGGCGGAAGAATTCAAGCACCCATTCAGGAGACAACGCATATGCCAGTGAATCCCATCCGGTGCGGCTTCCGCGCCCTGTTCCTCCCGCCGCTCGTTGCGTTGCTGGGATGGAGTGCATCAGCAACCGCCGAAAACCTGCCTACCAAGGTCGGAATCTATCCAGGCTCACTAGTGTCGTTCCCGGCTTTTGTTGCCCAAGAGAAAGGCTTCTATCAGGCGAACGGGCTCGATGTGTCGCTCATCTCGATCCCGGACGGGGCGGCTATGACAGCGGCAGTGGTAAGCGACAGCGTCCAGTTCGGGAACAACGCATACGACAACCTCTTCAGTACCGTCAGCAAGGGCCTGCCGGTCAAGGCGGTCGTCGGTAACACGGTCGCTCTTCCGTACGCACTCATCGTGCGCAGCGACTTTCCCCTGCCACACAAAGGTGAGGGGTACCCCAAGGTCATGCAGGACCTGAAGGGTGCCAACGTCGGGGTCATTGCGCGCGGTGTCTCCACACACTACTTGACCGAGAAGTTGCTGACCAAGGCCGGTGTGAAATCGTCCGACGTCACGTACCTAGCGGTCGGGATGCCGGCCAGCGCACGGTCTGCCATGAAGAACAAGTCGATCGATGCGTACTTGAGCCTCTGGCCGCTTCCACCCATCGTCGAGGCGACGAAGGAAGGCACCGTCATCGTGAATTTGGCTCGAGGCGAAGGTCCTCCTGATTTCAAGGACCTTGGCTACAGCCTCTGGTGGGCGAGCGACAAGACGATCGCCAGCAATCCGGAGCTGGTCAAGCGGTTTGTACGTGCCACCGAGCAAAGCTACTGCTGGTACCGCGATCCGAAGAATCTGGACGAACTGGTTGGAATCCTAAAGAAGAAGGTTCCGACAACGGAATTGAGCGACGAGCAGTACCGGACCATGATCCGCGACATGCTTCCGGCCTATGGCACTGCCGTCACAGAGAAGAGCGTCAAAGTGTGGCAAGACCTTCTGACTGAACAGAAGCAGGTCACGAAGACCTTCAAGTTCTCCGATCTCGTCGCCCCAACGGCACCGAAGGAATCGAAATGCTCATGAAACAAGCACTTGGCGCGCACCCCGCGGCGCTCGCCCCGGATCGCGCGCAGTCCCTGACCCGCCAGCGCGCCGAGCATGGGATCCAGATCGACAACGTCACCATTGCATTCGGCGGTGCGCCACCCGTCATGTCGGGAGTCAATCTGAACGTGCGCACCGGCGAATTCCTCGCCATCGTAGGTGCCAGCGGTTGCGGCAAGACGACGCTGATGAACGCGGTTGCCGGTTTAGTGCCCGTAAGAGACGGCCGCGTCTTGGTAAACGGCCATGAGCCGGTCGCCGGACAGGGCGACGTAGCCTATACGCTTGCACGGGATGCGCTGCTGCCATGGCGCACTGCACGGCAGAACGTGGAGTACGCTTTGATGCTTTCCGGTGTGGGCAATCCGGCACGCACGGACACGGCGCGACGCTTCCTGGACAACGTCGGCCTACTCAAGCACGAGAATCACTTTCCGTCGCAGCTCTCGCATGGGCAGCGTCAGCGCGTGGCATTGGCGCGGGCCTTTGCGGTTGATCGCGACATTTACCTGCTCGATGAGCCGTTCAGTGCGCTGGACGTCCAGACCAAGGTTGTACTGCACGACCAACTCCTCGCATTGTGGGAAGCGACGCGCAAGACGGTCGTGTTCGTCACGCACGACATCGGCGAAGCCGTCACGCTCGCAGATCGCGTGGTCGTCATGGGCACCCGTGGCCGGGGAATCATCGAGACGATCGATGTGGACATCCCGCGACCGCGCTCGGCCGCCGAACTCCAGGAAAGCGACGCTTTTCACCAAGTCTACAAGCGTGCATGGCACGCACTTCGCCAGGGGATGTCATGATCGATCTTGCGCAATCTGAAGAGAAATTGGCCGCGGTCACAGCCGCTCCGCCGCCCAAGGGCACGACCTTCTGGAGCGGTTCCTGGGGTCTCTACACAGGCCGGGCTCTCGTCCTGGTAGGTTTTATTCTGCTTTGGCAATTCGCGGTGCAGACGGGGCTGGCCAGCGCGGCGTTCATCAGTTCACCCGCGGCGGTCGGGGCTGCGCTGATCAACCTCTTTGGCGAAACCGATGTGCTTTCTCACCTGGCCACGACAGCCATCGAGGTGATCATTGCCTTCGCCATCTCTGTCGTACTCGGCATTTCCTGCGCGGTGCTGCTCGATCGGAACGAGCGTCTGCGGGCCTTGCTGAGCCCCTACGTCTCCGCACTCAACAGCATGCCCCGAGTTGCGTTGGGGCCGATGTTCATCCTTTGGTTCGGCATCGGGATGGCTTCCAAGATCGTGCTGGCTGCATCGTTGGGCTTTTTCATCGTCCTTGTCAGCACCATGGGAGGGTTGGCGACCGTCGATCGGGACATGCTGTTGATGTCTCGCCTCTACGGTGCTTCCGACATGAGGCTCTTTTGGTACGTGCGGTTGCCGTGGGCGCTTCCAAGCGTATTCGCGGGGCTCAAGCTCACGTTGATCTATTGCACGAGCGGTGCAGTAATCGGCGAAATGATCGCAGCGAAGAGCGGTCTCGGCCTCCTGGTACAGACCTTCAGCGGTCAGTTTGACATCGCCAGTGTGTTGGCCGTCATGCTGATCCTGATCGTCTGTGTCGTGTTCGTAACCACCGCGTTCGAATGGCTCGAGCGCAGGCTACTCAGTTGGGCCCACGGAACCACCGACATTCCCGGCTGAGCCGCCGCCGCAAAGGTCGACCGGCACGCTCGCTGGACCACCGTAGAAACGTAATGGCATCCAGCGTTGAATCGGAGTACGCGCTATGAAAATCAAGCTCTTGGACCGCCCCGCTTGGCAACGCGAAGGAGTTGAGCCCGACTACCGGTTCTCGTTGGCCAACGAGCGCACGTTTCTAGCTTGGATTCGGACGGCGCTGGCGATTCTCGCAGGAGGGATCCTTCTTGATCAGTTCTCCACCAAGTTGCAACCGCATCTCGCGGTGGAGGCCCTTGCCATCAGCCTGTGCATGCTCGCGACCCTTCTCTGTATCTTCGCGTACAGGCGCTGGGCGGCGAACGAGGTTGCAATGCGTCACTCTGCGCCGTTGCCGCACGCGCGGCCAGTCGGGCTGCTCGGCGTGTGGGCATTGGCTGTGGCTGCAATCGTCACGGTCTTGCTGGTGCTCAGATGAAAAAATGCGCTCGTCAACCTCATGCTGTTCCGTTCGACCCCGGTCTGCAGGGCGAGCGAACGGCGCTGGCGTGGAGCAGGACTGCGATGTCCATCGTCGTTTGCGCGTTGCTGGAACTGCGCGGTCTCTGGTCTATGCAGGAACGCAGTTTTTCGGGGTTGGCCCTGGCCCTGCTTGGCTGTGCGCTCGCCACCTTTGCCTATGGCGCATGGCGGCGCGAGCACCTCTTGCAGGGAATGGTGCCGCCGCGGGTGCGGGCGACATGGATCGCGTTCGTCGCTGTGACTTCCGCGCTGACAGGGGTTATGGGATGTGTCGCCTTGGTTCTGGCGAGCGCGTGACGCGTATTCGAAGCTGCGAATTTTATTGAAACGAGGAGAGCCCGAAGTGACTGTTCAACTTGAGCGCCGCTACCAGGGCGGTTGCGGGAACGAGTAGGCCACCGACGCCGTCGCCGGCGCATTGCCGCAGGGAGGCACCAGTCCGCAGCGTGTGCCCCGTGAGAGATCTACAACAAGATGATGACCTGCTGCTTCCGCACCTGCGATAAGCGTTTGCTTTTTGAACTTTGAGGGCGAATTGCCGCCGCGGTACACCGCAACAACAGACTTCCCATGAAAATCATCGACGTCAATTCACGACCGCCACACCCTGCGCTCGTTGTCGGCCGGCCGTACGCGTTGAATGTCGCGCGATCGAGCCGGGCGCGCAGGGGCATTCCCGCCGACCCGGCGTTCGAGGCCCGGTCAATGGACCTCTTCTTCGCCCAACAAGCCGACGTGGGCGTGGTGCGGACGCTGATCCACGCGGCAGCCAGAGGCCCTGGCCCGTCTCCCAACGGCGTTGTGGAAGAGATTCCGAATGAGTTTGTTGCGGCTTTGTGTGCGCAGCATCAGCAGCTCTCGGGGGTGGCGGCATTCGACCCGATCGGAAATCCAAATGCCCCGGATCAGGCAAAGCGCGCCTTTGAGGCAGGCTTTGTTGCGGCGGCGCTGATGCCCGGCTGCATGCCAGATGCTGCCAAGGCCGACGACCACCGCCTGTTTGCCTTCTATGAACTCTGCACGTCCCTGGGGCGCCCCGTCTTCATTCGCAACGGCGGCAATGCGGGGCCGGATATGACCTATGCCGATCCGCTGCACATCGATCGCTTGGCGGCCGCTTTTCCGCAGTTGAAGATCGTCGTTTCGTACGCGGGCTGGCCTTTTGCGCAGCAAATGATGGGGGTCGTCTTCAGGCGACAGAACGTCTGGGTATGTCCGGATCACTACTTCCCGGGCATGCCGGGCGAGCAGGATTACCTGGCCGCGTTGCGCGCTTGGGGCCAGGATCGGTTTGTCTTTAGCTTCTACTATCCGATGGCTGCACAGGGCCAGCGGCTCGACCAGATCCTTTCGCTCGATCTGCCGGCATCCGTGTTGGATCGCTTCCTCTACGGAAACGCGGCGGAGCTTTTTCAATTGCCGGGACTCTGAAGTCCCAATGCCCTCGAGCCAGCCATGAACGACACCAGTCTGAGCGATTCCGGTCGGGGCTCGTTGGGCAGCCGCGTCGTACCTCATTTCGATCGTCGATTGCTCTGGCCATTAACAGGCTCAGGATCAAGCCAAGCTTCAGCCTCTTGCCTAGTTTGCTGACGGTTGCTGCAGATCGATTTGTCATGCTGGCGACCGACTTGTGGCCGATCTGGGCGGGCTCTCGGGCGGGAATCTTCACCGATCGACAGTTTGGCTCATGCGCTCTCGCGCTGCACGATCGAGAACCCGATATTCACAATGGGTTGTTCGACGATGCGGCCCTCAGCACGGTCCGCGATGAACTGCGCTGCGGTTTGTCCGATGCGGGTCCCATCGATGCGAACAGTTGTAAGACTTGGGCTGACGGTTTCAGCGAAATCGATGTCCCCAAACCCGACGACGGACAGCTGCTCGGGAACGTTGATGCCTCTCAGCCGTGCCTCCGTGAGAACACCCAGAGCGAGCATGTCTGAACTGCAGAAAACCGCATCCGTTTCAGGGTGATCAACGAGTAGCTTGGCCAGGCCATCTCGCCCTTCCGCGTGAGTCGTGGGAGAGTGTCCGAAATGAACGACCGGCGAGCGCAAACTAAGACCCTTCGCGGCCTTGACAAAGCCGTCCTTGCGTCGGGCCGCCCGCTCGTCGTCACCGCTGACCAGCGCCAGTCGCCGTCGACCGCGTGTGTGCAGGAAGCGGCATACCTCCGCGCCGAGGCGCTCATGCGACAGGCCGACGAGCATGTCGATCGGCGTCCGTGTGAAATCCCAGGTTTCGACAATCGGGATGCCGGACGTCAGCAGCATGCGTCGACTTTCGGCGGAATGCATCACCCCGGTCAGGACGATGCCATCGGGGCGGCGCCCGACGATTGCTCGTAAGAGTTCGTCTTCGCGTGATCGTGCGTAGCCGATCTCGCCGAGCATGACTTGATACCCGCGAGCGTCCAGCGCCTCCGTCAATGAATGGATCATCTCACCGAAAAGCGGTCCCGTGGTTGTCGGCACCAAGGCGACCACCAGATAGCTTCTGGAAGCGCGCAAGCCCCCAGCGACGAGATTGGGTACGTAGCCCAGGTTGGAGATGGCCTCGGTTACCAGCTTTAGAGTGGCTGCCGACACTTGGTGAGGAGAGTTGATCGCTCGAGACACCGACATCATGGATACGCCTGCCAGTTTAGCGACCTCGCGAAGAGTGGCGACCGGTCGCGCGCCAAGGGCGATCGGTCTGAGATGGGCTGAATTCCGCGTCGTCATACGGCAAGTCTAGGCCCTGCGGCTGATCAACTGGATCTTCAAGAAAGCCTCAGGCAGGAACAAGGGGTTTACCCGGTATATGCAGGCATTTGTTAACGTTAACAATGAATCTGTCGCAGCGATCGAGGACGGCCGTCCCATCTCAATGGATGTCGCTTCAAACGAAGCACATCCGGTCCTTCAACAGTTCAGATAGGAGACACCCATGAACTACATACGAGCGACCTCGCTCGTGGTCGTCGCGGTCATTGCCGGCTGCGGAGGTGGAAGCGGCGGAGGGTCGGTCCCGACCTCGACAGGCGGGTCTTCCGCACCTACCGCTGGCACGAGTGCAGGCGCCTCGGAAAAGGCCATCGCAGCTGACCTGTCATCGCCACCTCCACTTTCCGCAGCCAACGCGCAGGAAGAAGAGCGGTTGGCTGCTGACCGTGCCAAGGTCGCACGCTCCACCGCGAATCGATCTCTCGAGGACAACGAGAACTAACCCGCGGCTCGTCCAGTCCACTCATTGACGTTTACCTTCGGAGAACATCCCATGTTCAAAATCCTCGCAGTGCCCAAAGTGGCGGCATTGATGGCCTTTGCCATTTCGTCTTCCGCCGCTCTTGCGCAATTGACACCGGCGACCACCTTCCCTAATCAAATCGTCGAGAAAGTTAAGAAGCACCTCAATATAGGTCGCGAGCTCGCCGCTGATGATCTCTATCCCTACTTCGCCCAGCGCTGCATTCTCGATCAGGCATACCCGGTCCTTGACGATCTGATGCAGGAACCAGGGCTTGTCGAGCCAGGCAAGGCGTTCGACGACCTCTACTTCGTTGGACAGGTTGGCGTCTCCGCGTGGGCGGTCAAGACGAGCGCGGGGCTTGTTGTGTTCGACGCCCTTAACAATGCCGAAGAGGCCGAAACGATTTTAGTGGCAGGCTTGAAGAAGCTTGGATTCACACCGGCCGACATTCGATACGTGGTCGTCACGCACGAGCATCGCGACCACTTCGGAGGTGCCAAATACCTGCAGGACACCTACGGCGCGCAGGTCGTTGCGTCCGAAGTGGCGTGGGCGTCGATGGCGACGCAGACCGGCGCGCCGGTACGCAATGTGACGGTCGCCGACGGTCAATTCTGGAAGGTCGGGGATAAGACGTTTCAGTTCTACGTCACACCGGGCCACACGAACGGCGCATTGTCGACCATCATTCCAGTGACGGATGGGCGCGACAAGCATATGGCAGCACTCTACGGAGGTTTCGGAATACCACGCACCATCGAAGGCAAGCTGACGCAAATCAACTCATTGCGCTACTTCAACCAGAAGACGCGACGCGCTGAAGTCGATGTGATCATCGGCAACCATCAAGTGCAAGACCAGTCTCTCTACAAGCTCGACTTGATCAAGTATCGCCGAGACGGTCGTGGTGACTCGGATCCCAACCCGTTCGTCCTTCAGAAGAAGCAGGCTTACACCCGCTTTCTTGCTATGCAGGAGCAGTGCGTTCGCGTTAACGCCGCCCGGACCGGACAAGTGCTACCCGACGACAGCCGAGGTGATCGTGGGTGGGAAGGGTACTGGGCCGATGGCCGCCGGGATGATGATCGCGGCAACGGCCATCGCGACTGACTAACAGGTGTGCATCTGATCCCACGCACGCCGAATGCAAGCATCCCCGGCCTTTTCTGGGGCCGGGGACATGGAAGCACTTAGAACTCGTTAGGTTCAGTATATGAAGAAGACTCTAGGGAGATGCTGATCAATGAACGACGTCGTCGGATCTGAAGACATCACGACGCGATGGGTCGCGATTTCGGTCAACGTCGCGCCGTGAGGTCTGCCCGCCGGGCGTTTT
>NZ_JASZYL010000015.1:0-151870 GCF_030316985.1 Variovorax sp. J31P179 | reverse complement strand
GCCGGCGGCGTTGCTTCGGATTGACGTCCATAGATGTCCAGCTAACTTAGGTGGACAGCATGGTCTCCGGCTTGGCCTCTGATCTCAAGGTGGGGAGACTGGCCGCTTACGGCACACCGCCCACAGCGCGGCAAAGGCCCGGCGGCTGCGGACCGAGGCCGACAAGCTGGAGGCGTTCTCCCTCATCGTGCGGCAGGCGTCTGCCGCAATGGATCACGAGTCATTCGCGGCGGTCCGCCTTGCTGCGGGCAAAGCCTTGCGCGCGAAGTTCGGCGGCGGGTCCATCACGTCAGCGTTCGCTTGGCTGGCGGGGAAGCCGGTAGTGCTGCACTCGCGAGCGTACTTTCAGGCGAGGTGGAGCTCGCGGGCCCGCTCTCCACCAAGGAAGTCGCTGACGCGGTAGCGCTGGCGCGAAAGGCCGACCGGTTGCAGGGGGCTCAGGGGTCCTAGTGGGCCGTAACGATTGAATCGGGAGTAATTCGCCTTGTTGGGTCGAAGTACTTCCACTTCACGGACATGGGTTGCTCGTTGTACTTGCGGATGTAGCGCATGAGCTTCCTCTTGAGATCGGGCACCGAGGTGAAGACGCCGCGCGCGATCACATCGCGCTCGATCTTGGCGAACCACAGTTCGACCTGGTTGAGCCACGAGGAGTAGGTCGGCGTGAAGTGCATATGGAGGTTCGGGTGCTCACTGAGGAATGCGTCGACCTGCTTGGTCTTGTGCGCCGAGAGGTTGTCGGCGATGACATGAATCTCCTTACCGCGGGGCTGATTGGCCACGATGTCGGTCAGGAAGGCCACGAACTCGGCCGAAGTGTGGCGCGTGGCAGTCTTGCCCAGCACTTCGCCGGTCTTGGTATTGAAGGCCGCGTAAAGCGAGAGCGTTCCATGTCTTAAGTACTCAAAGCCATGGCGCTCGGCGCGCCCCGGCGTCAGAGGCAGCACTGGGTCTTTGCGGTCGAGCGCCTGGATCGCCGTCTTCTCGTCGACGCTGAAGACGGCCGCATGCGGCGGTGGGTTCAGATACAACCCGATCACGTCGGCGGCCTTGGTTTCAAAGTCCGGATCGTTGGAGGCGAGATAGCCTTCCAGGCGATGCGGCTTGATGCCGTGCTTGGCCCAGATGCGCGCCACCGTCATGTGCGAGATGTCGCCACCGAGTTCGGCCGCAAGCTTGCGCGTGGACCAGTGCGTGGAGCCGTCCGCGGGCGTGTGCTTGGTCGTACGTGCCAGCACACTGGATCGAATTCACTCGCGGACGCATTCAGCCCTTGCTGCTGCCGCCCGGAGTCTCCGGGGCGGGAGGCGCGGGCCTTTCGACGGAGTCGGAGCTGGCCGCGGCGATACGCCCCTCGGGTTCTTGGACCGGATAGGCGCTGCGGTATGCGTCCAGCACGAAGGCGCGATGCATTAGCAGGTCACCGGTCTCGTAGTAAGTCAGCTGGGCGCTGATGTAGGCCTCGATCATCGAAACGGGGAACTGGATCGGCGGCAATCCAGAGGCGATCAGGATCGCGATCTGGAAGACCCGCGACGTTCGCTTGTTCCCATCTTCGAAGAGCTGCAAGTATGAGAGCGCGCACGCTGCGTAAACCGAAGCATCGAAGGGGTTGGCTGCCCGAGCAATGTTCTCCTGGATGCGGGCAGCCTGCTTGTCCAGGTACGGGGGGGCGTCGGGCGGCATGTACTCTGTGCCGGCGATGCGTACCCGCCGGGTCTTACGCGTTGCGCCGAGTTGATCGTCCGGCAAGATCCCTCGCATCAACACGGAGTGGATCCTCCTCACGCCCTCGACGCCCGCGTGGGCCAATGCCGCGGCGTCGCCTAGAACCAACTCGTAGGCGCTGCGCAGGTTGACGATCATCTGGGCTTCAACAAAGCTCTTTCCGCCCGCGGTGCGGCCCATCTTCAGCAAGGTTATGGTGTCCGCGCGCGAATAGGTGTTGCCCTCGATCTGCGCAGACGTATGGGCGAAGTCGATGGCCGACTCCTCCTTCCACCTGGGGTTTGCAAGCAACGTCGGAAGGGGGTTTGCGCCCGCGTGCCGGTTGAGCTCGGCCAACTCTTCGTCGCGGAAGACTTTGAAGTGGTCCAGTCGTGAGGGATCGAAGCTGATGGTCACACGGGTCAGTCTATCGAAGGGAGGGCAGGGATGGGCGAGTTGCTCGGGGAAAGGGTGGGGCTTGAAGAAGAGGCTAGGGCGGGGGCCCCAATGCCCTTCAGATGGCGCATCTTCGTGAATCGGTCCAATAGGTCCTCATCCTCCGAAGGGAGCACTGGAGGGCTGGCTAGATCCTGAGCCCGTCCATGGCGCGTGGGACTGTCTACAGCCCAGGCCGAGGGTGGTATGGAAAACCATACGGTACGAGAAAACATACGTCAGGCTTCCGCCTTGCGCGCTCATTCCGAAGTCTTCTTACCCCTAGCGGCACGGCCGGGCGCGGGCTTCGCGGTTCCTTCGCTGCTTCGGCTCGCCTCGAGCTGGCGCAGGGCTGCCATCGTCGCCGCGTGTCCCAACCGCAGTTGGGCAATCTCCCGCTCGGCCTGCCCCTGTTGGCGCTCCAACTGCGCAGCCAGGTCGGTGGCCCGCTGCTCTGCCCCGGCGGCGCGCTCGCGCAGTGTCGCCAGTTCGACCTGGCCCTCCTGATGCTGACGGGACCAGCTGGCCGCTGCCTCGCGGTGTGCGGCCTTCTCCGCCTGGAGGGCCTGCTCTGCCGCTGCCTGTGCGGTGCGTGCTGCCTCGTGATCTGCCGCCCGGGCTTTCTGCTCTTTGGCGAGATCCGCGCCCGCCTGGCGCGCGGCCACCCGCTCACGGTCGACGTCAGCCAGTAGCCGGCGCTCGTGCGCAACGTGGCGCTGCTCGGCTTCTCTGGCGTCACGCTGCGCCGCGCCCAGTTCCATCGCTGCCTTCTCCCGGAGAGCTTCCTTGCTGGCCACGGCCTCGTCGAACGCCTTGCGCAGGCGCCGCACCTCGGCTTCGGCGTCGCTGAGAAGGCGAGCCGATTCCTGCTGTTGCGTGTGCATCTGGGCCTCCATGGCCGTCACCGCCTGGCGTGAGGACGCCAGGGCCTCATCGAGCGCAACGCGGGCCTGCTCGAAGGAGGTCTCGCGCTGCTGCAGGTCCCCTTCCTTCTGGGCCAGGGCGCCGCGCTCCAGCTCGAGCTCGCGTCGGACCGCCTCGGTCTTCTGGACCTGCACTTGGTCGGCCTCGCGGCGGGCAGTCTCCCAGAACAGCTTGGCGGCCTGGACGATGCCCAGGGGCAGCTGATGCGCCTCGCCGTCGGTCAGGTTGGCGCCATGGCCATCCAGGCGTTTGCCGAGCGTGGCGAACCAGCGAGTCGGGCGACAACAATGCCTATCCCCTCAAAAGACGAGGAATCAACCACTTAGCGTTGCCGCCTGATACTGGGTTGTCCGCAAATTGCGACACAAACCACTGACTTTTCGCGTCGACGACAACTCTCTCTGATTTTTCGGGGAGAACTTGCGGCGATTCCTGCACTGCAGTGAAATGGTTGCTTCCCCACTTTTGTTCGGAGGAGTGCCAATGCGCGTCTAGCAAAAGGAAAAGCCCGGAGTTGCTTCCAACAGCTCCGGGCCCGAAATACCTTCGTGTGCATCAAAGGATGGAGTCATCTTAGACCCCAGGAATCGTTTCGTCAACAACTTATGCGGTTGTTTTAATACTCTGACACGAAGAGTTCTTCCTGAAGCAGAAGTGCAGCGGCCTATGCATCATGGCGAACACGAAGAGTACGAAGCCGGCCGTACGCGGCCCCATGGAAGAGCTGTACGCGGATCGCGGCCAGGGCAATAGCGGGCTCTGGAGCGTTTACAGCCCGCGATGCAAAAAGGACTTCCAACTTCGAAGCGATCTAGAGTATCTCCACTTCCTGATGGTCGAGTCGGATCCGGCCATCAGAAGTGTCGACTACGCGCCTAAGTCCTACGTTACTCGTGTAGCGGGGGAGGACATCGCCAGCATCGTTGATGCGGTGCTGGAGTTGAACTCTGGCCAAGTAGTCTGGCGGGAAGTGAAGAGCGAGGCATCCCTGGCGCGTGGCGCTGACGCAAGAGCCGAGCTCCAGATCATGGCCCAACGTCGAAACTCTGCCGTATTCGGAGCGAGGCACGAAGTGCTCACCGAACTGCAGCTGTTCGCTTCCCCAATGCGTTTGTGCAACTGGCACCAAGCGATTCCATGGATCGCGCAAGTGCGAGATTTTCCTCTGGAATCGCAGGTCGCACAAATCGATGCAGAACTCAACGCCCAGGGACCCATGCGCTTTAAGGATCTGCTCGACCTTGGCGCTCCAGATCGAGCGGCGCTCTACGGAGCCGCAGTCCTCAGTGGCATCCAAACTGGGGCATTCTCAAGCGATCTGAATACAGAGCCTTTCTGCGGCCACACGCTGATCTTCCATGCGGCGGAAATTTCGGCATGAACCGCCGTCGCCTTCCCCTGCACGTACGTGAGTATGCGAGATGGCGAGCGTTCAGTCCCCACCACGCCGATGAGGAGGAGCGCGATCGGTTCGATCGCCTCGCCAATGGTGTCAAGCACTACCTGGATGATGGCAAGCTACAGAAGGCCGCCGAGATTGCAGGATGCTCTCGCGCTCGAATTGTCCAACTGGTCGAGCGCTGTGTGCAGGTCGCAGACGATGGATTGCCAAATGGATGGATCGGACTTGTCCCATTCACCAGACTGGGCGGCTACAAGCGCACAGCGCCTCTGCCAAAAGGCGAGCATGCTGGCCGAAGAGGAAGTGCCGGTGCATTTGACGCGTTCCTCTTGAAGCATCCGGACATTCGTGAAACGCTCGACGAATACATACGCAGGGGAGCCGCTGCACGAAAGCGTTCCAAAAACCCACTAGTCGTCCGAGTCTTTCGTCTCTTCAAGCGACTCTGCCGGCATGCAGTTGGCCTCGACGAGTACCCGAACAACTCTGCAAGCAAGGGCCGGCGCTCCGTCGAACGGTACGTTGAGGCGTACAAGCTGAGTCACCCGGAGCTCATTGGACCGTGGCACGGTGAAGCAGCCGCGGATATCGCCAACCTGGGAACGGGAAAATACGGCTTCAAATTGGCGACTGTGCCCTACGCCGTTGTCGGCGTCGACGCCCACCAGCTTCATTGTGTGGGAACCGTCGTCATCGACGGCCCTGGAGGTCGCCGGGCAATCCCGATCGAACGGATATGGATCTATGCCGTCGTCGACGAGGACTCGCGCGCGGTGCTTGCCTACTCGGTTGCTATCGCGACGGAGGTCTCGGCCGAACACCTCTTGTTGGCACTTAGACGATGCACCGAGAAGTGGGAAAGAAGGAACATCAATATCGGTGGCTATACCTACTCGATCGAGGCAGGCTTTCCCTACGGGACGATTGCAGGCATAGGTCCTTGTCGCCCCGCATGCATAAAACTGGACAATGCACTAGCGCACTACGCCAAGATCATTCAGTCCGATTTGCGTCGATCGCTTGGCTGCTCGATAACGTGGGGCCCCGTGGGAAAGTGGTGGCGAAACGCTATCACCGAACGCTTCTTTCGCACCCTCGAGCAACGCGGCTTCCAGTGCCTTCCGTCCTCCACGGGGTCGAATACCCAGGACCCCCATCGTGGACAGTTCGTCAAGGAAGCTGTCAGGCAGCCGATTGAGTTCGAGGAGTTGGTCGACATGATCGATGTCCTGATTGCCGAAGGCAACGCCCAGAACCACCGGGGGCTCGGCGGGATATCCCCCTTAAAGGCCTTAAGAAACCATGTCGAGTCGGGCTATGTGGTCATGCAGCGTCCGACCCCTCCGCCGAGCGCATTTACTCCCCCAATCGGCGTCGTGATGGAACGGGTGCGGATCCGGGGAAGCTACTCGGACGGTCGACGGCCATACTTCGAGTTGGACGAGCAGAGGTATACGAGTCCCGAACTCGCGGAGAATTTCCAACTGATCGAAAGCTACGCATACGCGCACATAGATCCACAGGACATGCGGCAGGTCCCGCTATATACCGAGAAGGGACAAAGCCTCGGAACGACGATGCCCCAAAGCGCGTATTGGCGAACAACGCCGCACAGCCGTGGCCTGCGCAAGCAGATCAACAAAAGCGTGAGACTCGGCTATGTGGAGAACGGTGACGACGTCGACATCATCGACGCATACATGGCTTTCTGCGCGCGAAAGGGCTACGCGAGCAAAGATCCCAACAATCCCAAGGTCTCCAAAGCGGCAACGGCAGCAGCAGCAGCTTCGAACGAAACGCGGCGCCCCGTCCGAACCGACTTAAGCAATGTAACTTCAAGAGAGCCTGACGAGCCACCGCCGCGCCCTCGTATGCCCCCTCATATTGATTCTACGGACTGGAACAGGTATTGAAATGGCAAACAACCACCCTCTTCTCTCTATTGGTCCGGCGCGCGAGGATGCGTACGCGTCTCATCCCGTGGTCACGTGCAGCGCACATGTCGCGACGCCCGTCGTACAAGCTGCCGAGAGCCTAGTTTCACAGATCGTATTCACGAGGGAGGTCGGACACTACTGGACTGGCGAGCCGCGGATCGGGAAGTCCTTTGCTATCGACCTCATTGCCGGCACCTTGGCAAGCAAGTTCCGGGACGTCCTTGTGCAAACTTGGGGAGCCAAGGACCACGACAGCAAAACCGAAGGCAATTTCTACTGCGACATCTTGCTTGATATGGGCCACGGGGCAGTTCGGGGGACGATGTCGGACAAGAGGACAGACGTCATCAAGACCATCATAGGCCGGTGTCGGAGCGCCAATTGCAAGTACTTCGTTCTGATGGCAGACGAAGCCCAGAACTGGGGACAGTTCGAACTTCGCATGCTCAAGGGTATCGTCAACGACATCCTTAGGCTGGGTGAGATCACTGTCGTCACCATTTTCTTTGCGCACCCCGTGGTCGAGACTGAGCGCACGAAGATGCTTAGGAACAATCGTACTGATTTGATCGATAGATTTCTGGCGTGCAGACACGATTTCGGCGGCATCGCCAACAGTGAGGAACTGAAGGCGACGTTGGACGCATATGACAATCCCCGTCGCCATCAGTACCCGGAGGACAGCGGCATTTGCTTCTCGCAGTTCTTTCTTCCCCAGTCTTATAAGCTCGGTTGGCGACTCGGCCAAGAAGCTGATGATGCGTGGAAAGCATTTGTTCGGGCGGCCCCTTTGCGAGTCGATCACCGGACGCACACGGCCAGCATGAACAGTGTCGCGAAGGCCATCCGAAACTTCTTCTTTCTAGCCGAGGATCGCCAAGAGTCATCGCAATTCGGCGCTGACATTTGGATTGCTGCGGTCAAGCAGGCTCAGTTCGCCGTGTCTTGAGGGGAAGCAAGCATGGACATGAGCATCGAGCGGACGGCGTGGCTGTGGTCAGCGAAGTGGATTTCTCCGTACGAAGGGCCCTTCACTCAACTCGCGAAGCTCGCTGTGGTCAACGGAATGGATGAACTGAGCTTGTCTCGGATGCTGTTCAAAGTTGGGGAAATCGGGATCAACGAGAACGGCGAAGGCCTGCACAGCCGTAGCCTACTAACCGAGAATCGAGGGATCCACCCTCCAATGCAACTGGCCGCGGCCGCGAAGAGCTTGGCTCAGTCGATGCTGGGTACCTTTTGCCCCAGATGGTTTTGCGCGATTGCAGGGGATGAGCGCTTTCGTTACTGCAAGAGTTGCCTTGGCAGTGGGTTTGCCGCTTCAGTCTTTCAGATCGATGCACTCGTTCGGTGCCCGATTCACGACGAGCCTCTCAGAGACGCCTGCGAGACTTGCAAAGCACCTACGCCTCGGTATGCCCTCACGGAGGCGGCGTTTGCTGTGCCCATGAGATGCGCGGCATGCAACGCAATGCTGGCACCTTCTTGGACCCTGAACGACATCATATGTAGTTGGAAGAAGCCGCCAAGGAATCGCATGCTGTCAGATCTCCACAAGTGGCTTCGATGTATTGCCTCTACGTCGATCGATGCGCCTCGAATCCTGGAATGGCCAAGTCGTTCGGGGCCGGTCGAAAGACGCCGGGCGGCGTTTGAGCTTCTACGTCAACTCGTACCCTTGAACCTCCCTAAGCGGTACGTCCATACCGAGTCGCCACACACGCGGATCGTGTTCATCCAGGCGTTCGATCGCTTGGACGGGTCTTCGCCTGAACTGGAAAGAGCGCGACGACAGACCTACAAGTCGATGCGTCGCCACTTCGCAAGGCGGTTCGACGTCAGATCTCACCGTTTCCATTGGCCGCTCGAGCAGCATCTTTACCTTGATAGGTTCGGGCACGTACTTTCGACGCGCGCGCTGAATTCGCCTGACGTGCACGGGTTCCACCTTTGGCGCTTGCGCTTCGAGGCTGCCGGAATGAACTCGGTTCTGCGAGCACGCGGTTTGTCATTGTCCCTGTCCGATAGCTTGCCTATGCCGGCCCCAATCGCGGACGACCTCCGCCTATGGGCCGAGTTCGCGCATTCCTGCCTGCAGGCGGATCGCGCGAGCGCCCGCAGTTGGCGTCGAAGCCTCGCTGACAATTCTTGCGGCGTCGATTTTGACCAAGAACGTAAGGAGGAATGGACGTCCACGATACGCGACTTCGCCAGCGATCTGGATCCGACTCGTGACTGGCCAGGCAGGCTGGCTTGGGCGTGCCTCAGCGAATCCAGGGACACGCGCACGGCGGGGCGGGTCGTGCTCGTGGAGTACAAAGAAGCCGAAGTGACACGGGGGAGGAGCAGATGACTGGGGCTTTCGTACGCTTCGAAATGTTGAATGCACCGTTCGGGTTGGATGGATCTGACGGCGAATATCGATACACGCCGGGTCACTGTGATAGAGAGTGCGCGGACGATCTCGGCGCGACAAGCCTATGGCTGAGCGAACATGAGCAGAGTAGATCCACATGGTCCCTCTATCGCAGAGCGGCCGAGTTGCTATTCAACTGGGCATGGTTCATTGAGCGTAAGGCCGTGTCATCACTGCGCGAGGAGGAATTTGACCTGTTCTTTCAAACCCTGACAAATCCGCCCGCGGAATGGCTGCGACGCGGTGGGCGGCGCAGGGCCGACAGCATGCGCAGCCCGATGACCAAACCCATGGGAGACGCGGGCATCGTAGTGATCGCGGGCGCGTTGAAGTCGCTGCTGAAATGGATGCACAGGCATGGCTACGCTCATCTGAGGTTTAGCCGCTCATCGAGCGTGTGCGTCGAAGCCGAGGTCTACGCGAAACGAGTAGGTAGAAAGCTTCCGGATTCAATGCGCCTGGCAGAGTGGCATCATGTGTGCTGGGTGCTCGACACGAACTGTACGCTGGAGTTGCGAGCATGCTTCGAACTTATGTACTTTTGCGAACTGCGTCTTGCTGAAGTCTGCGAATTGACTTGGGGCGACCTCTGCGCGCCGACTGCGGAATTCCAGGCATGGCAAGTCTTGGTTCGCGCGCGCGGTGGGAGATCGAGGCGCCTGTTGATCGCAGACCCGGCGGGAGCAACGCTGCGGGAGTTGCAATCACAAGTTGCGTGCTTGTCTCCCCCGCTTTTTCACGGCCGCGTGCTTGGCTTCAACACCGCAGAGACCCTGGGGTATCACGTAAAGGCGATCATCATGCGAGCCGCCCAGAGAGCACTGGACAAAGGGGATCTTGAGTCTCACAAAGCCCTAGGTCGTAGAGGAGTGCGTTCACTGAGAAAAGCCTACGGCTCTCATGTCCCCTTCGAATGGCAGGAGCGGTGGAGCTATTGCCGGGAGGGCATCGCGTCGACAGCGATCATTCATCGCGACAGCCAGAGCGGTGATGTGAATGCGTCCTCGCCCCGCGGTCTGGAGGCGCACAGCTCTCTGCAAGAACTGTGGGCGAGGTTGCGCCCTGGCTGGGAACAAGCCAAAGAATCGAGTTCGCCGAAGATGCGGGAATGACCAGAAAGAGGGAATGCATTGCCCCAGAGCATTGGATTGAGCTCGTGGGAGGATTGCATGCTGATCTTCTTGGCGCTAGGGGCCGAAGACGCCAGAGATTGCGCTTGAGAACAGTCCTGACGCGCTGTCCGGACGCCTCTGTAGCAGCATGTTGACGTCGGATGGCAATTGACGGAATGCGGGGGTCATCGCTATGATTGCTCAACATGGTTCCCCAACACCTCAGGCAGATCGTCATGTTGAGCTTCTCAACCGCAACCACCAAACGCGTCGTTTTCGACGTGCGTATGGCTATGCGCGTGGCGATTTGCTCGGGTTACTCGACCCGCATCTCGAATCAGGCAATAGCGGCGGCCTTCGCCCTATCCCTCATTCCCCAGTCTTAAGGAGCTGACCGATCGGCTCCGCCAAGGAGCCCAGAATGGTCAGCAAGAAGCAGAAGATCATCGCCCCTGTCGGATACGGCATTCGTGCCGATCCTGGGGACCTTGGCGGGGAATTTTGCGAGCCATTTCTCCTTCCAATCTGGCTCCTGGAGCAGCTCGAGGTTGAAGCGCTCGAGCGCGAACGACTGGTACTCGAAGAGGTTGAGCACCGGAGAGCCGAAGCCAACGCAGCGTACAAAGCAAAGCAAAAGGCGGAGGATGAGGAGCGCTCCAATCTTCCACCGCCGTCCGGTAGCAGCACCCGAATCCAGACACCATTGCAGGCCGCACAGGCACTGACGGTCCCGGGCGAGCTGCCGCCGGCGCCGCCGGGTACCGTTGCAGTCTTCGACTGGGATGCGGCTCGCGATCGGTTTGAGTCGCTGAAGAAGCACCCGGCCACGGCTGACAAAGAGATCATTGCCCGCGATTTGCGGCACTTTGCCAAGGCCATGGCCAATGGGCCGTGGCGGACGGTGGCGCGAGCGGCAACGTGGCGGGAAGATCTCGGGCAGCTGGCCGCGGAGATGCCGAATTTTGCAGCTGTCGTCGATGCGATCCAGCGCGCTATGGCCCTGGCCGATCTGTCAGGCCGGCCTGCAATCCTGCAGCCTATCCTGCTGTTGGGTGCGCCAGGCGTCGGGAAGACGCATTTCACGCAGCGCCTGGCTGAGGTCCTCCACGCCCCGATCCATCGGCAGTCGTTCGACAACGCGCAGTCCAACACTCTTCTGAGAGGTTCGGAGCGGCACTGGTCCAACTCGTCCGTGGGTGCCCTGTGGGAGCTCATCGTCTTGGGGGAAAAGGCAAACCCCGTGGTCCTGCTCGATGAGATCGACAAGGGCGCCAATGAGGGCAGTCACCACCGCCCGGTGGATGCGTTGCTTTCCTTGCTCGAGCCGGTCACGGCATCGAAGGTGAAGGACGTGAGCGTCGATTTCGAGTTCAATGCGAGCCACGTGGTGTACATGGCCACGGCAAACGACGCTGGCCGGATTGCCGCACCGGTGCGCTCGCGCTTCCTTGAGTTCTTCATCGAGGAGCCGGACATCGACGGGCGCCTAGTGCTCGCGCACAGCATTTTTCAGGCAACGCTCCATCGGTTGGTGCCGACGGAGGAGGTGCGCGCGACGTTCGCACGTCCGACGGACCTCCAGATCTGCTGCTTGGCGTGGATGACGCCGCGCCAGATTCGCATGGCCAGCGAGCGCGCCTTGGGTGCGGCCGCCTACGAGGGGCGTCGCCGGTTCGAAGATCGCGACTTCGATGCGCCGAAGCCGCGCCCGCAGGTTGCGGCTACGTCCCGTCGGCCCAAAGACGACGGCGGCGATGAGTTCGCTGTCTTCGTGGTCAGGAGTTGATGGAATGGACGACACCACGCCACCTGTCCTGCGGCGAATGAAGCCTCTCGCGCTCATCGTGACGGGCTCCGGCCCGTTGATTACCCTGGCCGCCGGTGCCGCTCTCGACGCTCTTTTTTTTCCCGGCTTGCCGGTGATCATTCCCGATATGGTCCGGTGTGAGGTCATTCGTGACCTAGACAAGCCGGGAGCACGAAAGGTGGCTGACTGGATCCGCGCAAACGAACTTCGCGTGCGGATCGCGAGCACCGAAGTGTTCGAGGAGTTCGAGGTGCTACGCGGGGTGAACCCTCTGGCCAAAACGAAGGGTCGCGGTGAGCAAGCGGCCGCAGAGGTCCTGGCGCGCGAGCTTGAGAATGCTGACTTCGGCGCCATCCTCGTCCTCGCAGGGGACATCCACACGCCCGGTCGGCGCGGCGTCAAGTGGGCCGAGGCGCACTTCGCCGGCAAGTCGGTGATCTACGTTCCCGGGAACCACGAGTACTACGGCAGCCGGATGGATCTGGCCCAGTCGGAGGCCCGAACTGTGGCGACTGGCGGCCAGGTGCATCTGCTGGATGGCGGCGAGGTCGTGATCGACGGTGTGCGCTTCCTCGGCTGCACGCTCTGGACGGACTTTGAGTTGGCGATCGAGACGGCCGAAGGTCGACGACGCGACGCGGGGCTGGCCATGAGGAGGGCGACCAACCTTATGAACGACTACACCCTGATCCGGACGGCCGATGACCTCGCGGAGTTGGACACGTGGCGTAGCCGTCAAGGTAGGAAGCTGAGGGCGGAAGATACGCTCAGGATCCATCAAGGCCAGCGGGCTTGGTTGAGCAAGAAACTCGCGGAACCGTTCGCTGGGCCCACCGTGGTCGTCACGCACCATCCACCGCATCGTGGCTCGCTCGCGGAGCGCTACGCCGCAGACTGGGTCTCGGGCGCCTTCGTCAATGAACTGCCCGAGACGTTCTTCGACGTGCCAGTGCTCTGGGTGCACGGGCACACGCACCAGAGCTTCGACTACCGCGTCCGATCATGCCGGGTCGTGTGCAACCCCCGCGGTTACGTCAACTGGAGCGGCAGAACGGAGAACCAGAACTTTGATTCCGGTCTGGTGCTCCAATTGCCAGTTTGCGAAGATGGACTTCTGACATGACCAAGGATCTCTACGCCACGGCCGCAGAGACAGCAGCTTTGCTTCGCGAGGGGAAAAGGTACCGTCGCGAACGCTTGCAAGCGGCCGACATGATCACCGTCACAGAGGCTGCCTCCCTCCTGAACGTGGATGGTTCGACGATGGCCACGTGGATCATTGGCGGCCGGTGCATTGGGCTTGCCGGCCCCGACGGAACGCTGAGGTTTCCCCGTTGGCAGTTCGAGCCGTCTGTCTGGTCGGCAATTCAACTCATCGGCAGAGCTCTGGGCACGCAGGAGCCGTGGCTGATCCTCGGTTTCCTTGAGACGCCGGCGCCTGCGCTGGAAGGCTTGACACCGCGAGTGGCCCTCGAAAGAGGTACCGCGGTCGAGCGTGTCCTCGCTGCGGCCATCGACAACGCGCACTGATCAAAGATGAAGCTTCTGATCCTTTCTGATCTTCATGCTGAGTTCGAGACCTTCGACGTACCGAAGGGCCTGGACTACGACGTGGCCATCCTGGCGGGCGATATCGTTGCGCCCGGTCGCGTGGTCGCGCGCTGGCTGCGAGACCCGACGCGATTTGCCGACAAACCCGTGGTGCAGATCGCCGGCAATCACGAGTACTACGAGTCCGTGCTCGAAATGGAAAGAGCCGAGATGCGCCGCCAAGCGAAAGAGCAGGGCGTACATTTTCTCGACTGCGACGAAATGCTGATCGCCGGCGTGCGCTTTCTTGGCTGCACCTTGTGGACTGACTTTCGCTTGCGGATCGATAGCCCGGGCTTCGCGGGACAACAGGTGCGTCTACTGTCGGATCGGCATCGCTCGATGATGGAATGCTTACGCTACCTGGCCGACTATTCAGCCATCCGAGTCGATGACCCGCACACATCCAACTCGCGTGGATCCCGGCGCCTGGTGCCGATGGACACCTTGCGTATCCATCGGCAGCATCGCTCCTGGCTGCGCAGGAAGCTCGCCGAACCATTCGAAGGGCCAACTGTGGTGGTGACTCACCATGCACCTCATCGCAAGTCGCTTGCACCGAGGTTTGCCGAGGATTGGTCCTCAGGCGGCTTCGTCAACGAGATGCGGTCCGAGATTTTCGAGGTCCCCGTGCTCTGGGTGCATGGGCACACGCACGACAGCTTCGACTACCAAGTGGGGAACTGCCGGGTGATCTCAAATCCGCGTGGCTATCTGAACTGGCACGGGGAATTCGAGAACAAGGCCTTCAATCCAGGACTTGTGGTCAAGGTCGACGCTTCACCGAGTGTGGATCGGGTTCATGACGAAAAGGAACTTCTCAGTCTCGCCAGACAGGTCTTCGGGAAAGAGGCCGACGCATGGTTACGCAAGCCGCATGTCCTCCTGGGAGGTCAAACGCCGGCAGAGATCGCCGCTGCCGGCGATCAAGAGCGAGTGCAGATCCTTCTTCGAAGGATCCAGCACGGAATTGTCGTATGACGCGGCCGCCGCGGGACAGCTGGCACGGATTCCTGGGGAACAAGGAACGATCTTGTGCGTGCCGTACGTGAATTTAGCTCGGGGATGCCGCCGTCTCTGACGGGGTGGGAGTCGACACAGGCGACGCAGTGGTTGTGGACGCACGCGGGCGGCGGGTCTTAGTGGCGGCTTCCGACTTCGCGGCCTTGGCGACGGCCTGCTTGGGGGCCTTCGCAGCAGCCTTTGGTGCCTTCGCAGCTTTGGCTGCCTTGGGGGCGGCAGCCGCCTTCTTTGCTGACGTGGCCTTCTTCGGGGTAGCGCTCTTCTTCGGGGCAGCCTTCTTTGCAACCGTCGTTTCAGCTTTCGCATCGGGAGCTGCGACGGAAGCGGAAGCAACCTGCTTGGCGCGAATCGACTTCTTCACCGGTGCCGCAATGCTGCGGGCCTTGCGGGTAGCCCTTTTTGCCACTGCAGCGACAGGCGCGTCGGCCTTTTCGATCGAAGGTGCCGCAACGACGCCAGATTGGTTGATGAGGAATTTGTCACGATTGAGCGCGGAGGCAATCCATCCGGGAGCTTTGCCGAACCCAGTCCACGTTTTGCCCGTCTTGGGGTGGCGATACTTGGGAATGCCTGCGCCCTTGCGCGTTGCCTTGCCACTACCGAGGGCCTTGCCTGCGACTGTCTTCAAAGCTTTGGCGCCACGGCCAAAGAGGTGCTCGACGGTCAGGCCAAACTTGGCAATCGACTCCCTGATCTGCGCAACCACCTTTGTCGTTTCGGCTTCTCGAAGCGCAGCGGCTTCCCTTTCAAGTTTGGCGATGGCAGATTTAATTTGCGCGTAGGACTTCGTCATTGAGTCTGGAACCTTTGAAGTTGAAGGAGTTCGCCGCCTGGCGTCGTGAACGTTTGCGACAAAGGCGTTTTTGATAAGTCGATGAATGAACGTCGTCTATTCAAATATGCGCCGGAGTGAATTTTACGCACGAGCGAGGAGAAGGTCACTTTCAAGCTTGCATATGAACGAGGAGCCACTGGAGCACCGCGTCAGCGGTGCCAGCCGCTTGAGCCACGCTTTTTCTCGAGCGCATTCTCAATGGACGGAAATCTATCGGGAAGCCATGAGATCAACGCGCCTTGTGGAAGCAGAAGTTCCATCCCATTTGGCGCTGTTGCTGCAGGACACCGTGTAGTGCGCACGCGCGTACAAAGCAGGGGTCGACCTCAGTCCGCGTAGAGTTCTTGCCCAATGATGAGGCGCCTATTTGTTTGGCCGATCTGCGCCCCAGGTGAGGATGGCGGTTTCCTCCCGCGGATCTGTTCCGCGTCGGCTCGGCGGGTATTCAGGCCTCCAGGAATCTCCCGAAGTTGCGACCCTTGCCGCTCAAGGCGAGCGCCAGTAGCAGGAGGTGGCGGGAGAGGCGATGAGATGAGGCAACATGGGGGGGCCAGTTCCTGATGTCGCTTGACGCCACGGGCTCTGCGCCCTGATTTCTAGTCTGCGCATCGCGTAGCGATCAATCGTTGCGCATTCAGCCGGCGGCTGGCGTTCACAGCTTGTGGGTGGACAGCAAAATGCTCGTCTCCGTGTTTGAGATGCCTTGAGTCGAGCGGATTGCGGTGAGAACACTGTCGAATGCTTCCAGGGTATCGGCCCGAAGTTCAGCGATCAGGTCCCACCGACCGTTGGTCGTATGCAAGGTGGACACATTGGGATTCCCGCGAAGTGCGCGGCGTACCGCCTCCCCATGGTGCCCCTCGATCTCGATGCTCATCATCGCGCGGATGTGATGAGATTCCACCTCGGGCTTGAGGCGCACTGTATAGCCGACGATCGTCCCGTCGCTTTCCAGCTTCGCGATGCGGTTCTGTACCGTTGCGCGCGCCACGCGCAGCTTTTTTGCAAGCGCAACGACGGGCGTCCTCGCCTCGGCACGAAGCAGGGAAATGAGCTGGCGGTCCGTGTCGTCCATTTGGCAGATTGGAAAATAAATGCAGCAAATTGTATTGAAACTGGAATAAAGTGACAACTTGAGCTGTTCACATTGGCTCCCTTTCAAAGAACAATCTTCGACACGGTTGCACCCTGCGGCCGAACCTTGAAGAGAGTTCATATGACCCGTTTCGTAGACGTTCCCACCATGTCCCGCCTCGTGCAGGCCATCGGCGTGGCCAAGTTCATCGGCGATCTGGCCGACACCATCCAGGAAGACTTCGTTCGCTGGCGCGATTTCGACAAGTCTGCTCGCGTCGCCAACCATTCCGACATCGGCGTGATCGAACTCATGCCCGTGTCCGATGCCAAGAGCTATGCGTTCAAGTACGTCAACGGGCATCCGAGCAACACGCAACGCGGGCTGTACACCGTGATGGCGTTCGGCGTGCTGGCCGAAGTCGAAACCGGATATCCCGTGCTCCTGTCGGAACTCACCGTGGCTACCGCGCTGCGCACCTGCGCCACTTCGCTGATGGCAGCACGCGCCTTGGCGCGACCTGATGCGCGCCGCATGGCGTTGATTGGCAACGGCGCTCAAAGTGAGTTCCAGGCGCTGGCCTTCCACGCCCACCTGGGGATCGACGAGATTGCGGTCTATGACGTGGACCCGCGCGCCACGGACAAACTGGTCCGCAATCTCTCGGTCTATCCCTCGCTGAGGATCATCCGCGCCAATTCCGCAGCCGAGGCTATGCGCGGCGCCGACATCGTGACCACGGTCACCGCCGACAAGGCCTACGCCACCATCCTCACGCCGGACATGGTCGAGCCCGGCATGCACATCAACGGCGTGGGTGGCGACTGCCCCGGGAAGACCGAACTGCATGCGGATGTCTTGCGCGGTGCGCGCGTGTTCGTCGAATACGAACCGCAGACCCGGATCGAGGGCGACATCCAGCAACTGCCGCGCGACTTTCCTGTGGTCGACCTGTGGCGCGTGCTGGCCGGGACGCAGCCCGGGCGCGAGAGTGTCCAGCAGGTCACGGTGTTCGATTCCGTGGGCTTCGCGCTGGAAGACTATTCGACGCTGCGCTACGTGAATGAACAGGCCGTCAAGCGCAATCTCGGCATCGAAGTCGAACTGGTGCCCTGGGCCGACGATCCGAAGGATCTGTTTCGACATACCCGTTCGGGTGCATCCCGCGCGGTCATGCGCCGGGCCGCTTGAGAGTCCAGGAAAGAGCAAGGGAGTCGCGCCACTCATGTCCGCTATTCGCTCCATCCAGGCCCCTGCAGCCGTCGTGATGATCCGTCCTCATCGGTTCACGCCGAATCCTGAAACTGCTGTCGACAATGCCTTCCAGAGCGCGGCCGAGCAGGGCCAGGCCGAGGCCTTGGCATGCGCGGGTCATCGCGAGGTGACGGCCGCTGCCGAATGCCTCGAAGCGCAGGGAGTGCGCGTCCACCTCTTCGAGGATGAGGGGGAGCGTGATACCCCCGACTCGGTTTTTCCGAACAACTGGTTCTCCACCCACCCGGGTGGGCATGTAGCGATCTATTCGATGTACTCGCCGAGCCGTCGGCGCGAGCGCCGCTCTGACGTGATCGAGATGCTCAAGGCCGAGTATCGCGTGCAGGACGTGATCGACTACTCGGGTCTTGAGCAGGACAACCTGTTCCTCGAAGGCACCGGCGCCATGGTGTTCGACCACCTGGCCCGCGTGGCTTATGCCGCCCGTTCCAATCGCGCCAACCCGGTGGCCTTGGAACGCTTCAGCACGCATTTCAACTTCGAGCCCATGGTCTTCGACACGGCCGACGCGGCCGGGCAGCCCATCTACCATACCAACGTGCTGATGTGCGTGGCCACGGAGTTCGCATTGATCGGACTGGACACGATCACAGACCCGCTGCGCGCCGCCGAGGTGCGTGCTCGGCTGGAAGAATCGGGCCGCGAGGTCATCGAACTGAGCCATGCCCAGATCGGCGAGTTCGCGGGCAATGCCATAGAGCTCACCGGCCGCAATGGCCGACTCCTCGCGCTCTCGCAGCGGGCTTGCGACAGCCTGACCCCGGCACAGAAGTCTCGCATCGAGCGCTCGGCGCGCCTGTCGCCGCTGGCGGTGCCCACCATCGAGATGGCGGGCGGGTCGGTCCGCTGCATGATCGCTGGCATCCATTTGTCGCCCCGGAGATGAATCCGCGGCAAGGAACCGACGAAGGACCTGTTCCGCTCCTCCCGCTCGGCGCCTCGCGCGTCGTTATACGCCGTGTAGCAGGCATGAGTCCTCGACGTCGAGCAGCCTCGTTTCGCCCAGTCGGTAGATAGCCATATATCGAGGACTGACGAGGCTGCGCATTTCTTCAGCCGGAGCGGGTGAGCCCTCTGCCCCGGCCGACGTGATTGGTGCGGGAATGGTGCGCTTTGCACCAAACCGTGCCGCCGGAAGCACGATCTGGACCAACGAGGAAGGATCGCGTTTCCTGCCGTTGATGATGGGCTCCGGTGTCTTCACCGGCCGCTTCACGCTGGCCACCGCGCTGGATGCGCGCGACGCGGCCGGGCCCTCGGTGCGCGACGAACTCGCCGCGATCGGCTATGCAGGCGACACGCCCGTCGGCGGTCGCGCGGTCGATGCCTACTTCGAGGCCCACATCGAGCAGGGTCCAGTGCTCGAACTCGAGAACAAGGTGGTTGGTGCGGTGACCGGCTCGCTCGGTGTGCGCTGGTACGACGTCACGGTGACCGGCATGGAAATGCACGCCGGCCCGACGCCGATGCCAATGCGCAAGGACGCGCTGCTGGCCGCGACGCACATCGTCCAGGCCATGATTGATATCGCCAATGCTCATCAGCCGCATGGGCGCGGCACGGTGGGCGTGCTCGACGTGCACCCGTCCTCGCGCAACGTCATTCCGGGGCGTGTCGAGTTCACGGTTGACATCCGCCATGCGGATGCCGCGACGCTCGCAGCCATGCACGAGGCGCTGCGGCGAGCTTGCGACGGCGTCGCGCAGCGACTCGGGGTCGGTGTGGAGCTGCGTCCGGCCCAATACAACCCGCCGACGCCTTTCGATGCGGACCTGGTCGGCGAGGTGCGCGAGGGCGCGGTCTGTCGGTGATGGATATGGTCACCGGAGGCGGCCACGACGCCGTGCACATGCCATGGTGTACCCCAGCGCCATGATCTTCGTCCCCTGCCGCGACGGCATCAGCCACAACGAGGTCGAGGATGCGCAGCTCGCACACCTGGAGGTCGGCTGCAACGTGCTGCTCGACGCAATGCTGGCGCGGGCCAATGCGCCGGTGTGCTGAGGGGCGATTCCGCCGAAATCGAGGGAATTCAATGCTGCCTCGCAGCAGCAACATGGACCGCTTAACGCACGGCTGGGCGCTCGAGAAGATCCTCGACATCGTCGTGCGGGCGTGGAATGACGTGGGCCGAGCGCAGCTGGCCGACCGATTGGGCCGCCGCGGCTCCGGCGTCGACTGCCGCCTTCACGGCGCCGACATCGCCGCACACGATCACGGTGATGATGCCGCCGCCCGGCTGCTGTGCTGTGACCAAGCGCACCTTGGCGGCCTTGACCATCGCACCGGCCGCGTGCACCCCGCGGCGGCCCAGGACGCACCGCGCCGCTAGGCGCTGCCGAAAACCTGCAGCGCGTGGGCGAGGACGTGAGCGAGAAGCTGTGCGCGCCCCTCGCTACGTTAGATTGGAATCCGTTGCCGCCGGTCGATCACTCCGGCGGCGGATCCTCGCCTCTGCGCCCGACAAACACCGGCGGCCGCCGCTCGGCGATCAATATCCCCGCGTTGGCAATGGACACCTGCAGGTCATGGGCGACCAGGGGCAGCACGCCCAAGGGGGCGAATTCGGTCACGCCGATGCCAAAAAGGCAACACCGGCCAGCGCGAGGATGGGACCATTTGATTTTATGAGATTTACTTTGTTGAGCCAGCCAGCCAGCCAGCCAGCCAGCCAGCCAGCCAGCCAGCCAGCCAGCCAGCCAGCCAGCCAGCCAGCTCACCGAAAGATCCGTTGCCACACGGACACCACCAGCGCGGGTGTTGCAACCCAGATCACGATCCAGAAGTACTCGATGCCGGCCATCAGCGAAGTCTGCTGGCCGAGCTGCCGCGCCTGCACGGCCAGCGCGATCTGGGCTGCCTGACCGGGCTCGTGCGACAAGGAGAAGAACTGGCTTAGCTGCTGCAGTTGCTGGGTGAAGACGGGGTCGTGGCTGCTCATGCGCACGTTCAGCGAGCCGTACTGGACCGTGCTTCTCCATTGCGTGAATACGGTGGCCATGCTGGCGTCGATCGCCATGGCGATCTGGCCCCGCGTGTTCTTGACCTGCTGGGGCATGGGAGATCAGCGCATCTTCGCCGGCCACATCGCGAAAGGTCTGCATCGCAGTGGTGGCCAGTACCAGCATGACGAACCAGCCGTTCCTCATTGACCAATCTGGCGTCGTTGCAGCATCCTCGGTCGCGAAGGCCGTGGCGCCTGTCGCTGCAGTGGCGAAGAAGGTCAGCCTTCGTACCGCTGGTGAGGCAGCACCTGACCCGAACGACGCAACGCAGGCCCGAGTCCTTCATGCGGCGCCCCATAGGGGGCAGCGGCGTCAGGAGCCGATGCCAGGCACAACCTGCACACGCCGCAGATGTTCCTCGGCGAACGACACGAACCAGTCGATGCTCTCCGGCTGCGCCAGCGCGTCCCGCTTTACGACCTTTTCCAGCGCGTGCCCCAGCATCAGTTTCTTGACAGGCAACTCGAGCTTCTTGCCGGTGATGGTTTTTGGAATGGCGTCGACCTGAAGGATCTCGTCGGGCACGTGCCGGGCAGACAGGCTGCTGCGCAGCCCCTGCCGCATACGCCGCCGCAGCGCTTCGTCGAGGACGAGGCCAGGTCGCAATTGGACGAACAGGCCCAAGTAGGAAGGCCGTCCCAGGTATTCGAGGTCTACGACGAGGCCGTCGACCACTTCCTCCAGCGCCTCCACGACGCGATAGAACTCCGCGGTCCCCATGCGCACCCCTTGTCGATTGATCGTGGCGTCGGAGCGGCCGTAGATGATGCCCCCCACGGCCTCCGGCCGCGATATCAACTGCAGCCAGTCGCCCTGGCGCCAGACCGGCCGGCCGGCCGTGTCGCGGAAGCTGTCGAAGTAGCTCTCGCGATATCGGCTGCCATCCGCGTCGCCCCAGAAGTACAGCGGCATCGAAGGGATCGGCCGCACGCACACCAGTTCGCCGACCTCGTCCATCAGCGGTCGCCCGTCATCGCTCCAGGCCTCGACGTGCGTGCCAAGCACGCGGCATTGCATCTCCCCCATGCGCACCGGCAAGGTCGGCAGGCCAACCAGGAATCCGCCCGTGATGTCGGTACCACCGGACACGATGTTGAGCCACAGGTCCTCCTTGACCGCCGCGTAGAGCCAGCGGTACGCCTCCGGCGACAGCGGGGAGCCCGTGGAGCACACCGTTTGCAGGGCCGAGAGGTCGGCCAGTTCGCGCGGCACGATACCGGCCTTGAGGAACGCATGGTGGATGGCCGCGCCGACGCCGAAGACATTCACCCGGTGTCGACCCGCGAGCTTCCACAGGTGCGCCCAGTCAGGCTCCGGACCCGCGCCCGTGACACTGCCGTCGTAGAGCACCAGCGTGGCGCCCCCCAGCAGCCCCATCACGTGTGCGTTCCATACCATCCAGGATGTGTTCACTGCCCACAGCACGCGCACGCCTGGCTTGAGGTCGTTGTGCAGCACCATGTTGACCATGCCGTTCGCGAGCACACCGCCGTGGCCGTGGACGATGGGCTTGGGCAGTCCTGTGGTGCCCGATGAGTAGAGGATCCACAACGGATGATCGGGCGGCAGGGCTTCGCAGCGCAGTGGAGCGTCGACTGCTATCGCATCGGTCCAGGACACGACAGTGCGCCGTGCGGCCTGCGCCGGCGGCCCGGCGAGCGGGTCGAGGTGTGGCACCCACACCACGCCGGTGATCGAGGGCAGCCGGTCCAGGATCTCGCCCAACGGGGCGCGGCGGTCGAAGGGCTTGCCGGCGAAGCGGTAGCCGTCCGTCGCGACCAGGACCTTGGGCGTGATTTGGCTGAAGCGGTCGCCGACGCTGACCGGCCCCATGTCGGGCGCACAGAGCGACCAAACCGCACCCAGGCTGGCTGCCGCGAGAAAGGCCACTACGGCCTGCGGAATGTTGGGCAGGTAGCCGGCCACTCGGTCGCCGGGCTGTACGCCGAGCCCGCGCAGTGCGGAGGCCAGCGCACCCACCTGCCGACGCAAGGTCTCCCACGAAACTTCGCCTGTGCCGCCGGCCTCGCTCTCGTACACGATGGCCGGCACGGTGAGCCCGGTATGGCGCAACGCCTGGTCGACGAAATTGAGGCGCGCACCCTCGAACCAGCGCGCCTTGGGCATGTCGCCCTCAAGCATGCGGAGGGGAGGCGTGGCCATGGGCAAGTCGAAGAAGCCGAGGATCGCGCGCCAGAACGCTTCGGGTTCGTCGACCGACCAGCGCCAGAGCTGCTCGTAGCCGTCGAACTCCAAGCCCTGTTCGCATTGGAGCCAGCTTTCGAAGGCCGTGATGACGGCCTGTGCCTTGCGTTCCGGGCTGGGCCGCCAGAGGGGCGTGACGTCGGCGATGGATGTGATTGATGTCATGTGGCCGCTCTCAGGATTCGGCCGTGAAACCGATCCGTTTCACGATATCTCGCCATTGCGCGCTTTCGGCGCGCACGCGCTGGGCGAGGTCCGGTGCGTTGGAACCCTGGGCCGTCATGCCGAACTCAGCCAATGCGCGCACGAAGTCCGGCTGCGCCACGGCAGCGCGCACCGCATCGCCCGCGCGCTGCGCGACCGCAGCGGGCGTGCGCGCCGGCACGAACATGCCGAACCACTCGGTCATGGCCAGGTCGAAGCCTTGCTCGCGGAAGGTCGGGATGTCGGGCGCGAAGGCGCTCCGTGCCGGTCCGGAGACGGCCAGCAGGCGCAGGCGTCCCGATTTGATTTGCGGCAGGTAACTGCCCAGCACGGTGGAGTAGGCCGGCAGCTGGCCGCCCATCAGGTCCTGCAGGCCGGGGCCGTCGCCGCGATAGCCAACATGGGTCAGCTCGATGCCCGCCAGCTGGCCCAGCAGGCTGCCCATCAGGTGCGGGGTGGAGCCCGAGGCCGGCGACCCGAACGAGCCCTTGCCCGGATGGGCCTTCACCCAGGCGATGAAGTCAGGGATGTTGCGCACGCTCTCGGGCACCGCCGGTCCGACGGCGAAGGCGAACGGAAAGGTGCAGACCATGGACACCGGCTGGACGTCCTCGGGCGCATACGGAAGCTTCCGGTAGGTGTGAGGATAGACGGTGAACGGCGCGGGTGGCGACAGCAAGAGGGTGGCGCCGTCCGCTGCGGCCTCCTTGGCCGCGGTCACGGCGATCTGCGCACCCGCGCCCGGCTTGTTCTCGACGATCACGTTGGCCGCGTAGGTGCCGCGAAGCTTCTCGGCCAGTCGCCGCGCCACGTTGTCGGTGCTGCCACCGGGTGGAAAGCCCACCAGCAGGCGAGCGAGCTCGGGCTGCTGGGCGTAGGCGACATGGTGCAGGCTGGCAGCGCCCAGCGCGGCAAAGGCGCCCAGTCGGGCAGCGAATTGGCGACGTGTGGTCATGTTCGGATCTCCGTTGCGGGTTTTTTTTGGGGTCTGTGCCGAGAGTCGGCGCGACTTTGCCGCATGGCCGCAGCGCCACTGTCGCCTCCTTGCGGCTGCTTGCGTAATCCTGCGCAACCTAGGGAAAGACCCGATCCGCCGGGAGGGGCCTAGTTCGAGCGCCGATAGGCGGAGGGCGTGACGCCCCAATGGCGATGGAAGGCCTGGCTGAAGTGGGCAGCCGACGGATAGCCGGTCGCCTGGGCAACGTCCGCCAGCGGCATCCGCGATCCGTGGACCAGCCGGGCGGCTGCCTCCATACGCTGCAGGTTCAGCCAGGCGTGCGGCGTCGTGCCGAAGGAGACCTTGAAGGTGCGCGAGAAGTGGAACGGGCTCAGTCCCACCAGCTCGGCCAGCCGGGCCACCGGCCAGCGCTCATGCAGGGCGACGGCCACCGCCTCGGCGAGACGCATCATCTGGCGCCTCGACAGCGATCCATGCGAACTCTGCGGCAACGATAGGCTGGCGTAGTTTTCCAGCAGGTGCAGCGCCAGGGCCTGCGCCAGGTTCTCGCCGAAGGCCGGATGCAGCGAGATGTTGTTGTCGAGGGAGCCGAGTAGCACCTGAGCGAAGCCTGCCAGCACCGGGTCGCTTCGACCGAAGCAGCCCTGCAGCTGGACGTCACCACCTGCCGCCCGCTGCAGCCACGCGGGCGCAAGGTTGATGATGATGTTGTCGCGCCGCGCGGTACTGCGCCAGAAGCTGGGCAGCCCCGCCGGAACCACCACCGCCTCGCCTGGTTGCCAACGCGTCTGCGCGACCGCATCCCCTTGCCGCTGGACCAGCCCCGTGGGCGTTGACCGGCGCAGGAGAATGGTGTGGGCACTGACCGGCGGGACATAGAGGTCTCCCAGCGGGCCGACCTGGTGCCACACGGTGAGGCCGATCCAAGGCCGGCCGAAGCTCGACTGGTGGACATGGCCCGGCAGCGTCTGCCAAGGCTCGTCTGTTGCCTCCGAAGCCAGTGCGTGCCAGCGGTCGGCATCGAAATCCCGGTCCAGGCCGGAATGGGTCGCGGGCGGGAAAGTCAGTTGCATGGGGAAGAGGCATTGGTGCAAGTTTTCGCGCCCCGCCATCGTAGCCCAGCCGATCTGCTCCACGGTCGAGCGAGTCGCACTTGCCCCTTGGGCAGCCTTCGTCAGGCGAAGACGCGGCCGCGGATCGCGATCAGCTTCCGGCCGCCACCGAAACACCCGATGCTGCCTGGGCCGACTCGGCTTCCACGCCGCCACGTTGAGAAGCTGATCGATCGTGATTGATCAGCAGGACCGCGATCATGCCGATCACGGCCGGGATCGCGATGGCGATGAAGTTCTGCTGCAGGGGCAGGTTCATCCCGACCAACACCCCGATCAGGATCGGCGCCAGGATGGCACCGCTGCGCCCGATCCCCAATGCCCAGCCGAGGCCAGTGGCGCGTACCGCCATCGGGTAGAACTGGCCGGTGTACGCGTTGGCCACGATCTGCGTGCCGATGGTCGATGCGCCCGCCAGGGCGATGAGGACGTAGAGCACCGGCGTCGGCATCTTGTAGCCGAGCAAGGTGAGCGAAATCGCGGCCAACGCATACATCCCTGCGAGCACGTACTTGATATGGAATCTGTCTGCGAGCCAGCCACCTGCGATCGCGCCGATCATGGCGCCCACGTTCAACACAAGCACGAATGTCAGTGCGGAGCCCAGGCTGTAGCCTGCGCTCGCCATCAGCTTCGTGAGCCATGAGCTCAGCGCGAAGACCATGAACAGGCACATGAAGAAGGCGACCCAGAACATCACGGTGCTGAAGCCGCGACCCTCGTAGAAGAGGTGCTTGATCGGAGCACTGTCGGCCCTGTCTTTGGCCGGGACCGTGAAACGGTCGGCGGCCGAGAGCTGACAGGCAGGGTCGAGTCGCATGACAATCTTCTTCAATTCTTCGATCCGGCCCTTGGCAAGCAGGAATGGCATCGATTCGGGCATCGACTTCAGGATGAACGGAATCAGGACCACCGGCAGGCCGGCCGCAAAGAACACCGATTGCCAGCCATAGGTCTCGATCAGCCCCTTGCCGAGGATCGCAGCAACGATGCCGCCGACCGCATAGCCGCTGAACATCAGGGTGACGAGCGTGGCGCGGATCTTCTTGGGTGAGTACTCGGTCATCTGCGCCACCACGTTGGGCATGACGCCGCCGATGCCGAGTCCGGCGAGGAAACGCATGGCCCCGAACATGACCGGGTCGTTGGCCAGGCCGGCGGCGGCGGTGAAGACGCTGAAAAGAGCAATGCAGATCGCGATGGCCCAGCGCCTGCCGATCTTGTCCGCGACGGTGCCCAGGAAGATGGCACCGAACATCATGCCGAACAGCGCCGAACTGACCATGAAGCCGGCGTTGGTCGCATCCACGCCCATCTTCTTCATGATCGAGGGCAGGGCGATGCCGACCACCGCCAGGTCGTAGCCGTCGAAGACGATGATCAGCGCGCACCAGAACAGCACGAGGCCGTGGAAGCGGTTGAAGCGGGCATCGTCGGCCAGTTGATGAAGATTGATTTGGCGCATGGTCTTTGTCTTCGAACGGATGGCCTTCCTCGCATCTCGCGGCAAGAGCGGTCGGGCGGTCCCACCGATGATGGGCAGTCTGCCTTGGCCGGTCCAACACAAATTCAGGATGGTCCTTATGCATCCTGGAAATGTTGGGTAGGGTCTACCCACAGGCATCGGGTCATCGGGGTTCCCTGGGATGCCGACCCGCTCCTCCATGCGCCCCGCGAATGTGCGCTATCACCGATAACTGTTCGACCGTTGCACGAGGCTTTCGTAGATTCGACGGTCTGGCGAGCGCCGAGGTGGCAACGCCATGCAATCGGGCGTTCGCGGCGCCCAACCCTACAGAGGAGATAGCCATGCAAGGAAAGATTGGTCTCGAAGAGCACTTCGCGATTCCCGAAACGCTTCAGGATTCGGCTGGCTTCGTGCCTGGAGACTATTGGAAGGAATTGAGCAGTCGCCTGCTGGACATCCATGAAGGGCGCCTGCGCCAGATGGACGATTACGGCATGGAGATGATGATTTTGTCGTTGAATGCGCCCGCCGTTCAGGCGGTGCCCGACCCGAAGAAAGCCTACGAATTGTCGGTACGCGCCAACGATTTTCTGGCCGAGCAGGTCGCGAAGCGGCCCGACCGCTTTCAGGCGTTCGCCGCCCTGCCTATGCAGGACCCCGAGAAGGCCACCCAGGAACTCCAGCGGTGCATGACCGAACTGGGCTTCCGTGGCGCGCTGGTGAATGGTTTCTCACAGGTCGGAACCCCCGAGAACGTCGTCTACTACGATGCGCCCCAGTACGCAGATTTCTGGGACCAGATAGAGCGCCTGGATGCGCCGTTCTATCTCCATCCGCGCAATCCATTGCAGAGCTGGGCCCAGATCTATGACGGTCACCCCTGGCTTCTCGGCCCCACCTGGGCGTTCGCACAGGAGACCGCCGTGCACGCCTTGCGCCTCATGGCGAGTGGACTCTTCGATCGCCATCCGGGCTTGAAGATCATCCTCGGCCATCTCGGTGAGGGCTTGCCCTACAACATGTGGCGGATCGATCACCGCAACGCGTGGGTCAAGGCACCCAAGACCTACCCGGCCAAGCGCAAGCTCTGTGAGTACTTCAACGAGAACTTCTATCTCACGACCTCCGGCAACTTCCGCACTCAGACGTTGATCGATGCGATGCTGGAGATCGGGTCGGACCGCATCTTGTTCTCGACCGATTGGCCCTTCGAAAACGTCGATCACGCCTCGAACTGGTTCGACGACACGAGCATCAGCGAGGCCGACCGCACCAAGATCGGGCGCACCAACGCCCTGTCGCTCTTCAAGCTGGGTTAGGCACTTCGTCTGAAGCCAGAAGACAAGAGGATCACATGATCGACATCGACGAATGGACCATCACCGGCGCCACCCTCAAGGCGCAAGGCGGAACCTCCGACGCACGCCTGAAGACCGTGATGGACAGCCTCGTGCGACACCTGCACGATTTTGCGCGCGAGATCGAACTGACCGAGGCCGAATGGGCCATGGGCATCGACTTTCTGACCCGCGTCGGAAAGATCACCGATGACAAGCGGCAGGAGTTCATCCTTCTGTCGGACGCGCTGGGCCTTTCGACCTTGGTCACGGCACAGTGCAACCGCCGCCCGAAAGGATGCACGGAGGCCACGGTCTTCGGGCCGTTCTTCGTGCCCGACGCACCGTCGTACCGCAATGGAGACGACATCTCCAACGGTGCCAGCGGAGAGCCCTGCTTCGTGAGCGGAGCGGTCCGAGGGATTCGCGGCGAGCCCATCCCGGATGCGCGCATGGATGTGTGGCAGTCCGACGACGAAGGATCCTACGATGTCCAACGGACCGGTCTCGATCATGCGGAGGGACGGGGGCAACTCGCCAGCGGCGCGGACGGCCACTACCACTTCAAGTCCATCGTTGCCGTCCCGTATCCGATTCCGCACGACGGTCCAGTTGGCCAGATGCTGGAAAAGCTCGGCCGCCACCCTTGGCGTCCTGCCCATCTGCACTTCATGATCCAGGCGCCTGGGTACCAGACGCTCATCACCCACGTGTTTCGCGCCGAAGGTCCCTATCTGGACTCGGACGCCGTGTTCGGCGTGCGGTCCTCGCTGATCGCCGACTGGAAGCGGCACAACCCGGGCCCCGCGCCCGACGGGACGCGGTGCGACGTGCCGTTCTACACCCTCGACTACGACTTCGTGCTGAACGATGCTGCAAAGGAATAGCGCGTGGAAATGAAGCATGTCGTGATGTGGCGCGTCGCTGGGGCGTCGGCGTCGGAGCGCATGGCCAACTGCCTGGCAATCCGCGATGCATTCGAATCCCTGCGCGGGCGGGTGCCTGGTCTGCTCGAGCTCGAGATCGGCATCGATGCGAGTCGCATCGACTACGCCTGCGATGTCGTGCTCCTCACTCGCTTCCAGGACGCCCAGAGCCTCGAGGACTACGCGACGCATCCCGAGCATGTGCGCGTGAAGCGTGAACTCGGAGAGCTCCGCATCGCGCGCCACCAGGTCGACTACCCTTTGCCGAAAGCCCTCTGATGGACTCCTTCGTCTACAACTCAAATCCTTCGCGCATCATCTTCGGACCGGACAGCATTGACGGGCTGCCAGAGGAACTCGATCGCCTCGGCGCCCGGCGGGCGCTGGTCCTCTGCACGCCCCACCAGCGCGAAAAGGCGCAGGCCGTGGCGGACCGGATCGGCGCTCGCGTTGCATCGATTTTCGACGGGGCCGCCATGCACGTTCCGATTGAGGTCGCACGCAAGGCTCGCGCGCTCGCCACCGAACTGGAGGTGGACTGCGCACTGGCCATCGGCGGGGGGTCCACCGTCGGGCTCGGCAAGGCCATCGCTCTGGAATCCGGCCTGCCGATCATCGCGGTCCCCACGACCTACGCGGGCAGCGAGGTGACGCCGATCTATGGCATCACCGAGGGAGGGGTCAAGAAGACCGGGCGCGACCTCCGCGTGCTGCCGAAAGTGGTGGTCTACGATCCCAAGCTCACGCTGTCGCTGCCGATGGATCTGACCGTCACGAGCGCCATCAATGCGATCGCCCACGCGGCGGAAGGCCTGTACGCCCACGATGGCAACCCGGTGACCGCATTGATGGCCGAAGAAGGCATTCGTGCCTGCGCGGCTTCCCTGCAATCACTTCGAGACGATCCTCAGAACCTCGCTGCGCGCGGTCTTGCTCTCTACGGCGCCTGGCTCTGCGGAACTGTTCTCGGTGCCGTGTCGATGGGCCTGCACCACAAGCTGTGCCACACGCTGGGCGGCACCTTCGACCTGCCGCATGCCGACGTGCATACGGTCGTCCTGCCGCACGCCCTTCAGTACAACGCGGAGGCGGCGCCACAGGCCATGATCCGCATCGCGCGGGCGCTCGGCGTCGCCAATGCGCCCATGGGGCTGTTCGCACTTGCAGAATCGCATGGCGCTCCGGTTTCGCTGAATGCGATCGGCATGGACGAGAGCGGGTTGGACCAGGCGGTGGAACTGGCGGTGTCGAACCAGTATCCGAATCCACGACCGCTCGAGCGCGCGCCTCTGAGGAAGTTGCTCGATCAAGCGTTCGAGGGTGCTGCTCCGGCGCCTTGATCTTCAGCGAGCGCGTCCTGCGGCCGCACCTCGGGCGCGCGGCGAGACCGCTCATGGAACAGGCCGAAGAGCAGCTCGCGCAACCAGCGGTTGCCGCTGTCCTGGTGAAAGCGCTCGTGCCATTGCTGCCGGATCTCGAAGGGCACGACATCGAAGGGTGCGTCGACGATGTGAAGATCCGTGCGTGATGCCACCATCGCCTTGGCGAGCCGCGAGGGTGCGGTCAGCAACAGCCCCGACGCAGCAACGATCGACGACAAGCCGAGGGAATGGGCAGCCGTCAAGACGACCCGGCGCCGATCTAGTGCGCCTGCGCGGTCCAGCGTTTGTTGAAGCTGGGAATCAGTGGTGCCTTGCGGTCGATAGGCGACGTGTTCGGCTGCAAGGTAGTCATCCAGCGTGATGTGTTCTGGCGTGCCCAGCGCCGATGTCTTGGACATCAGAACCACGAATGACTCGTCGAACAACCGTTGCTGATAGAACGATGGACCCATCGGCTCCCAACTGCCGAGCGCGATGTCGATTTGCCCGTGGAGCATCCGCTGGCGGGCTTCGGCCATGGCCGCATCCACGGTTTCAAAGCGAATGCCCGGCGCTATGTTCCGCGCAACGGAAAGCAGCTCCGGCATCATGGCCAACTGCCCGACATCGTTCACTGCGATTCGAAACAGGCGGCTGGAAGTCTCAGGCTCGAAGGTGCGCCCCTGGTCGATAGCCTGCGCCAGGCTTGCGAGTCCCTCCTCGATCGGAGCAATGAGGCGCTCAGCCGCCGGCGTGGGAACCATCCCGTCGGCCGAGCGGACGAACAACGCATCGTTGAAGCGCTCGCGCATACGCTTGAGCGCATTGCTGACCGCCGACTGCGTCATGCCGAGGCGATCGCCTGCGAGCGTGACGCTGCGGGTGGAATAGATCGCCTGGAACACCAGGAACAAATTCAGGTCGATTGAGTTGATGTTCACTGGCGGCCTCCGTTCTACGAGTTTCTACTCGTTGTCCAGCACCGCGAGGTTCTCGTAGACCATTCGCAGCATCTGTCGAAGCGATTCCGCCTGCACCGCAGTCAGCCCCGACAGCGACACGCGCTCATAGACCTGGGCCAGGGGAATGATGCGCAGCGTCAGTTCGCGCCCCGCATCGGTCAGTTCGAGAGCGAGGGCGCGGGCGTCCTCATCGGATCGATCGCGCACGAGCACGCCGCGTTGCAGCAGGCCATCGACCACGCGCGAAAGCGTCGAGGGCTCGGTCGACGTGTGCAGGGCAAGGTCGGAGAGGCGCTGCTGCGGCAGGTGATGGAGCGCCACGCAGACGCGCCATTCGGTCAGGGAGAGGTTGAACTGCTTCAACTCGCGGCTGAACGACTGTCCCATGCGGGCCCCTGCGCGCGCAAGCAAGTACGGGATAGCGCGATCGAGGTCGTGGTTGTCTAGTTTGCCTGCAAATGCAACTGAATCTGCGGGGGCTAGCGCTGCGAACACCTCGTTCCTCGGCGCAACTGATACTGGTTTTCTCTTGGCCATGCCGAATCTTACAAACGAAGCAGGCAATCCTGGTAGTGAAAACCCTAGGCAATTATTGATTGCGTTTGCAAGTGTTATGAATTTCAATGGAGGCCTCGAACGAATGCCACCCCAACCTCTTGGAGACTTCCCATGAACGACGTCGCAGCACCCTTCGCCCCATTCGCGCAGCTGAACCGGGTCGACCTTCCCGCACCGGGAAGAAAGTCACCGGTGGAAGGTGCGCCCCCGATCGAGCAATTAGTTGCGTCTGCAAGCGAATTGGTCCCCATGCTGCGCGCCAGGGCTCAACGGACCGAGGAGGACCGCCGTGTCTCCGACGAAACGACGCGGGCCTTTCACGACGCTGGCTTCTTCAAGCTGATGCAGCCTGCCCGATACGGTGGCTATGAGTACGGATTTACTGCGTTCATCGACGTCGTCAGCGAAATCGCACGCGGCTGCACTTCGTCTTCTTGGGGATGTTCGCTGGGCGCCATTCACCAGTGGCTGGTCGGAACCTTCCCTGAGCAAGCGCAGGACGACGTATGGGGCAGCGATCCCCAAGCGATTGTCTGTGGCTCATACGCGCCGGCCACGATGGCGGAGAAGGTCGATGGCGGATATGTTGTGCAGGGCAAATGGCTGTTCGCCTCCAACGTCGACAACTCCCAGTGGGCTCTCCTGGGGGTCCAGTTTCCGCCCGAAGAAAAGGGCGCCTCGCCGACGGCGGGGTTCCTGCTGGCACCGCGCTCGGACTGGTCGATCGAAGACAACTGGCATGTCGCCGGCCAGTCGGGGACCGGCTCGAAGGGCGTGGTGATCGACAAGCCGACGTTCATTCCGGGACACCGCAAGCTGACGTTCGCCGAAGCCTCCTCCAACAACCCTCCGGGCGCGCGAGTCAACTCGAATCCGATCTACCGGATCCCCTTTCTGTCGGCCGTTCCCGTCTGCCTTGTGTCGCCGATCCTCGGCACGGCGCAAGGTGCGGTGGACGAAATGATCCAGATGGCCGGTACGAGGGTGACGCGCGGTGCGGTGTCCGGAGGGGGTAACAGGCTCAGTGAGTTCTTCCCGGTGCAGTCCCGTTTGGCCGAAGCATCTGCCAGCGTCGATGCAGCGCGGCTGCTGCTCTACCGGGACACGGCGCAGGTCGAACAGATGGCGCTAGATGGCCACATCATCAGCGTCGAACAGCGAATCCGCAATCGTCGCGACCATGCGTTCGCCGCGCGCCTGTCGCGCGATGCCGTGGAGGCCGTGTTCGCCAGCGTGGGGGGAGCAGGTTTGTCACTCAACCAGCCGATTCAACGCATGTGGCGCGATGCGAATGCCATTTCGCGTCACATCAGCTTGAACTGGGACGCGGTCTCTTCGATGGTGGGGCAATACCTGCTCGGCCTGGAGCCCAAGGGTCAGTACTGAACGAGACACGAGCCATGTACTCCTGGGCACTCATCACGGGCGACGAAGCCGACACGGTCGACGCCCGCCTCCTGCGGCAGGCTCTCGGTGCATTCCCGACGGGCGTGTGCCTGGTGACCACCACGACGCCAGACGGCAAGCGCGAGGGCATGACGATCAACTCGTTCTCCTCGGTGTCACTGGACCCGCCCCTCATCCTGTGGAGCATTCGCGACGACACGCGCAGCGCCGACGCCTTCCTTGCGACGCGACCGTTCAACCTGAGTGTGCTGGGCGCCGGGCAGAAGGACCTGGCATGGCATTTCGCCAAACCCGCGGCCGACAAGTTCGAAAAGTTCGCGGACGCGTTCGAGGTGGGCTCGAATGGCTGCGCAAGGCTTTTCGACAGTGTGGCAACGTTCGAATGCTCAACCTATTCGCGCCATCAGGAGGGCGACCACACGATCATCCTCGGGCGCGTGGAACGGTTCTCTCGGACCGACACGCCGCCCCTGCTGTTCCATTCAGGACAGATGGGGTCGCTGTGGGAGTTGGCGGAGACCCTGGCTCGACCTTAGCCCGGCACCTCTTCGGCCTCGACAGCGACGCGCGCGCTTCAGGCCAATGGGGTCGCATTGACACAAAGAACGCCGGGCGCGAAGTCGATCTGCCCTGTCGCCATGCGCTCATGGTGTCGGGGATCGGCCGAAATGGCGGCGCAGCCTCAGAGATCCGTCAATCGACAAGTATAGACGTCAGCTATACCGAGGATTCATGCTATCTCTATGGATTGATGGCGACACCTATTGAAGAATCGCGATTCATCAGGAGACAAACATGACCCGATTTAGCGGACCTCGTACGTCGAAGCCATTCCAACCTCGGCGCCGAATGTTCCTGAAGGGCGCCGGTGCCGTGTCGTTGTACAGAGCGCTGCCAGCCTTCGCGGCCACTCCCCTGCACGTGTACGTCGGTTTTCCGCCAGGCGGTGCCACTGACGTGATCGCCCGTTTGGTGACACGCCAGATGGGTGGGTTCGATGCGATCGTCGACAACCGTGCCGGAGCAGGTGGTCGTTTGGCGCTGGACGCCGCGATCCGGGCGAAGAACGACGGCGACTCGATCGTGGTCACGCCTGACTTCCCACTGACGGTCTTTCCCCATCTGTATCGCAAGCTGACCTACAACCCGCTTGTGGATTTTGTTCCAGTAGCCATGTGCGGCGTGTCCGAGTTCGCACTCTGCGTGGGTCCGGCCGTGCCCAAGGAAGTAACAACCGTCGGTGCGTTCCTGCAATGGTGCCGCGACAACCCGAAGAAGGCGTTGTTTGCATCGCCTGCTCCAGGATCGACCCCTCACTTCACTGGCGTGATGCTGGCAACTGCCGCGAAGGTCGATCTCACACACGTGGGCTACAAGGGGGGAACCCAGGCCATGCAGGACCTCCTTGGTGGCCAGGTCCCCGCGAGCATCAACCCGGTCGCGGAGGTGCTGCCGCACATGGGAAGCGGAAAGCTTCGGGTGCTTGCGACCACTGGCCCCGAGCGATCGCGCTTCCTTCCCGATGCACCAACTCTGCGTGAATCCGGCTACCGAGACGTGGTGGTGCAGAGTTGGATCGCCGTGTTCGCTCCCGCAGGAACGTCGGAAGCGGCGGCCACCAGGTTGGAGAAGTCCATCAACGAGGCGTTGAAGAGCTCAGCGGTTGCCGAAGGGTTCGCGAAGTTCGGCATCGTCGTGGCACCAATGCCCAGGCAACGTGTGGCCGCGTTGGTCCAGGAAGACCTGCAGCGGTGGGCTGGCGTCGTGAAGGCCTCCGGTTTCGTGATCGAGGAGTAGACACTTGAAGTACCAGCTCTTCAGCTATGGGACACGCAGCATGTCGCGTGGTGGCATTCTGATCGACACCAACTGGCTGGACCTCTCGGTTGCAGCAAGCTGTATCGGGCGGGATGAACTGGCGGCGCTCTCTTCCGTTGACGCCCTGCTTCAGCGATGGGAGGCGGCGCAGCACGAACTGCGGCAGCTGGCACTCGCGGTGGCTGCCGATGAATCGGCCTTCTCCGAGGCGAAGCTCGATCCAACCCAACTCGCGTTGCTCGCGCCGCTGGTACGCCCCGGCGCCATCTATGCGGCCGGCGCGAACTATCGCGACCACGTCGAGGCGATGAGCCGGGCCCTCAACATGTCACTGGTGCTCGATCCCAAGAGCGAGGGCATCGCACCGTGGCATTTCCTGAAGGCAGGCGTTGCCAATCTCTCGGGTCATCGGGGCGACGTTCCATTCCCTGCTCGAACGCAGCGCTTGGACTGGGAAGCGGAGTTGGCGGTGGTCATCGGGCGGCAGGCCTTCAGCGTCGCGGTCGACTCTGCACTCGCCCACGTGGCTGGCTACATGTGCGCGAACGATTTGTCGGCGCGAGACAACTTTCTGCGAGACAAGGCGGATCCGAGTTCCCCCTTCAGATACGACTGGATCGGGCACAAGTGCTTCAACGGATCCTGTCCACTCGGGCCCGTTTTCACTCCTGCCGAATTCGTGGGTTCGCCCGAAGACCTTGACATCAGACTGTGGGTCAATGGCGTCCTGCGCCAAGACTCGAACACCCGCAACCATCTGTACAGTGTCGCGGAACAGATCGCGCACTTGAGCGAACGAACTGACTTGTATCCCGGTGATGTGATTCTCACGGGAACGCCCGCGGGTGTCGGCATGGAAACTGGCACCTTCTTGAAGCGTGGCGACGTGACGAAGGTGTGGATCCAGGGTCTCGGTGAACTCGAGACCCGGATCGTCTGATTCCGTGATCGCCTCCGGCTAGATTGCCCCCCGGTGTCGGCACCCACAGCAATTGTGAACATCCAGAGCTACCACTTCTGAAGGGAGACGGTAGTGTTGGTGATGCTGAGGATCATGCACGAAAGTCCGCTGATGACCGACTGCGTCACTGCGGCTCCATTCCCGTGGTCCTCGCAACCAGCGACCAAGCTGCATTCTCTCTACGAATAACGTCTGCATATGCCGGACCGGGCGTGAAGGCCGGGAAGATGGCCAGTTCCCTCAAGCGAGCGATGACGTCTGGATCTGACATGACCTTGCCGAGTGCCCCGATCATCGCTGCCAGCGCTTCCGTGGACATGTTCTTGGGACCCATCATGCCAAAGCTGCCCATTCCCTCTGTACCGGGCACAGTTTCGTTTGCCAGCTTGTAGCCTTCCAATCCGGGTAGAGGACTCGATGAAAAGACCGCCACTGGTGTTACCTTGCCGGCCTTGACGAGAGGCAAGAGCGCCGCGATGCCGTCGATGTAGTAAGAAGCATCCCCACTCATTAGTGCTATCGGACCGGAAGATGGCGAGAAGCCCACCACGGAAAACCCCCCCTGGCTGCGCCGGGCAAAGTTCTCGGCCATCATGTGGCCAGTCGACCCTGGCCCGACGTGACCCAGAACAACACTGCCCGGTCGCTCCTTGGAGTAGCGGATGATCTCGGGAAGCGTCTTTGCTGGCACTCCGGGAGAAGCCGCCAGCATGAAGCTGGTTTCGGCCAGTCCGGCAATCGGCGTGAAGTCGCGCAGCACGTCATAGCGGACCGACTTGACCATCAGCGGCGTGATGACGGACACGCCCGTGAACATGAACATCACCGTGTGGTCGTCGCGCGGCGCCATTTCCATTGCCTGAACGCCGACGATGCCTCCGGCGCCAGGGCGATTCTCGATGACCACCGGCTTGCCCAACTGCTGCGTGAGCTTGTCGGCGACCAGTCGCGCCATCGCATCGGGTACCGAGCCCGCGCCTACAGGCAGGATCATCTTCACTGGTTGGCGCGGCCAGTTCTCGGCGAAAGCGCAGGGCGTGAAGACACTCATTCCTAGCACGCTGCTAAGCAGGCGGATCAGGCAGGAACGACGAGTGGATGGGGTCATGGTAGTGAGAAGCAGAAGTGGATCGTCGGCAAGTGGCTCACGGTGAGCCCTGATGCGGTGCGTGAATTTATGCAGCACCCTTGGTCCGGTCCAGCTTGATTGCCGCTCAATACAGGAAAGCATGGGTTTGACGCTCCAGACAGCTTCGGGGGGGACGTTGATTTGCTTATCAAGATTGACCGAGTCGCGTCGTGCAAACGACAGTCGATGGCGGCTGACACAGTCTGGCCGTCGTCCGGACGTCGTGCATCTCCGGGCGCCCGAAGCAGACAGACAAGGAGACATTGAGTGCCCGATCGTTTTAGTCCTGAACAGCAAGCTGCCGTTGGCAATCGCGTCTTGTGCGTGCACCACAGGCGTCGGCGAGTCATCGCTCTCGCGCTGGCGAGCGTAACCGTGGCGTGGTTGGGTGTCTTGGCGCCAGCCCACGCGCAGGAGTTTCCAAGTCAGCCGATCAAGCTGGTCGTTCCGCTGACACCTGGCGGAAGCAACGATGTGCTCGCCCGTACGCTGGCAGAGAAGCTGAGCGGGCTATGGCATCAGAGTGTGATCGTGGAAAACCGCCCAGGCGCCAGCGGTAACATCGGCGCTGACGCCGTCGCGAGAGCCCCCGCAGGCGGCCACACACTGCTGGTGGCGCCAAACAACGTGTTCGTGGTGAATCACTCGTTGTCGCCGCGGCTGGAGGCTGCCAAGGATCTGGCGCCGGTCACGCTGTTGGGCACGGTCCCCTTCGTGTTGGTCGCGGGCAGCAGCGCCAAGGTGGGCTCGGTCAAGGAACTGATCGAACTCTCGAAGTCGCGGCCGGCAGGCCTGTCGTATGCATCTTCCGGCATCGGGAGTCCTCATCATCTGGCGGCGGAGATGTTCCGGTCGATGACCGGTGCCCGCATGACGCATGTGCCTTACAAGGGCGGGGCGCCAGCGATCGTCGATCTTCTTGGCGGGCAGGTCGACGTGCAGTTTGGCGCGATCAACCAACTGCTGCCGCACATTCGCGATGGCAAGCTCAAAGCGCTGGCCATCGTGGGCAACGAGAGGGTTCCGCTGGTGCCGGATGTGCCCACGCTCGCCGAGGCCGGCGTACCAGGTTGGCAGGGCGAGGTATGGGTGGGTCTGGCCGCGCCGCCTCGCACGCCGCCGGCGATCATCGAGCGTCTCAACCGCGACGTGCGCAGGGTTTTGGCGCAGCCCGAGGTTCAAGCACGAATGGCCGATCAGGGCATCGTCTTGAAGGGCGGCACCATCGCGCAAATGGCGCAGACCATCGAGGACGACACGAAGCGCTGGGCCGAGGTCATCAAGGAGGCGAACATCAAGGCGGAGTAGCCAGCTTGGAGAAGCCATTCAACTGAAGTTTCCCGCGTCGCATCGTACGGGCAATGCTCTAGTGGATCGCTTAATCAAGATTGACCAACTCTGCGCCCTGATTGAAAGTGCAGCCCTGCCGTGCGGATTCCCTCGCGCGGCGTAGCTGAAGGTCACCATGCGAGCGAACGAAATTCCTGCCGGCGTGCTGCCGGCGCACAATGCGCTGTTCTACGGCGGCGCCTGGCACGAGCCGCTGGAAGGCGGCTATGCCGACACCCTCAATCCGGCTTGCAACGAGCCGCTGTCGCAGGCGCCTGTCGCGACAGCCGCCGATGTGGATGCGGCGGTGCGCGCTGCCCAGGCTGCCTTCCCCGCCTGGTCGTCCATGCCTCCCGTTGAGCGTGGTAGGCTCTTGAGGCAGGCAGCAGCGGTGCTGCGCGAGCATGCCTACTCCCTGGCGCAATTGGACGCGCTGAACAACGGCAATCCAGTGGCGATGTTGGCGCATGACGCGAACTTTGCGGCGGATGGCATCGAGTACTTCGCCGGACTGGCCACTGAGATCAAGGGAGAAACCATTCCCATGGGGCCCGGTCACCTGAACTACACGGTGCGCGAACCGCTGGGTGTAGTAGCACGCATCGTGGCCTACAACCACCCCTTGATGTTCGCGGCCATGCGGATTGCCGCACCATTGGCCGCGGGCAATACGGTGGTGGTCAAGGCACCAGACCAAGCGCCCTTGTCCATCATCCGGCTGGGCGAACTCATCGGCGGATTGTTCCCGCCCGGCGTGGTGAATTTCCTGTGCGGCATGCGTGAATGCGGTGAGGCGCTGGCCCGCCACCCGCTGGTGCGCAAGGTGACGCTGATCGGAGGCGTGCCCACCGGCCGCGCGGTGATGAAAACCGCGGCCGACGGACTTAAACCCGTGCTGTTGGAACTGGGCGGCAAAAACGCTCTGGTCGCCTACCCGGACGCGGACCTTGAGAAGCTGGTCAACGGGATCGTCGGGGGCATGAACTTCTCCTGGTCTGGACAGAGCTGTGGATCGACCAGCCGCGTCTTCCTGCACGAGGACATTCACGACGAGGTGGTGAGGCGCGTTGCCGAACTGGTGCCGCAGCGCCACAAGCCGGGCGTGCCGTTGGACCCTGCCACGACGATGGGGTCGCTCGTGAGCGCGGCCCAACTCGACAAGGTGAAGGGCTTTGTGCGCTCGGCGCTGGATGAAGGTGCACGCCTGGTGGTCGGGGGCAAGCAGCCTGACGATCCCGAACTGCGCAACGGCTTCTTCTTCGAGGCCACCGTCTTCGCGGACATGAAACCCGGCATGCGGCTGGCTCGCGAGGAAGTTTTCGGACCGATCCTGTCCGTTTTTCGCTGGCGCGACGAAGAGCAGTTGTGGCACGACGTCAACGACGTGGAGTTCGGCCTCACCGGCTCGATCTGGACGCGCAGCCTGGAGACGGCGCACCGTGCGGTGCAGCGTATCCACACAGGATATGTATGGATCAACAACACCAGCCAGCACTTCGTAGGCGCACCTTTCGGCGGCGTCAAGAACTCGGGCATCGGCCGCGAGGAGTGCTTCGAGGAATTGCTGGAGTTCACCTACACAAAGAATGTCAACCTGAAGCTGGGCTGAAGGGGACCCCCTGCTAGCCCACCGACTCTGCGGCTGCCTACCCGCAATACACGAACGCGAGACAACATCATGAAATTTCACACCCGCCTGCTAGGCGCCCTCACTCTCGCCGCGCTTGCTGCCGGCACCGCCGTCGCGGAGGCTCCCTTCCCGAGCAAACCGATCACTATCGTTGCAGCATTCCCGCCCGGGGGCGGCGCGGATGTCATCGCCCGTCTGATCGCACCCAAGCTGTCTCAGCGCCTCGGCCAGACTGTGATAGTAGACAACAGGGCCGGGGCGTCCGGCAACATAGCAACCGAGTACGTCGCTCGTGCGAAGCCTGACGGCTACACGCTCCTGATGAACAACAATACGCTGACGATCAATACAGCGCTGGGAATGCGCCAATCTTTCAACACCCAGAAAGACCTGAAGTTCATCGCCGCCATGGCGTCTACCCCGATCGCGATCGCGGTGCATCCCTCGCTTCCCGTGAAGACGGTGGATGAACTCGTCGCCTACGCGCGCCAGCAAGGTGGCAAGCTCACGTTTTCGTCCTGCGGCAACGGTACCGCACAGCACTTCACCGGAGCGCGTTTCTCGCAGGTGGCCAAAGTGGACATGATCCACGTTCCTTACAAGGGCTGCTCGCCGGCGATCATCGACGGCATTGGTGGGCAGGTGCCAGTGCTGTTCAACACAGTGCCCAACCTGGACCCGCAAGTGCAGGCGGGCAAGCTTCGCTACATCGCGGTCGCCGCGCAACAGCGCCTGCCCTTCAAGCCCGACCTCCCGACGGTGGCCGAGTCCAAAGGCTTCCCGGGCTTCGATGCCGAGGTGTGGTTCGGCCTCATCGGGCCGGCCGCGATGCCGGCGGAAGTTGCCAAACGGCTCGAGGCCGACGTGCTGGCCGTGATGCAAGACAAGGAACTGCAAAAGGCGTTCGCCGACCGGCTGGTTTCCACCCGCATTCTGAACAGTGCGCAGTTCGAAAAGCAGATCGCTCAGGACTTGGCGACATGGAAGCGGCTGTCCGAGGAACTCAAGGTCAAGCTCGACTGAAGCAAGGGGAGGTAGTTCCATCATGAATCGTTCCGACACATCGGCGCTTTCGGCCGTAGAAACCAACTTGCGCAGCTGGGGCAGCGACCACTTGGCCAACCTGCTGCGTCACATCGGCCTGGAATATGTCGCGCTCAACCCGGGGGCCAGCTACCGGGGCCTGCACGACAGCCTGGTCAACCACCTCGGAGACCAGAAGCCCCAGATGCTGACCGTGTTGCACGAAGAACACGCGGTGGCGATCGCCCACGGGTACGCCAAGGTCACCGGCAAGCCGATGGGGGCCATCCTGCATGCCAATGTGGGGTTGATGCACGGGTCCATGGCCATCTTCGATGCCTTCTGCGACCGCGTACCGGTGCTGGTCTTCGGGGCCACCGGGCCGGTGGACACGGCCAAGCGCCGTCCCTGGATCGATTGGTTGCACACGTCGAAAGACCAGGGAGCACTGGTTCGCAGCTTCGTCAAGTGGGATGCTGAGCCCTCTTCGCTGGAAGGTGCCACCGAGGCGGTGGTGCGAGCGCGTCGCATCGCGACTACGGTGCCCTGCGGACCGACCTATGTGTGCTTCGACAGCGCATTGCAGGAGGCCTCCGCGGCCGAACTGCCTGCCATGCCTGACTTGCGGCGCTACGAGCCTCCGGAGCCGCCAGCCGTCAGTGGCCCAAGCGTGCAGCGGCTGGCCCAGCGTCTCGCCGAGGCGCGCCGCCCGGTGATCCTCATGGGCCGAGTCAACCGCGACCCCGAGGCGTGGCAGCGCCGGGTGGCGCTGGCCGAGCGCTTGGGCGCCACAGTGCTTACCGATTTCAAGCTGGGCGCGGCCTTTCCATCGCGACACCCGCTGCACGGGCCGGCACCTGGCTACTTCCTCACCGAGCCGGCGCTGGCGTTGCTGCGCGAGGCAGACGTGGTGCTCAGCCTGGACTGGCTCGACCTGGCCGGTGCGCTGAAGGCGGCCTTCGGTACGCATCCAGTGGCACCGCATGTGGTGCAGGTGTCCCTCGATCACGTGCTGCACAACGGCTTCGGTGGTGAACACCAGGGCATGCCCTGCGCCGACACCTTCCTCGCCGCCGACCCCGACACCCTCGTGGCGCAGCTCCTGCCGCATCTGCCTGCCACAGCGCCGCCAGCGACACGCCCACCGGCCGCCGCCACGACGGCGATCAACGATCGCTACGAGGGCGACATGCCGCTGGCCACGTTTGCCCAGCTGGTGAGCGCGGCGCTGGACGCGGCACAGCCGGCGAGCCTGATACGCACCAACCTCGGCTGGCCGGGCGATGCCAAGGCTTTCGAGCACCCGCTGGACTATCTGGGGTATGACGGCGGCGGCGGTGTCGGCTCGGGCCCGGGCATGTGCGTGGGCGCCGCCCTGGCCTTGCGCGACAGCGGCCGCTTGGCCGTGGGTGTGCTGGGTGACGGCGACTTCCTGATGGGTGTCACCGCGCTATGGACGGCGGTGCGTTACCGCATTCCCTTGCTCGTCGTGGTGGCCAATAACCGTTCGTTCTTCAATGACGAGGTGCACCAGGAGAAAGTGGCGCAAGTGCGCGCACGGCCGGTGGAGAACAAGTGGGTGGGCCAGCGCATCGAAGGCCCCGATGTCGACATCGCCGGCATGGCGCGGGCACAAGGCGCGACGGCATGGGGTGGCCTGCAGACGGTGGCCGAAGTGCAGTCTGCGCTACGCGACGGGTTGCAGGCGGTGCGCGACGGCAAGGTGGCGGTCATCGACGTGCGCATTACGCGCGAGTACGCCAAGGCCATGGCCTCCGGCCTGACCCGGGGCGACTGAGCGCCCATGACGATGGCCGATCAGGAAGCGGCCGTCGCCGGGGGGCCCACGCTCGACTACGGCTCGCGCGGGACCATCGGGTTGCTGTTGCCTTCAGGCAATCAGGCGGCCGAGGTGCAATTGCGCGCCATGCTGCCGGCGGATGTGGGCCTGCGCACCACGCGGCTGAAGCTGACGGACAGTACTGAAGCCTCGCTGCTCGCCATGGCCGACAGGCTCGAAGAGGATGCGCGGCTCGTTGCCGATGCGCGCGTCGCGCTGGTGCTTTTCCATTGCACCGCGGTCTCGACCTACAGCGCCGAATTGGAGGGGGCGCTGCAGCGACGCATTGTCCAGGCCACCGGACTGCAGGCCGCCACCACCTCGCAGGCGCTGCTCGAGAGCCTGAAGGCGCTGGGTACACGTCGTTTGGCACTGCTGTCTCCCTACGGCGAGTCGGTCAGTGCTCGCGAGGCGGACTTTTTCCGGGCGCACGGCTTTGCCGTCGAATGCTGCGAGGGTCTGGGCTGTCAAACCGCCGACGAGATGATGGCGGTGAGCCCCTCGCAATGGTTCGAATTCGTTTCGCGGCGCATGCCGCAGCAGGCCGAGGTTGGCGTTCTGAGCTGCACCACGGTGCGCACGGCTGAGGTAGTCGACGCGTTGGAGCGCCGCATGGGCCGCCCCGTGGTGACCAGCAACACTGCCGCGGCCTGGTATGCCATGCGCCGGCTCGGCGTGCCGGATCAAGTGGCCGGCTTCGGCCAATTGCTTCAGTTGCCGGGCTGATGCTCGGCGTGAGGCCGCCATGGCCCTCACGCGGGCCGGCGCGGGTCGAGTTCGTCACCACGCGAGCGCGCAGTCAATCGAGCTTCAAGCCCAATTCCTTGATGAGTGGCACAAGGCGCGCGCTGTCGGCGCGCATGCGTTGCACCAAACCTTCCGGCGTGGAGGCGATGGGCTCGAAGCCGAGCGGCTCGATCAACTTGCGCACGTCAGGCCGCATTAGCACCGCTTTGGCGTCGGACTGGATCCGTTCGACGATCGCAGGCGGCGTGCGTGCCGGCGCCATGAGCCCGAGCCAAACGCGCGCCTCGTAGTCCTTGAGGCCCAGTTCGTTCAGTGTCGGCACCTCCGGCAGGGCTGCGGCGCGCTCCAGGCCCGTGGTGGCCAAGGCATGCAACCTTCCCGAGCGGATGTGCTGCAGGTTGGCCGCGATGCCGTCGAAGCTGACCTGGATCTCGCCGCCCAGCAGCGCCTTGGCCACGTCGGGCCCACCCTTGTACGGCACGTGGTTCAGACGCACGCCGGCGGCGCGGTTGAACATCTCGCCGGCGAGCTGAGTACCGATGGTGCCCGAGCCGAAGTTGATCCGCTCAGGTGCGGCCTTGGCCTGCTCGATCAGCTGAGCAACGGTGCGTGCAGAGGTGGTGTCGTTGGCCACCAGCACCAGCGGCTGGATCGCAAGCAGTGAGATCGGCGCGAAGTCGCGCACCGGGTCGTAGGGCAGGCGCGAGAACAGCGCCGGATTCATGGTCAGCGTGGAGTCGATGGGCAGGAACAGCGTGTGGCCGTCGGGCGCCGCGCGCACGGCTTCCATCGCAGCGATGACCGTGGCGCCACCGGGTTTGTTGTCCACCACCACCGCCTGACCCCACCGATCGGCCAGCCCCTTTGCCAGTGCGCGGCCCAGCACGTCGGCGGGGCCACCAGGGGGGAAGGGCACGATCAGCCGCACCGTCTTGGACGGGAAAGCCGATTGCGCGCCGGCGACGGCGGCGCCCAGGGTAAGAAGTGCTGCCGCGCTCGCGCGAATCATGCGCCGGCGCGTGGCGGAAGAAGGAAACACGCTCATACGAGGGTGCACATCGGCAGCCCTTCGGCGGCCTGTGCCCTTGCCAGCAGTTCGAGGCTGACGTAACGGGTGACGTCGTCGTCGTCGGGGATGGCCAGCGCCGCCTCGCGATCCCGTCGCATCATCTCCACGTCGGTAGCGATGGAGCGCCGGTCCAGGTGCAGGTCCACCGGCACGGCACCGCTCACGTGGTCTTCCCACGCGCGCTGCAGGTAGCGCCTGTCCATCAGCTGGTGGCCGGCGGCAACCTCGATGGAGGACGGCGCGTCCTCGGTCATCAGCGCGGAGCCGCGCAGGGTCGCGCGCAGGAAGCCCAACATCTCCTCGGGATGGCGATCGGCCCAGGACTGGCGGGCGTTGAGCGAGGTGAACTGGAAGTAGGGAATCCAGTCGGCCACCAGTCCGAGGTTGCGCAGGCCAGCGTCCTCGGCCATGTAGTTGTGCGGATCGGTCTGCATCGCGGCGTCGATCTCCCGGCGCATGAGCATGTCGTGTCGCGGTGGGACGACGACGCCACCGACCACGCGGTAGTCACCCGGCTGCAAGCCGTGGCGGGCAAGCAGGTCGATGAACAGCGAGGAGGTGCCGGCATTCAGGGCCGAGACTCCGATGGTCTTGCCGCGCAGGTCCTCGATGCGCTCAATCTCGGGCTGCACGATCAGCGAATGGGTGAGCCGATTGACGTTGCCGCCGAACATCCGCAGGTCTGCACCGGCAGCCGCGTCATGGATGACGTGCTCGGGCGAGCCCACGCCGATCTGGATCTCACCGGATTTCAGCGCCTTCGTCACTTCGACGATGCCGCCCATGTCGACAATCTCCACGTCCAACCCGAACTCCCCGTACCAGCCGCGCGCCAGCGCCAGCCAGTAGGGTACGTAGAAGAAGGCAGGAACGACGATGCCCACGCGCAGCTTCGTCATGGTGCCTCCCGCTCGGCACCGGGGTCGGTTGCTGACGATGCACTTGGCGCCGTGGATGGGAGATGGAAGAGGGACATGGCGGAATGAGTTGGGGTGTACGGATAGACGCGGCCAAGCGTAGACAGCGCTCTCGACATTGACAAGATTGATTAAGTAATCGCGACGTCCCAGGCCGCGCACACCGTCGCGCTTCGCGACGGGGCCCTTCCGGCCGGAGGCCCGGTCAGGTCGCGTCCAGAACCGCGCCGACGAACTTGGCACGGGGGCGCAGCAGCATTCCGGTCTGACGCTGTTCTTGGACGTGGGCCACCCAGCCTGCGGTGCGCGCGAGCGCGAAGAGCGCACCAAGAGCCGGCCGCGCAAATCTGAACACGCCGCAAAGTGGATAGGCTGCTCCCATGGGCGAGGACAGAGCCCGGATGACAGGAGCAGACGACATGAGCAAAAGACCCCGCCGCAATCACTCAGCGGCATTCAAGGCCAAGGTGGCGATCGATGCGCTGGCCGACGGCAAGACGATCGCCGAGGTGGCGCTCAAGCACGACGTTCACCCCAATCAGGTGACAGAGTGGCGACGCCAGTTGATCGAGCGCGCCGCGGGCGTCTTCGGGGGCGCGACGGCGCCAGAGACGCCGCCGGTGGACTTGAAGGTGCTGCACGCCAAGATCGGGCAACTGACACTGGAGAATGATTTTTTGGAAGGCGCGCTCAGCAAGGCCGGTTTGCTGAGCGCAAAGCGATGATCGAGCGCGAACACGAACTGCCGATCAAGCGCCAGGCCGAGCTGCTGGGCATCAGCCGAGGCACGGTGTACTACCACCCCGAGCCGATTTCCGAGAGCGAGCTGGCGTTGATGCGCCGCATCGACGAGTTGCATCTTGAGCACCCGTTCGCCGGCAGCCGCATGCTGCGCGATCTGCTGCGCCTGCGGGGCATCGATGTGGGACGGCGGCACGTGGGCACGCTGATGTGGCGCATGGGCATCCAGGCGCTGTACCGCAAGCCCAACACGAGCAAGAAGCACCCATCGCATCCGGTGTTCCCGTACCTGCTGCGGGAACTGGCCATTGAGCGGGCCAACCAGGTCTGGGCCCTGGACATCACCTACGTCCCGATGGCTCGCGGCTGGGTGTACCTGGTGGCGGTGCTGGACTGGGCGAGCCGCCGGGTTCTGGCCCATCGCGTGTCGATCACGATGGAGGTGGACTTCTGCGTCGAGGCATTGCAAGAGGCCACCGCTCGCTGGGGAGCGCCAGAGATCGTCAACACCGATCAAGGTAGCCAGTTCAGCAGCTGCGATTTTGTCGCCGAGGTGAAGCGCATAGGCGCGCGCCAGAGCATGGACGGCAAGGGCTGTTGGCGGGACAACGTCTTCGTCGAGCGGCTGTGGAAGAGCGTGAAATACGAAGACGTGTACCTGAAGGCCTACGACAGTGTCAGTGCCGCACGGTTGAACCTGGCCGCTTACTTCGATTTCTACAACGCGCGGCGGCCCCATCAATCGCACGACGGGTGCACGCCAGACATGGTCTACTTCGCCACGCTACCCGCAATGAAGGAGGCTGCCTGATGGGTTGAACCATGAGTACATGGCTCAACCGGGGCGCCTCCGGCGGCCTGGCAGGGGCCTGAAGATTGAAAGAATCAAACCGCAGCCAATCCACTTAACTCAGGTCGATGCGTGTTCAGACGACCGGAGCCGGCTCTCCAGGCACCTGCCGTGCCAGGCCCAACTCGCGCGACAATGCCACCATGCCCAGTTCGTGGCGTGGGTGCGTGTCGAAGCGGGAAGCCATCTCGTCGACGAACTTCAGCAGCGCTCGTGAGGCGGAGGAGAGCGTCGGCCGACGCTGCAGCAAGGCCAGCAGGTATCGCCCGCGCGGATCGCCGCGCGGGTAGACGGGGTGCACGAAGCCCGGTACCACAGTGCCGCGACGTTGGCAGTCGGCGGCGCGCGCCAGCAGCACCGAAAGGTCGGGCGCGCCATCGAGAAATTCGTCCACACGGAGAAAGTGGCGACCAATGTCCTCTCCGCCGATGGCACACAGCCCCGAGGCCAGGCAGCTATGAAGTGCACTGCCGCCGGAGGCGCAGACCCGCGCACACAAGGTGCCGGGTGAGAGCTCATGGTCGGCCAGCAAGATGAGCATGGCCTCCAGCGCTTCGGCGTTCTCGTTCGAGGCTGACAGGCCCAGCGCTTGCAGCAGGCCCTCCACCACGCTCTGCCCTGCAGCGGTACGAAGCCTTGCGCCGGCCCGGCATAACCCATGCAGCCGGCCAGAGTCCGGATGACCGCGCGAGCAGCGTCGAAGCTGTTCGGTTCCTCGGGGCACTCCTCGTGGAACGCCGAGGTTCTGCTTTCGGAACCGGTGCTCACGCCCATCTGCAGAGTCACCAGCGAAAAGATCTCGTGCAACTGATCGGCTGCGCCGGCAGTGGCCAGTGCGCGGGTCAGGCGCATCAGCGGCGCTGCGGGCGCAGGCCCGGCCCAGGTCACCGGGTGGTCGTCGAGCAGGCCGCTCCACAGCAGCTCGGCCACCGATTCGAAACCTGAGCGACGCCGCGCCAGGTCGGCTGCGAGATGACCGCGGTAGCGCGGACCGAGCGGCGTGATTTCGGTGATGGTGGTAGGAACGATGGGTTCGCCCCAGTTCATTGCCGAGGCGGCCAGGGCGCCGTGGCCGGTGCGCGCCAGCGAGCGCAGCACCATGCGCTCGACGTCGGCACGCAGGTACAGGTGGTCCTTGCGATCGGCCTGGCGCATGCTGGCGATCAGGCCGCGGCTGACGTAGGCGTATAGCGTCTGCTGCCGGATGCCCAGCAGCTTCATTGCCTCCTTGGAATCGACATAGTCGCCGCGCCCAGCCTCCTGTTCGATCGTGCCCTCTGCAGTAGCTGTCGCGCCAGCTGCCGTTGGCACCCGGGCGTGTAGCAATGCATCCATCTCACTCGCTCCTGTGGTCCATGCCAGCATCTTGGGCCAGAGCTCGCGATCGTGCAAAGGCTTTTCGTAGGTTCGATGGAATTCACGGATTGAGTGCAAATCAAGATTGCTGGCTGTGCTGGCCGCCGATTTAATTGGCCGCTTACTCCCACCCAATGAGAGCCATGACGCAAAAGATTTTCTGGCCCGGCGGTGCCCGCCTGGTCATCTCGGTGTCGATGCAGATGGAAGCCGGCGCGCAGCCCGCGCTGGCGCCCTACAGTCCCTTTGCCGAGATGGATCCGCAGACCTCCAATCCGGCCGTTCAGAAGTGGTTCGAATACGGTCTGAAGGAGGGCATTCCTCGCCTGCTGGATATGTGGGACCGTAGAAAGATCAAGGTTACCTCGCACATGGTCGGCAAGGCGGTGGCGCGAAGTCCGGCGCTGGCCAAGGAGATTGTCCAGCGTGGCCACGAGGCGGCGGCGCACGGGTACGAGTGGTCACCGCACTGGCGCCTGACGCCCGAGGAAGAGCGCGCCTCGTACCAGGCCAACATCGACGCGATCGTCCAGGCCACCGGTACGCGGCCGATCGGCTTCAACGCCTTCGCCTTGCGCAACAGCGCCAACACCCTGGGCATCCTGCAGGAGATGGGCTTCCTGTACTACATCGACGACATCAGCCGAGACGAGCCATTCTCGGTAACGCTGAACGGCCGGCCTTTCATGGTGGTGCCCTACTCGCGGCGCAACAACGACATTGAGCGCTTTCACCATCACTCGTTGTCGATGCGTGACTACGTCTCGGATCTGAAGGACGAGTTCGACGTGCTGTACCGCGAGGGTGAGCATCGGCGCCGCCAGATGTCGTTCAGCACCCACGATCGCATTGCCGGGCAGCCAGGCATCAGCAAGGCGATTGAAGATTTCATCGTCTATGCACAGTCGCACCCCGGCGTCGCCTTCATGCGCAAGGACGAGATCGCCCGTTGGGCCGCCGAGCAGGATGACACACCTCGCGAATGAGGCTGGACTGGTTGCAGCGACCCGCGTTCCACGTTCTCACCATCGACAATCATGAATTCGACACCCTCCGCCGGATTTGCCCCCGTTGCCAACAGCGAAGCCGAGTGGCGCAAGGAGATGCAGAGGCTTGCGCAGTCGCGCGTGCCCAGCTTCTTTCATCTGCGCGCGCGCCTTCCCAAGCAGGGACGCACGAACCAAGTGTTGGGCGCTTCCAGTTGCATGAATGTCGTGCTCAAGACCTATGCAAGCGGCGGCGAGAACGAGCTGCACGCGCACGCCAATGAAGATCATCTGTTCGTGATCATGCAGGGCCGCGCCGTGTTCTACGGCCCGCGCGACGAGACGCGGGAGGTAGCGCGCAATGACTGCGTCCTCATCCCGGCGGGAGCGTTTTACTGGTTTCACGCCAGCGGAGACGAGCCATTGGTCTTGCTGCGTGTCGGCGCGACGCTTGATGCCGCCAAGGACGTGATGGCCCGCGTCGACGCCCACGGGCGGCCCTTCGATGGCTACTCCGAGAAGAACAAGGAACTGCCGCTGGTGCTCGATGAGCGCCGCGTCTTTGAGTGAGTGGTTCGTCGTGCACGGCGGTGGCGTGGTCTAGCACGTTGGAGCAGCCGGCGACTGAGGGACGTAGCGTGCGCGCGGACGCACCAGGAAGCCCGCCTGGCGCTGTTCACGCACATGCGCCACCCATCCTGCGCACCGGCCCAGCGCCATGATGGTCGCCGGCGCGCGCGGCGGCTGCTCCAGCGCGATACCAAGCGCTGCGAGGCCGACGCTCAGGCTGGGCTGGGCGCCCAGCGATTCATGTGCCGCCTTGACTGCGTCGCAGGCGCGACGTACGGCGGGCCGCCGTTCGGCCAGAGACTCGGCCAGATCAAGCAGGGCGCGTCCGCGCGGGTCGCCCTTGGGATACAGCGGATGGTCGTAGCCCGGCAGCGGCTCCTTGCGGCGTGCGCGCCCGACGAGGTCGTCCACATAGTCCCCCACCGAGCCGGCCTCACGCAGTAGGCGCTCGGCCAGATCGCAGCCGTAGCCCGTGAACAGACCCTCGAAGGCACCCAGTGCGGAGGTCATGCAGGAGTACAGATCCGCGCCAGCCGAAGCGGCGATGCGTGCGGCGAAGGTCGACGGCGCCAGCTCGTGATCGGCACAAAGTACCAGCGCGGCGTCTAACGCGCGCACGGCGTCGACTTGGGTGGACACCCCGAGAGCCCGCGCCAGGCCGTGCGCGATCGGCTCGTCGGGGTGCAGAGGGCAGTAGCGCGGTTGCGGTCGCAGCAGGCCGAGGGCCGCCGTGGCCGCTTGCAGAATGGAACGGGCGGTGGCCAGGTCGTCGCGCTCCTCGGCCGCGGGCTCCACGTTCGCGCAGGCGGCCCAACCTTCGATGGCCAGCGCCAGCAGACGGCGCGAGGTGGTGTGGCGCGCTGCCGAACGCAGTGTTGCGACGAAAGCGGCATGACCAGGACCGGCGGTAGCGAGAGGCCAGGGCGTGCCCGCGGAGTCTGGCCGCTGCTGCCACAGCAGCTCGGCGCAGGCCTCGAAGGGCAGGCCATGTTCCACCATGGTGAGGGCCAGCCGGCCCCGGTAGCGCGGGCCTTCACGGGTGATCTCGGTGATGGACGAGTCGAGCACGGCGTCGCCACCCACGCGCAGTGCGCGCTGGGCAGCCTGGCCTGGCATGTTGTGCGCCCGGCCCCGCAGTTGCAGCGCTTCGATGTCCTCTCGATAGTAGAGGCTGAGCCTGCGCCGCTGCGGATTGACTGCGCGAATCAGCCCCCGGCTCACATAGGCATACAGGGTCTGCGGCTTGACACCCAGCACCGCCAGCGCCTGGCGTGCGTCCAACAGGTCGGATCGCACAGGCGCAGGCTGCTCGGGGTTCATGTCGGGACGCCGCCAAGGCAAACGTACTTGAGTTCCGTGTAGTCGTCCAACCCGTAGTGCGAGCCTTCCCGGCCGAGGCCCGACTGCTTGATGCCGCCGAAGGGCGCGACTTCAGTCGAGATGGCGGGCGTGTTGACGCCCACCATGCCGTACTCCAGCCGCTCGACGAAGCGGGTCAGACGACCGATGTCCGAGCCGTATACGTATGAGGCCAGACCGAAGATGGTTTCGTTCGCCAATCGCAGGGCCTCATCGTCGCCGACGAACGGAGTGACCGCCGCCACGGGGCCAAAGATCTCTTCCTTGAAGAGGCTCATGTGCTCATCCACGTCCACGACCAGCGTGGGCTGGTAGAAGTTGCCTCCCAGCTCGTGTGGCGCGCCGCCTTGCATCACGCGGGCTCCGCCTCGCATTGCGCTACCCACTAGCTCGCCAACCTTGTCGACTGCAGCGCGATCAATCAGCGGGCCGATGACAGTGCCGTCCTCGTGTCCGTCGCCCACTTGCAGCGTGCGCATGGCCGCGCCGAGTTTGGCGACAAAAGGCTCGAGCACCGCCCGGTCGACCAAGATCCGGTTGGTGCACACGCAGGTCTGTCCAGCATTGCGGAACTTGGAGGCGATGGCGCCCTTGGCAGCATCGTCCAGATTCGCATCGGCCAGTACGATGAAAGGTGCGTTGCCTCCCAACTCCATCGAGGTTTTCTTCACCGTGTCGGCGCACTGGCGCAGCAATTCACGGCCGACCTCGGTGGAGCCCGTGAAGGTCAGCTTGCGCACCTTGGGATTGCCGGTGAGCTCGGGTCCGAGCTCACGCGAGCTGCCGGTCACCACGTTGAAGACGCCGGCGGGCAGGCCCGCCCGCTGGCCCAGCTCGGCCAGCGCCAGTGCGGTGAGCGGTGTCTGCGACGCCGGCTTGAGCACCATGGTGCAACCGGCTGCCAGCGCGGCCCCTGCCTTGCGCGTGATCATGGCGGCGGGGAAGTTCCATGGCGTGATGGCTGCGCACACGCCGATGGGTTCGCGCAGCACGGTGATGCGCTGGTCAGCGGCTGGAGCCGGGATGACATCGCCGTACAAGCGCTTGGCTTCCTCGCCAAACCACTCGATGAACGAGGCCGCATAGCGGATCTCGGTGCGTGCCTCGGTCAGAGGTTTGCCTTGCTCGCTGGTGAGGATCCATGCCAGATCGTCGGCATGCACTTCCATCAGGTCGTACCACGCGCGCAAGAGCCTCGCCCGGTCCTTGGCGGGTCTTGCGCGCCAGGCGGGAAGAGCGGCTTCGGCGGCGTCGATGGCCTGGGTGGCGGCGGCGCGCGGCAGGTCGGGCACTCGGGCAATGACACGCCCTGTGGCTGGGTCGTCGACGTCGATCATTCGTGCCGCATCGGCCACCCATTCTCCGCCGATCAAACAGGCGGTGCGAAGAAGGGAGCGGTCCTTCAGGTGGTCGAGAGGGCCGGGCAGGGCGTTGGCGGTTTGCATGTCAGCTTTCTTCTGGATGGCAAGCGGCCTGCGATCCGGCCGACACGACATGCTAGCGGGGGCTGTCACATTGATCTAGATTGATAAAGTAATCGATATCAAGCATTGCTTCCGTTGGTGCGAGGGCCCACATAGCGAGCCCGAGGCCGTACCATGAAACCGGCCTGTCGCTGCTCGATGACGTGCGCCACCCATCCGGCCACGCGCGACAGCGCCCAAAGGGCCGAAGCCGCGCGCTCCGGCAGGCGCAGTGCCATCGCCAGTGCGACCAGGCCCACCTCCAGGCTCGGCTGGAGATCGAAACGCTCCTCGACGCTCTCGACAAGGCGCACGATGGGTTCAGCCGAGGGCCCGGTGGCCGCCGCCAATGCCAGCAGCCGGCGAGCGCGTGGGTCTCCCTTGGGGTAGGCCCTGAGGTTGTAGCCGGGGATACGTCCACCGTTGCGCTCGATGTTCGACATCAACGCGTACATCTCGTCGGGATCCCGAGCGCTGCGCAGCAGGGCTTCGCTGCGGTCGCAGCCGCCCGCCAGAAAGGTGCCCGAATGCGTGGCGAGAGCAGCCTGCACGCAGGCACGCAGCTCGCAACCACAGGAGGCTGCTACCCGGCCCGCCAGGGTGGACGACGACAGCTCGTGGTCGGCGCACAGGATGAAGGCCGTGTTGACTGCGCGCAGTTGCTCGGGCTTGGCTGGCGCACCCAATGCGGACAGGAAGACCTCGGCCATCGGGCTACCTTCGGGCGCTGTGGTGGCGAAGCGGTGCGGCGGCCCCATCAGCCCCAGGGCGCCGGTGAAGGCCAGCATCAGCGATCGCGTGTCGGGGATGGTGGAGCCGCGCTCGAAGTCAGGCCGTTGCTGGCCGTCTACCGCCAGCAGTCCCGTGGCGACCGACATGATGCGCAGGCAGTTCAGCCCCGGCGCGTCGCGCAGCGCCGTGCTCAAGCGGCGTACGAAGTTCTGCGGCAAGGTCGGAGGATCCCAGTGGCTGAGCTGCGGCATGTCGATGCCGCTCCAGAGCAGCTCTGCCACCGACTCGAAACTGCGGCCGCTGTCTGCCAACATGTGGGCGGGCCGACCGCGGTATACCGGCCCGTCCTCCGTCAGATCGGTGATCGCGGTGTGGAACACGGGCTGGCCCCAACTCAGCACCGCCTCCACCGTGTCCGGCATGCCGGCGCGCCCGCCCATGCGCTGCCCGGCGCGCTCTACGTCCTCGCGGTAGTACAGGCGGGCGCGACTGCCAGGCTGCAAGATGGACCGGATGAGTCCGCGGCTCACGTACGAGTACAGCGAGGCGGTCTTGATCCCGAGGGCTTGTGTGGCTTGTTCGGCGGTGACGTAGTTCTGCGCCGTTCCATGCTTTGGTGGCAGGGGAACCCGCTTGACTTGGTTCTTCTTCGAGGTGGTCATTAGCTTGACTACTTAATCCAGATTGATCAATCTTATGAGCCTCCCTATGCTTCGGCAAGCGCGCGGCGAACCGTCGGCCGGCGGCACAAGGAGTGACATGGACATGGATTGGATTCCCCGGCTCGAGCGCGACGCGATGGCGCCCATGCTGACGGAGTATTTGGAACCCCGCATCAAGCGGCTGGGCTACCTGGGTGAATGGTTTCGCTGCGCAGGGCATGCACCGGAGGTGCTGCTGGCCTTCCTGAAATTCACCGACGCGCTGAAGGACGCGCTGCCGCTCAAGGTGTCCGAGGCGATCGTGCTGACCGAGGCCACGTTGCTGAACAACGGCTACGAGAAGAATCAGCATGAGCGGCTGTCGGTGCGAAGCGGCTTCGGCCGTGACTGGGTGGCCGACGTGGAGCGCCTGTCGCCTGACTCGGCGACGCTGATGACGCCGGGCGAATGCGCGGCGCAGCGCTACGTGCTGGCTGCGCTGGCCGGTGACCTGCCGCGCACGCGCCTGGCTTTCGACGCGTTGTCGGCCCATTTCAGCCCGGGCGAGGCCATCGCCATTCTCATGCTCGTGGGCCGCTATTGGACCCATGCGCTGGGCGTGAATACCCTGGACTTGGCGCCGCCGGTGCCGTCCATTTTCGAAGACGGCTTCACCGCATGAGGCCAAGGAGCTCCTGAGAATGAACAACCTGAGAAAAGACTTCAGTCACGCGGAAGGCGTGTTTATCGATCGCACCGGCTTGCACGCCGAGGACCGAAACAACTACTGGGCGCCCATCGTCATCACAAAAGAGCAGATCGAGGCCGAAGTCGAGCGCCTGGCCTCGTTGCCACGACCGGCCAATGGCCGACGCGAGTCGCTGATCGTGCATCCCAGTGCACCGGCCAACGCCCCCGGGCTGGCGCCCGGCATCGAGGTCAAGCTGCAGGTGCTGAAACCCGGCGAGCGAACCGTGGCATTCCGCCACAACGCCACGGAGGTCAACTTCTGCATTCGTGGCAGTGGCCGCACGGAAGTGGCTGGCCGGTCGGTCGCGTTCCGACAGTATGACGTGTGGAACCACCCGTCTTTCTCGAGCTACGTGCACATCAACGACGGCGACGACCTGCAGGTGCGCTTCACGTACTCAAACGCGCCCTTGCTGAAGAACATGCAGATCTACCTGCCCGAAGACAACCCAGGGCCGGCTTCGGTGTATGGCGAGAGTGCGGAGGCCCAGGCGGATCCGCGCCGCAAAAGCCCATTCGGGATGATTCCGCTGGGCGACGAGGGTGGCATGCTCATGCCCTACGAGACGCTGATCAACCCGACCGCGGTGGAGTCCAAGTCCTTGCACTTTCCCTGGGTCGATGTCAAGGCCGAACTGGACAAGCTCTACGCCTTGGGCAAGGACTACATCGGACGGCGTCTCTACATGATGTACAACCCGATGACTGGGCGCTTCAATGGCATTACGCCCAACTTCTTCGCGACGATGACGATCAGGCCGCCCAAGATCGTCGATCGGCCGCACCGCCATGTCTCAGCTGCCATCAACTACTACTTCCACGGGACCGGCTTTTCCAACGTGGCCGGCAATCGCTATGAGTGGAAGGCTGGCGACCTGATGCTGTCGGCACCGGGCTGGGCGGTGCACAACCACGCTTCGCACGACGTCGACCAGGTCTACGAGTTGACCGTGCAGGATCAGCCGTTGAACATTTACATGGAGTCGCTGCTGTGGCAGGAGGACATGCATCACCCGGCCGCACTGCTCGGTTCGCAGGCCGGTTTCACCACCAATCGCGACAAGGCCGCCGCATGATGACGCTCAAACCCGACTTCCTGGTCGGTTCCATTCCACCCATCGTCACACCGTTCAAGAATGGCGAGGTCGACTACGACAAATATGCAAGCCTGCTGGAGTTCCAGATCGCCAACGGAACCCACGGAATCCTGGTAAACGGCACGACCTCCGAGCCGTCCACGCTGACGGTCGATGAGCGCAACCAGCTGGTGGAGCTGGCAGTCGAGACAGTCAAGGGTCGGGTGCCGGTCGTGGCTGCAACCGGCTCGCAGTCGCACGCCGAAACGGTCGCACTGACCGAGTTTGCGACCAAGGCTGGCGCCGACGCGTTGTTGATCGTCACGCCCTATTACATTCGCCCGCCGCAGCGCGGGTTGGTGGAGTACTACGCCGACTTGGGCAAGCGCACCGACTTGCCGATGATGATCTACCACATCCCTGGCCGAGCAGCGGTCAACGTGGAACTGTCCACGCTCCAGCAGATCTGCGAGCGCGTGCCCACGCTGGTGGGCATGAAGCATGCGGTCAATGACCTCGGCTTCGTGACCCAGATGCTCGCAGCCATGGGGCCGCAGTTCCGCGTGTTCGTTGGACTGGAGGAGTTCTCTTTTCCGATGATGGCGGTGGGTGCCTGTGGTCTCATGAACGCGGTGGCGAACATTGCGCCTCGCAAGGTTGCCGACCTGGCGAACGCTACAGCCGCCGGCAACTTGGAACTGGCCCGCCGGCTGCACTACGAGCTGTTCGAACTCAACCAGGCGGTTTTCTACGACACCAACCCGATCCCGATGAAGTACATGATGAAGCGGTTGGGACTGCTCTCGACCAATGAGCACCGGCTTCCAATGCTGAGCGCCTCGCCCGAACTCGAGAAGCGACTTGACGGCGTGCTGCAGAAGGCCGGGCTGATCTGACAGACCAGCGAAAGGCGCCGATGTACATTGAGACCTCAGACCCCACGTACAAGACCAGTCTGTTCAATGCGATCGTGGCCCCGCGCCCGATTGGCTGGATCAGCACCTTGGATGAGACCGGCGCTCCCAATCTTGCGCCGTTCTCCTACTTCAACGGCATGTCAGCCACGCCGCCGATGGTGATGTTCGCGTGCAACCAGCCGGCTGACCGCGATGAGAAGGATACGCTGAACAACGTGCGACGAACCGGCGAGTTTGTCGCAAACCTCGCCACCTACGCATTGCGCGAGGAAATGAACGGCAGCTCAGTGACCGTGCCGCATGGGGTCGATGAGTTCGAACTGGTGGGATTGGCGAAGGGCGCTTCGCGCTGTGTCAAAGCGCCTCGCGTGGCTGCGTCGCCTGTGGCAATGGAGTGCCGGCTGCTTCGCGTGGTCGATTTCGAGCCCGAGGCCGCCGGCGATCGCCGAAGCAGCGTGGTGTTCGGCCGAGTTCTCGCGCTGCACATCGACGACGCGTATCTCGACGAGGCGGGGCGCTTCGACATGCTCAAGGCGCGTCCCCTGGCTCGGCTGGGTGGCTTTACCTACCTTGCCGTGGGCGATGTGTTCGAGATGGGACGACCCAAGGTCGCGGCGGGCTAGATCCCTCTCGAAGCACCCGGTGTGCGGCCGTTCCTGATGAGCGGTTCGCGCAGCGGATGGAGAGATCCCTTCGATCAAGCTCGCGGGAAGTTGCTTCGGAGTCAGATCAGTGCCGCAGGCCGTGCAATATAGCGCTCGCGTATGGCCTTGGCCGACCAGTATGTCAGGGCCGCAACCAGACCGGTCGGGTTGTAGCCCAAACCTTGCGGGAAGGCCGATGCACCAGGCACGAACACGTTGTGTACGTCCCAGCTCTGCAGGTAACGGTTGACCGCGCTGGTGCGCGGATCGGTTCCCATGATCGCACCGCCGTTGAGGTGGGTGGTCTGGTAGCTCGTCGTGTCGAAATGCTCACCAAAGTTCTTGACGGTGACGTGCAGCGACTTCGGGCCCATCGTTTCAGCGATGCCGCGCATCTTCTCGGCCATGAAGCGCGTCATGCGGATGTCGTTGTCCTTCCAGTCGAAGGTCATGCGCAGCAGAGGCATGCCCCACGCATCCTTGTAGGTCGGATCCAGGCTCAGGTAGTTGTCGCGGTAGCTCATGTGCGCGCCGTGCGCGTCCATTGACATTGTGTGCGTGTAGTAGTCAGCGACGGCCTGTTTCCAAGCGCTGCCCCACGCAGGCGACCCGTCGGGCAACGAGATACCGCTGATCGGTTTCACGCCCGCCTGGTTCACCCACATCGGCGAGCCACCGACGAAGCCGAGCGGGCCGTGGTCGAAGTTGTCGGCATTGAAGTCATCGATCGCGACGCCGTTGCCACCTGCGCCGATGAAGGGATTGGCATGAACGTCCTTGTCGAAGAAGGCTTTGATCGTCGCCATGTTCTGGTAGGCGAAATTGCGCCCCACGGTGCCTTTGCCGGTCACCGGATCGTAGGGCGTACCGATGCCCGACAGCAGCATCAGCCGCACGTTGTGGAATTGAAACGCGGCGATGATGACTATGTCCGCTGGCTGCTCGACCTCGCGCCCCTGCGCATCGCGGTAGGTCACGCCGGTTGCCGTGCGTCGGTCGGGCGAAAGATTCACCTTCAGCACGTGCGCATGCGTGCGCAACTCGAAGTTCGGTGCTTGGCGAAGCGCGGGCAGAACGTTGACGTTGGGTGAGGCCTTCGAGTAGTTGTAGCAGACATAGCCGCTGCAAAAGCCGCAGAAGTTGCACGGCCCCATCTGGCAGCCGTAGGGGTTGGTGTACGGTCCAGATGCGTTTGCCGACGGCAGATCGTAGGGGTGATAGCCGAGCTTGGCTGCGGCGTCGCCGAAGCGCTGCGCGGAGACCGTGCGCTTCTGCGCGGGCAACGGGAAGTCGTGCGAGCGGTCGGCTGCGAACGGGTTGCCGCCCCTGCCTTCACCCACCGGCTTCGCGGCCACGGTCCATGCTGTGCCCGACGTGCCGAACACTTTCTCGGCAAAGTCGAAGTGCGGTTCCAACTCTTCGTAGCTGACGCCGAAGTCCTGGATCGTCATGCCCTCGGGGATGAACTTCCTGCCGTAGCGTTCCTCGTAGTGGCTGCGCAGGCGCAGCTCGATTGGATCGACGCGCAAGTGAACACCCGACCAGTGCAGCCCTGCACCGCCGACACCGGTACCAGGAAGGAAGGCACCCAACTGCCGATAGGGAAGCGCCGTGTCGTTCAGGCCGTGACGGATTGTCACGGTCTCGCGCGACACGTCCTGGAACAGCTTGCGGCGGATGTTGTAGGTGAGTTCGTCCAGCACCCTGGGGTAGATGCCATCGGTGGCGGTGTCCTGCATAGGGCCGCGCTCGAGCGCGACCACCTTCAACCCGGCCTCGGTCAACTCCTTGGCCATGATCGCGCCGGTCCAGCCGAAGCCGACGATCACCGCGTCAGCCTTCTTCATCGTGTTGCCCGCCATGCTCAGCCCCGTTGCCCGTTCAACGCTACCGGCGGCAGCGGGTATTTCACGTCGCGCTCAACCCAATCCATGAAATCGGCCCGCGCCCCGGGGAATCCGATCAACTTCCAGCCCGCGAGACCGCGGTTTCCGCCATGAACCGGATCGGCAAAGAATCCCTCGCGCACGTTTTGCAGCAGCATCGAGAAGAAGAGCTTGGCCGGCACGGTTTCGAACACTGCCTGACCCGATTCGATCGCGTGCAGCGCCGCATCCTGCTTGTCCGCCGCGAGTTGCGCGAAGGTTTTGCCTTGCGCCTTCTGCACGAAGCCGTCGGCGGCGGCGATGCCCAGTCGATAGATCTGCTGCGGGGTGAGCTGAGATTGATAGCCCAGTTCTGCCGGAGCGTCGGCGTTGAATGGCCCCTGCATGTACCAGAGCGCGCCGGTGGCCCAGGGGGTGCCCATCTGCCGATCGATGTACTCAGGCACGCCGGCCTCCACGGCGCTGGGGCCCAACGCGTCGTTCGGGATCAGGCATGCGCTGGCAGCGTTGACGAAGGCCCATTCGTCGCCAGTGAAGAACCGCGGCTCATAGATTCTTTGTGCCCGGTTGTCCGCGGTCTCGCCATGTGCGGTCGTTGCTTGCCGGGTGTCGCACCCAGGAAAGACTGCGACTGCGAGGGTCGCTGCGCCCATTCCCTTGAACAACTGGCGCCTCGATCGCGTCTGGACTGATTCTGGATCTTTCACGGGTGTGCTCCTTTCTGGGTCCATGTGGAGGTCAACGCACGGGCATAGCCTGAGCAGCCCGCTCCCTCTGGATGGCGCCGCGAATCGTTCCGACTTGCGCAGCTTGTACTCTCGAGGCCTGGTTGCCCCAACTCTGGCGGGTGAACGTCGCTAGCTGCGCTACTTCGTCGTCCGACAGGCGCCAGCCGAAGCCGGGCATGGCAAGCTCCGATGGCGCGACGCGCGTGGCGGGCAGTCGGCTGCCGTCTAGGATCAGGCGGATCACCGAGCTCGGGTCGCTTGCCAGCACGCTGGAATTGCCGGCGAGGCGCGGAAAAGCTTGCGCGTACCCCATCCCGTCGCTGCGATGGCAGGCCGCACAGTTGTCGACGTACAACTCAGCCCCGCGCGTCGCGTTCACTCCCTGCCACAGGGCCTTTGCGGTCGCAGGATTGGCATTGAATGACGACGGCGAATGAGCGGAAGGCGACAGCGTCTTCAGGAAAGCGGCGATTGCATTTAGGTCATCTTCGCTCAGGTGCTGTGTACTGTGTACGACGGCCTCGTTCATCGCCCCGCCCACCACCGCGCGAGACATGTTGCGCGCGCTGCGCAAGGTTGCGACGATGTCGGCCACCGACCATGCGCCCAGTCCATCCGCCGAATTGCCACGCAAGTTCACCGCTACCCATCCGTCAATGAGGGGGCCGCCGGCCAGGTAGTCGGGGCTGGACGCATCCAGCGCCTTCTCCTGCATCGTTGTCGCCCGCGGTGTGTGGCAGCTGCCGCAATGACCCAGACCCTGGACCAGATACGCGCCCCGCGCAATCGTCATGTCGGGATAGCTACTCGGATCGAAGGCCACGGCTTCCGGTAGCGGCGCAAACGCCTTGCGCCAAAGCGTCATCGGCCAGCGCATTGACAGCGGCCAGGGAATGCCGCGCGAATGCGGTTGCGAGGGAGCCGGCGCTACTCCGTGCATGAAAAACGCGTACAGCGCGCGGACGTCGTCGTCGCTCATGTGCGCATACGACGGGTAAGGCATTGCAGGGTACAGCGAAGCGCTGTCTTTCCGGATGCCATGGCGCACTGCGCGATCGAAGTCGGCGAGCGTGTACGTGCCGATACCGCTGTTGTGATCGGGCGTGATATTGGTGCTGTAGATCAAGCCGATCGGCGAAGCCAGCGGCAGCCCACCGGTGAACGGAATCCCGCCTGGTGACGTGTGGCAGGCGACGCAATCGCCGGCCTGGGCTAGGTAGCGGCCTTTGTCGACGAGGGGCGGCGAATTGCTGTCGGTCGTGACCGCGATGGTCCGCGTGGTTGTGGGCCAAAGCGCAAGAACGAGCGCTACGATGATGACAAGTACGGCGATGGCTGGGAGGGTCCACAGAAGCTTCCTCGTCATCGTTGCATCTTCCTTATATTGCCAACGGTCGTTCAGCAAGCGCAGGTTCAGACCGGTTCGTGATGCCTTCCCTTGCGGCGATTTCAGCGCAGAACAATCTGCTTCGCCAACGGGTAGCCACTGAACGTCCCGCGAAAGGTCGCTGCAAGCAAATTCCGGGCGTCCAAGCGCGGCGACACCTCTGCGATCCTGCGCGCGCGACCCAGGCGAGGGTACAGCCGCAAGGAGTACCGGTTTCTCGCGATTCTGAGACGCGTCGATTCATCCATCCATACCGATTGGATAATTCATGGGTATAGATGGAACTTATACTTTGGAAATGAAGGATCTGAACCTGCTCTACGTGTTCGAGGCCATGTGGCGCGACCGATCGGTGACGGTGTCTGCTGAGCGGCTCGGACTTACGCAGGCGGCCGTCAGCGGCTCGCTGAAGCGCATTCGCGAGGAGTATGACGACAAGATGTTCACGCTTGTGGGTCGACGCATGGAGCCGACGCCCTTGGCCGTGGAGCTGGCGCCGCAACTGCTCGATGCGCTGGCCCTGGTGCGCAAGACGCGGGTCGAGCGCGGACGCTTCGACCCGGCTATCGCGCGTCGGATGTTCACGGTCAGAACTCGCGACATCGGCGAGGTGGTGTGCCTTCCCCGCATCCTTGCCGCGCTAGGCCAATCGGCACCCGGCCTGCGCCTGCGCACGTTGTTTCGCCCGATCCCGGAGACCATGAGTGGCATGGCTGCGGGGCAGATCGACTTTGCTCTCGGATTCCTGCCCACGCTCGAAACCGGCATCCACAGTCGATTGCTGTTCAGGCAGCACTACGTGTGCGTGATGCGCGAGGGCCATCCGCTCGCCGGTGTGAAGCTCACGTCCAAGCGCTTCGCCGAGAGTGAGCATCTCCTCGTCGAGTATTCGGGCAGCGGGCACGCGGTGCTCGAGCGCGCGCTGGTCGATGCCGGGGCGCGGCACCGCATCACTGTCCGGCTGCCGCAGTATCTGGCTGCGCCGCACTTCGTGATCGGCTCCGACCTCCTGTGGTCCGTGCCCGCGATGCTCGCCGAGACGCTCCAGGCGCACTACCGTCTCGTGATCAAGCCGCACCCGCTGTCCTTGCCCGAATTTGAGGTCGCGCTGTACTGGCACGACCGCTACCACCGCGACCCTGCGAACAAATGGCTGCGCGATTTCATTGTCCACCAGTTCGCCGTGGATAGCGGCGCGGCGCCCTGAGCGTTCCGCGTCAGGCAACGCCTAGCGGATGCGCGTTGGTCGAGCGCCTGGTCTCGACCTTCCTCCGTTCGTGCCGAAGCCGGCCCTACTACTTGCCCAAACGCTCCTGCAAGAACTCAATAAATCGCTGCGTTTTGGCCGGGAGCAGGCGAGTTTCGGTCAGGGCATAGACTGGCGTCGGCTTTCCCTCCCAGTCAGGCAGTATCCGGTGCAGCCGACCGGCCGCCACGTCCTCGGCGGCAATCTCCACAGGAAGCAGTATCACGCCGAGGTTCAGGGTGGCCAGGCGGCGGAACATGCCGACGCTATTGACATGAAAGCGCCCTCCAACTTCGACCTCGACCGTTTCTGCTTCGCGATGCAGTGTCCACTTGCCTGCCTTGGGAAAGCCCAGGCACTCGTGTTGCGCCAGGTCGGCGGGATGTGTGGGCTCGCCCGAGAGTTCGAGATAGTGCGGCGAGGCATAAACATGCACCGACAGGCGGGCAAGCAGGCGAGCAACCAAGTTCGAACTCGCTGATTCGCCCATGCGAATTGCCACATCGAAGGGTTCGGTGACCAGATCCACTCGTCGCGGCGTGAGGTCGAAATCAAAGGTGATGCCTGGGTAGCGGCGAGCAAATTCCGCAATCAGAGGTGCCATGTAGATCGTCGCGAAATCCACTGGCAGTGAAGCGCGCAACAGGCCGCTTGGCTGCGCCAGCATCTCACCGAGCTGCTCGTGTGCGATGCGCGCCTCTTCGACGATGCGTCTGCAGCGCTCGAAATAGAGCTGCCCGGCCTCAGTCAACTCGACCTTGCGAGTCGTTCGATGCAAGAGACGCAGGCCAATGGCCTTCTCCAGGGCGCTGATTCGTCGGGACAGTGTCGAGTTCGGAACCCCCGTGACATCGGCCGCACGACGGAAGCTCCTCAAATGAGCGACCTCAACAAACAGGGCCATGTCGTTCAGCAGTTCCATGGGGATTGCGCCATTTTTGGATCAATGTTTGCCATTTTACCGTCTTTATCTCCTGGGTAGATTAATTGAAGATACGTCCATCGCATTTGTAGGAACGTAAATATGTCCATGTCAAAAGGAACTGCTGTCGTGACCGGAGCCGCCAATGGCATCGGTCAGGCCTATGCCCAAAGGCTCGCCGCTGATGGCTTCGATATTGCCGTTGCCGACGTTGTCGATGCAGCGGCGACGCGGGTGCTCGTCGAGGCCGTCGGGCGCAAGTTTTTCTCGGCCATCGTTGATGTGACCTCGCCGGACTCCACGCTGCAGTTCGCCGCCGACGTCAGCGCCAATATGCCGCCTGTGGTCGCGCTGGTGAACAACGCCGGCATCTACCCGTGGAAGTCGTTCGCGGACACCGACTTTGACTTGTGGCGCAAGGTGGTCAGCGTCAATCTTGACGGCGCCTTCTTGATGTGCAAGGCCTTTGTTCCGGGCATGACCGAACGCAAGCTCGGCCGTATCGTCAACGTGGCCAGCACAACGTTCTGGTTGAACGTGCCGGACATGACGGCTTACATCGCCAGCAAGGGGGGGGTGATCGGATTCACTCGTGCGCTGGCCAGCGAAGTGGGCGCCTCCGGCGTGACCGCCAATGTCATCGCTCCGGGGCTGACCAACACCAAGACGATGCGCGGCATTAACGAAGCAATCTACGAGTACCTGCCGAAACAACAGGCCATCCCTCGAACGATCGAGCCCCAGGATTTGGCGGGCGTGGTCTCGTTCCTGTGCTCCCCCGACTCGGCCTTCGTCACCGGCCAGACCATCGCCGCCGATGGCGGGCAAGTGCGGGCCTAAGGCCGCTACCCGTTCCCTACTCTTCTCACATCCAAGGAATAGACATGAGCAAAATTCTCACCCCCATTCGTATCGGTCGCTACATCGCGCCGAACCGTCTCGTGATGGCTCCGATGACCCGCTCCCGCGCGGACGGCCACGGTGTTCCCAGCGACCTGACAGTCACGTATTACGCCCAGCGCGCCAGCGCCGGCCTCATCATTTCCGAAGGCGTGTTTCCGTCCGCCATGGGCAAGGGCTATGTCCATACGCCCGGCATCGAAACCGAGGCCCAGGTCACGGCCTGGAAGAAGGTTACCGAGGCCGTGCACGCCCGTGGCGGTCGCATCTTCATGCAGGTCATGCATTGCGGGCGGGTCTCGCATCCCTCCTTGCTGAATGGCGCAACTCCGGTGGCGCCCTCGGCCATCAAGCCTGAAGGCCAGGCATGGACCCCGGCCGGCCAGGTCGACTTCGTTACGCCCCGAGAGTTGAGCATCGCCGAGATTGCCAGCGTCATTGAAGATTACCGTCAGGCCACCCGTCGTGCGATCGAAGCGGGCTTCGACGGTGTGGAACTGCATGCGGCCTCAGGCTACCTGCCAGAACAGTTCCTCTCATCGGGAAGCAACCAGCGTCAAGACCTGTACGGCGGTTCGATTGAGGGGCGCGCCCGGTTTGTGCTGGACGTGTTGGATGCGATGGTTGCAGAGGCGGGTGCCGATCGCGTTGGCATCAAGATTTCGCCGGAGATGAACTACAACAGCATCACGGATGCCACGCCTCAGAAGACCTACGCCTATCTGGTCGATCATCTGCGCGGCTGGGGCCTGGCCTATCTGCATGTCGCCCTGTTCGGTGCGAAGTTCGACTACCACGCGCTGCTGCGCTCGCGCTTTAACGGCGCCTACCTGATCGGCGGCGGGCTGACCCAGGACAGCGCAGAAGGGGTGCTTGCCGAGGGCAAGGCCGACGCTACCGTTTTCGGCAGTGCTTTCCTTGCGAATCCGGACTTGCCAGAGCGCTTCCGTGTGGGCGCCTCGCTCAACGAAGTCGACCGCAACACCTTCTTCGCGCCCCCCACCGCCAAGGGATACATCGACTATCCGACGCTGGCTGTGGCCGAAGTCGACTGAGGCAGGTTGTCATGATCACCACCGCCCGCATGCATCGCGCGAACCGAGGAAGCCATTTCCGGGCCTATGGCCTGCATGGCTCCGATCCAGCGCAGTTCGATCCCTTCATGGGCATCGACCATGCCTGGATGAGTGCGCCCACGTTCCCCCCGCACCCGCACGCCGGCTTCTCTGCGGTGACTTATCTGTTCCTCGACTCCGAGACTGGCATTGCCAATCGCGACTCGCAAGGGAACAGGACGCTGATCCAGCCGGGGGGGCTGCACTGGACTGCCGCCGGACGCGGTGTGGTCCATGAAGAGAACCCAGCGGTGCCGGGAAGCACCGTGCACCTACTGCAGATCTTCGTCAATCTCCCTCGGGAACGGCAGAGCGCGGCACCGTTCGCTCTGAGCCTGGCACCGCAGGACGTTCCGGTGGTTCAGCGCCCAGGCGTACGGGTCCGCGTCCCCTTCGGCAGCTTTGGCGGCGCGCGCTCGCCGCTGACGCCCCCGACCGACGTCACATTGCTCGATATTTCGCTGGAAGCCGGCGCTGAACTGGAGTTGCCCTTGGCCGCGGGACAGCGAGCCTTCGCCATGCCGATCTTCGGCAGCGCGGAACTCAATGGCGAGAGCTTCAGCCTCGACAACCTCCGTGTCCCGATCCTTCCTCTCGCGAGCAAAGGAATGATGCACAAGCTCGTCGCCGACCCTGGCGGAGCCAAGGTCGCGGTGTTCATCGGCGAACCTCTGCACCAACCCGTGCTTTCGAACGGCCCCATGGCTTTTGCAAGCCAGGAAAGTCTGATTGCGGCAACCGCCGCTTACCAGCGTGGCGACTTGGGACAGCTGTAGCAGGGCGCCACACCCCGGGGCGTGAGCCCCATTTACTACCAGGAGCTAGATCATGAAAGTTGAACGATTCACCGCCGAGAACTCGGCCCTGCTGCTTATCGACCATCAGGTCGGTACGATGCAACTGATCAAGAACATCGACATGGACTTGGCCGCCAAGCAGTCTATTGCCCTTGCCAAGATGGCAAAGATTCTCAATCTGCCGGTCGTCATCACGTCCAGCCAGGAGGACCGCGCCCAAGGCCCAATTCTTCCAGAGATCGCCACGATCCTGCCTGACGCGCACGCGGCGCGGGTCAAGCGCCCCGGCGTCGTTAACGCATGGGCCTACCCCGACTTTCGCAATGCGGTGCTCGCCACCGGCCGCAAGAACCTGATCATGGCTGGCGTGACCACCGACGTTTGCCTCATCTTCCCGTCGATCGACGCTGCGCTCGAAGGCTTCAATGTTCAGGCCGTGATGGACGCCTCGGGATCACCCAGCGACCTTTCCGAAGAGTTCTCGCGTCAACGCATGCACGATGCGGGCGTTGTGCTGACCGCCACCAACACCCTCATGGCGGAGATCGCGCAAGACTGGTCTACCCCTGCCGGACAGCAACTGATCGGTCTTTTGTTCAGCGACGTCTTCCCGGCCCTTGGCGCCGGCATTGCTTGAGCCAAGCGTGAAGGCGGCTGCATTGTGCACGAAGTGCTGATCGATGCCCTGCAGGGCTGACCGGGGTCACCCATAAGGTGAACTGGCCGCAGGTGGAACTGAGCTCCCCTGCGGCCAGCTGATGCGGCTTCGTGGCGAGTCTGATCTTCGCTGCCCAGGCCACTCGGTCCGGCTGGTACTCGCATGCCGGATTCGGCAACTCGTCGTATTGAAACGCTGAAATCACATGCGCGAAAGCTCGTTCCCTTGCAAACGGGGGCCGCCGCAGATCATTTCCGACAGTCTGGCCTTCACGTTCCGGTGAAGCAAACGCAAGCCGCTGAAGCTCCACTTCATTAGTCGGTGAGAGAGCTTCGTTCGATCTAGCGAATGGCCGTGCACCAACGAGAGGTCCAAGCGGCATCTCACTCCTATAACTCAGACAGACACGAATGGTATCTATGAGAACAGCATCCTCGTCTCCCAAGCGCGACATGCACCGCCCATCGCACGGTCTGCACTCGGCGGTGCTTGCCATGGTCGGCGCCTTGGTGCTGTCCGGATGCTCGTTTGGAAACATCAAACCGTCGTCCACCCTAACCAATCCCGCCGGTCTGGCGGCGAAAGCGGCGCTCAGCGGTATCCAGCTCTCCGACGCTCACTGGCCACAGCAAGAGTGGTGGAGATCATTCGGTGACGACCAGTTGAATCTAATGGTTGAAGAAGCTCTGGCTGATAGCCCAAGTCTGCGCGGTGCGGCTGCACGTGTTCGCCAGGCTGAAGCGCTCCAAGGTCTGGCCCAGTCACAGCTGATGCCCCACGTTGACGGCAATCTGTCCAGTACGCGCGAGAGGTTCAGCGAAAACGGTACGACGCCACACCCGGTCGCCGGTACTTGGCAGACGTTCAATCAGGGTACGCTCAACATTGGCTATGAGCTGGACTTCTGGGGGAAGAACCGCGCTACCGTTGAAGCGGCGTTGGGTCGTCTGAAAGCGACAGAAGTCGATCGCTACGCGACACAACTTGTGCTGTCCTCGGCCATCGTTCAAGCCTATATCGAACTACAGCAAGGCTACGAGCAGCTTGAGATTGAACAAAAACTGCTCAAGCAACAGCAGGAGATTCTTTCACTCACTCAGCGGCGCTTTGAAGCCGAGCTGGACTCCAAGATCGATATCAAACAGGCTCAGGCATCCATTCCCGCTACCCGCGCCAGGATCGCTGCATTGGGCGAATCCATGGAGCTGAGCCGGAACAAGCTCGCAGCATTGCTCGGCAAAGGGCCGGATCGAGGCCGCGTGATCGCCGCCCCTCACCTCAAGCGACCCGACACGGTGACCATTCCCAGTGATTTGCCAGCAGAACTTCTCGGCCATCGCCCCGATGTCGTTGCGCAGCGTTGGCGCGTGGAGGCAGCAAGCCATGAGATCGAGGGTGCAAAAGCGCGCTTCTATCCGAACGTCAACCTGTCTGCCTTCGTGGGCCTCCAAAGTCTCGGGTTTGACTTGTTCACGGAAGGAGGTAGTCGCATCCTGGGTGCAGGACCAGCCATCAGTCTGCCAATCTTTGAAGGTGGACGCCTGCGCGCCAATCTTGCTTCGCAAGACGCTGCCTATGACATCGCGGTGGAAGACTACAACCAGACGTTGGTAGCCGCCCTGCACGACATCTCTGATCAGCTTTCCTCGATTCGCTGGTTGCGTGAGCGAATCGAGCAACAGCAAGACGCAGTTCAGACTGCGAACGAAGCTGCGGAGCTGATCAACAAGCGCTACGCCGCAGGTCTGGCCACCTACATCCAGGTCCTCATCTCGCTAACGGACGCACGCATTCAACAGCGCCAGCTTGTCCAACTGCAATCTCGCGGCCTTGCTTTGGAGGCCAATCTCAGTCGCGCTCTGGGCGGCGGCTATGCCCCTGACCTGTCCCGCATTAGCGCCAACGACTAAGGAGTCCACTTATATGAGTCAGAGCATCCCACCCAATCAGATTCGGCCCCCATCCGAGACCAGGGGAGACGTTGGAAGCGAGAAGAAGCCCTTGCCGTTTCAGGCGCGCGGGCAACTGGCCACAGCAATCGTCCTGGTCGTCTTGGTCGGAGGGATCGCGTGGTACAGCTTGCAGCGTGACACCGAACGCACCGAGGACGCCTACGTCGATGGCAACGTCGTGCAAGTGACTTCTCAAATCGGTGGCACCGTCACGGCGTTTGCGGCGGACAACACCGACCACGTAAAGGCGGGGACGTTGCTTGTCACGCTGAATCCCGTTGACCAGGAAGTCCGATTCGAGCGCGCAAAGGCAGAACTGGCCAAGGCCACTCGAGTGGCAAGAACGCAGTATTCGCAAGTTCAACAACTGCGGGCCGAAGTCGTGCAGCGGAAGAACGATGTGCTGAAGACCAGGGCTGATCTGGCGCGTCGTTCCACGCTCGCCTCCAGCGGAGCGGTTTCCCGAGAAGAGGTCAGCCACGCGGAAGATGTGCTAAAAAATGCTGAGGCCATGCTGTCTGCAGTGAACCAGTCGCTTGAACAACGCCTCGCCATGGTCGACGGCACCAACCTGAGAACGCATCCTGATGTGTTGACCGCCGCCACCAATTTGAGAGATGCCTACATCGCACGTTCACGCACATCCATTCTCTCTCCCGTAGATGGCACCGTCACGAAGCGCAGTGTGCAACTAGGCCAGCGCATCAACCCAGGTGTGGCCTTGATGTCTGTGGTTCCGATGGACGAACTGTGGGTCAATGCCAACTTCAAGGAGTCCCAGCTTGAGCATCTTCGTATCGGGCAGCCCGCTGAGGTGACGACGGATGTGTATGGCCGCAATGTGGTCTATCACGGAAAGATCGTTGGCATGGATGCCGGAACCGGCAGCGCCTTCGCTCTCCTGCCGGCCCAGAACGCAACGGGGAACTGGATCAAGGTGACGCAGCGCGTTCCGATCAGGATCGCGCTGGATTCAAAGGAGATTGCCAAGCAACCTCTGCGTGTCGGACTATCGATGCGGGTTTCCGTGAGAACCACCGACCGCAGCGGAGAGATGATTCGTAAGGACGTTGCACCGAACTTCGTCTACAAGACGCAAGTCTATGACCAAGAGTTGAGAGACGCGGACGCCATCGTGGAGGCGGTCATACGGGCCAACGAAGGGCAAACGCCGATGGCGGAGAAATAATGATCCCGCTCGTATACAGAAAGCATGGCGCACTGCTGACGACTGTCTGCTTGCTCTGTGGTCTCGAATTCCTCCAGACCGGCATGCTCGCGTTTGCCTCTGTCCCGATCCGAGGCGAGATTGAGGCGAGTCCCGAAGAGTACAGTCTCGTCGCCGCCCTCTATGCCTGTGTTGCGGTGGTTGTGATCTCCAAACAGCGCTGGTTGACAGAACGACTGGGGTGGCGCAGCTACATGATCGGTTCGATCGGCGTCTTCATTGCAGGTGCGCTGCTGTGCAGCGTGAGCCACGACCTGACGACATTTGCAGCAGGAAGAGTCGTGATGGCATTGGGCGGCGCGTCGTTCATGACGACATCACGCATCATGGTCAATCTCATTCCGCCCGGACCTGAGCGATTTGTGGGGATCAAGGCCTTCGCCGTGGGTTTGGCCAGCGGCACTGCAGCGGCACCGCTGATCTCATCCATGGCAGTCACCCATGACTCCTGGCAGGCGATCTTCTGGGTGCTCATTGCCGGCTCAGTTGCTGCTGCGGCGCTCTCCTTAAGGTTTCTTCCCAAGGACCCGTACCCTGAGCATGAGCGCACAAGAACCAGCCCCGCTCGCGTGCTTCTCCTGGCGTTTGCATCGTTCTTCGTTCTCTATATCCTGCAACGCTCGTACTACGAGTTCTATAGCGACACCGGCATCATGCTGGTATTCGCAGCCTTGGCCGCATTTTCCCTCTACACATATTTCCATATTGAGCACAGTCACGAGCGACCCTTGCTGAGAGTCCGGGAGCTCATGACCTCTCGATACGTGGCAGGCGTGGCCTTGTTCTCGTTCAGCTACGTGATCTTGGGAGCCAACAGCTACATCGTGCCGCTATTCCTCCAAGCGGGATTGGGCTATTCCTGGGAAAGCATCGGGAAGTTCCAGTCCATGGGGCTCGTCGCTTCGTTGCTTACGTGGCTGGTGATGCTTCGACTGTTGCCCAAGTATCCGGCACCGAAGAAGTTTTTCGTCGCAGGATTTCTGTCGCTGGCAGCCTTTGGCTGGCTGCTGTCCTCGGTCGCGCCGATTGCGGATATATGGCTGCACATTCTTCCGGCGCTGGCCTTGAACGGGTGCTTTGTCATGCTGGTATTGGCGACGACAGCGATGCAGACCTTCCGCGATGTTGCCGGTGAGGACACGCTTCTTGCCAACGCCCAGCAGGTCAAGAACATGTTGGGTCAAGTCGCCATGGCGATGGGTACCAGCATCGCAACCGTATTCATGCAGTGGAGAAGCACCGTCCAGTACGGATCTCTGAACATTCGACTCACCAATCACGACCCGATCTTTGCACAACATTCGCAACAGCTAAGCCAACTGTTCTCGTTGTCGCATGAACCCAGTCAAGCCACTCAAATGGCACTGGTTGTGCAAGCGCAGCAGATCAGCCAGCAGGCTTCACTGATGGCAGGTATCGAGTACTTCTGGATTGTGATTTGGGTCGCTGCGCTCGCGGTGGTGGTTTCCGTGCTGCAACGGATCTTCCGGTGAAGAGGGGGTTTCCTCCGTCTGGTGTCTCTTCTCGAAGGCGCTTCCTGCAGAAGGCATTTGCATCTTATCTATGGCTCCGAACTCCATGAGTACCACTCCCCCCCAGATTGTCGTAGTTGGCGGATCCCTCGCCGGCCTCACGCTTGCGCTCGCTTGCGCAACGAGGGGCGTGCCGGTTCGTGTTGTGGAGCGCTCTGCACGGCGGGTGCAAGGTGGCGACAGCCTGAGCATCGATCTTGCGGCGCTTGCAGCGACTGTGGGTCACGATCCGCGTTTGCGTCCGATACTGTCCACTGTGCCCGCGTACCGCGATCGTGACTTGACAACCTGGCCGGCGTTGTACGCCTGGTTACACGAGCGGGCTGCTGCATCGCCCGGCATTGTCCTCGAGGAAGGCAAGTCTGTCACGTCCATCACCGAGCTCGACGATCGAGTGCAACTTCATTTCTCGGACGGAACGCAGAGAGATGCGGACGCAGTCATCGGTGCAGACGGATACCACAGCACTGTTCGCAGAACGATTGCGCCAGACGCCCCGCTGGCCCGCTATGCTGGTTATGTCGTCTGGCGCGGTCTGGTCGACGAGGAAGCGCTGGAGCGCCCCATTGCCTGGCCGTCGAACGGTGGACTATGGATCGACCTTGCAAGCGGCTATCGATTGGTTGCCGCGGTGCTTCCCGGTCGCGACGGATCTGTGGAAGTCGGACGGCGTCAAGTTACGTTCGCATGGTTCGATGTGCATCGAGAGGAACTGCTGCGGCGCACCCACTGCCTCACGGCAGATGGCCACATAGTCGGAACGCTCGGGCGCAGGACAATCGATGAGGATGTCAGAACAGAATTGCTCGCGCTCATCCCACGGCTTTGGCCTACGGCATGGGCGGAGGCGGTCGCTGTGGGGGTGCGCTCGACAGACGCGCTGAGCGGCGCCCCGATCGCCGAATACAAGCCGAAGCGCTTGGCACGTGGCGCACTGGCGATCGTGGGCGACGCTGCCCACGGAGTTTCACCCATGACAGGGCGCGGATTCGCTACCGGGGTGGAAGATGCCGCTGTGCTGGCCAAGACACTCGCACGCCGAAGCGAAGACGAACCGATTTCCACCGCGCTGGCTCGCTATGAGGCGGCACGTCTGCCCTTCGTTCGCGGGTTGGTTGACCATTCGAATCGCATCAGCGTGGACTATCTTCGCTATGCAGAAGGGGCGGCTGTGTCTTAGCGAATTGGCGCGGGCGAGGCGATGAAAGTTGGACGACGAGAGGAGGCACGAGCGAGGCGTAGCCGCCATTCCCGATCGCCGGGTGTGGAAGCACGCACGCCTGCGCCTAGCACTTCAGGGGCGAAGTGCAGGGCGGGCGAACAAATTTGTGTGATACGTCCTACTTGCCCGTCATGGTCTCGCCGCCATTCAGAGCTTGCATTGACCGTATCACAGGGGCTGATTGGACGACCGGCGCTTGGCATCATAGGATCAAGCGTTGTCGAGAACGTATTGGAGAAAATATCATGATTTACGTAGCCAGAGAGATCGAAGTTAACAAGGGACTTTCCCAGGGAGAGCCACATCTCACGCGAAGTCAGGTTTGGAAGGGCCTGGTCATGAAGGCCGAGAACGCTCTGCCGTTCGTGCCCGGAATGCTGGCCTGCACGGTTGTCGAACGTTTCGAAGGCGGGCTGGTGCGAGACATCGACTTTCGCGGCGAACGCGCGCGCGAGAAGATCACCTTTCGATCCGAAGAGAAGGTCACCTTCGTCAGGCTCTCAGGCAATGCAGATGGCTTTATCGTCAACGAGATTCTCGGCACCGATGATGATCTGAGGCTGAAGTTCAGCTTTGCGATGCAACTACTGGATGACGCTTCCGGCAGCCCTGCGGAACGGGATATGGGCGATGTGATGGAGCGCGATTACCTCAAGGCTGTCGAAGCCACGGTGCGAGTAATCCGTCAGATGGTCGCCCAGGGTGAGGTCTGACCCATGGAGTACTGGTTCAGCGCCATGTATCGCGCGATCGATGGGATGGCGATGGACGGCCTCCTCGACGGCCTGACCGACGACGTCGAAGTCACATTCGGCAACTGTCCTTCAATGAAGGGCAAGGCGGCCGTTGAAGACGGCGTTGGTGCTTTCTGGAAGTCCATCCGCGGCCTGACGCACCACTTCGTCAATGTCGTCGAGAGCGGTGCTTGCAGCGCATTGGAAGCGACTGTCGACTACGTTCGCGCCGATGGCCACCTGGTCACCATCCCCTGTGTGACCATGCTCATGCGCGAAGGTGAACTCGTTCGCTCCCTTAGGATCTACATTGACATCGGCCCGGTCTACGAGCCGATCGATACCATCGTCGCTCCAGAGAGGCTCCCTCAAGCTGTCGCTTGAATGGTCAAATTCAGTCTCGGAGTTGCATGAGATCGGAAATCGATTCACTCAACCGTCTGCCCATGTTCTCGGGCGTAACTACTACACGAGATTCGCTTGCCGTTGTCTCGATTGGCGCCTACGCGCATGCTCGATCTCCCGGACCTTGCCGATGCAGCTCAACCGACATGCAACGCCTCGAGTCCGGAGAGCGCCACTCGAGCGTCTTCGTGCGACTTCACCCCGCTGACGCCCACTCCACCTACGCAACTACCGACCAGCAAGATGGCTACTCCACCCTCCAGCAGGCATTCGAGACCAGGTGCGCTGATGAAGGCGGGGCGGTTGGCCAGCATGTCCTCGTAGAACTTGCTGTCGTGCCTGCCAAGTGCAGCGGTACGCGCCTTGCCAACTGCTATGTGCGCTGACGCAGGGCTGGCACCATCGAGCCGTTTCAGCGCTAGCAGGTGGCCGCCGTCATCCACGACAGCCACGGTCACGGGCCATTTCATCCTACGTGCCTCGACGGCGGCCGCGTCGAGAATGTCCTGTGCCTGTGCCTCAGTCAGGTAGGGGCGGGTGCTGATCGTCATGGGCGTGTGCTTCCTTTGGTGCTTATCGTCGGTTCGTTGGTAAAGATACTTCCCACGTGCGCTCATGAAGCGGCCCTCCCTAGACCAGTGAGGACCAGCGCGCGCAGCCAGCCACACTATGCGCTGATGAAAGTCGGGGGGTGCACTCATTGGACGCGCCTCTGCGCTACGCGCTGCGGCATGGGCGCTGCAGCGCTGCCGAGCCCGATCACCGGATTGAGATCTCGAACTCGCCAATGTTCTCGATCCAGTGCCTCACGGTGTCGCCGGGCCGGAGAAAGCGGTCGCGCGCCATCCCCACGCCGGCGGGCGTCCCGGTAAGGATCACGTCACCGGGCAATAGCGTGACGCGCGAAGAGAGGTGGGACACCTGGTCGGCGATATCGAAGATCATCTGGCTCGTGTTTGAATCTTGCATCAGTTCACCGTTGACCCACAACTTCATGTCCAGGTTCATCGGGTCGCCGACAAATCGGTGCGGGGTGATCGCCGGCCCGAGAGGGCAGCTGCCGTCGAAAGTCTTCTGACCGATCCAGTCCCATTTGAACGGCGAGTCGTTGGCCACCCCATCGCGGCCGACGTTCTCGCGTGCCGAGAGATCGTTGGCGACGGTGTAGCCGGCAATCACCTCGTAGGCCCGACCCAGCGGCACGTCGCTGCAACGCTGCCCGATGACCACGGCGAGCTCGAGCTCCCAGTCGAGCATCGGCGAGCCCTGTGGTCGTGCGACCGTGGCCCCCGGGCCGACAACGGTGGCACCTGTCGCCTTCATGCAGAACCAGGGCTTCTGGCCCAGGTCCTTGGGATTGGCCTCCAGTGGGAGCCCGAGTCGCTTCTTCATCTCTGCCACGTGGTCCTTGTAGTTGGCGCCGGCGAAGTAGATGTTGCGTGGTACCAGCGGCGCTGCGAGCGTGGTGGCCGGCTCCGGGATCCGTTGCGGCAGCTCGCCGCCGAGATCGGCGAGCTTCGCGTTGGCGCTGTCCCAATGGTCCAGCACGTCCAGCATGTTGGTGAATCGGCCTGACGCATAGACCTTGCCATCGTGCAGCATGCCGGTCTTGCGGCCCTCGGCGCTGTCGAAGCTGACGAGCTGGATCACCATGCCACCTCCGCGCGCAACTGAACTTCAGATTCGGCCTCGAAGGAGCGGGCGTCAGACATCGCGAAGCGGTCGCCGAAGTCGAACAGATCATCGTGCTGGAAGCCGTTCTCGTACCACTGGATCTCCCACCAGTTGTGGTCGAGGTCGACCACATAGAACGAGTAGACGCCGTGCGAGTCCATCGGCTTCATCACCTTGCGGATGCCATAGGTTTGCTGATACTTTAGCGCGTTGGCGTAGGCTTCGTCGACCTCGGCGCGTGTGGCCACATCCACCCCCCAATGGTTCAGGAGATTCACCGGCTTGAGTTCGTCGCCAACCTCCACGCAGATGATGTGGAAACGCATACCCATGCGCACCGCCATCGCTGGTTTGCCATGGCGCACGCACTCGAGGCCGAGGAACTCTTCGTAGAAGCGGCGCGAGGCAACGAGGTCGTAGCACTCCAGCGTGCCGTGGCTCATGCAGAAGGGTTTGACGATGGACCGTTCGGTGCGCACGGGCACCTGGGTGTTGGCTGGCAGCATGGTTGAAGTCTCCTGGGTCAGGCGGCGGCCTTTTCCTTGGCCGTGAGAAAGGAATCTGCGAAGAACTCGGCGGCCGGCAGTCCGCAGTGCGCGGTGTAGTCGTGGCGTGCTGAGTCGATGACGACTGGGGCGCCGCAGGAATACACCTGGTAGCCCGAAAGGTCTGGGTGATCCTCGATCACCGCGCGGTGAACGAAGCCTATCCTTCCGCGCCATGCGCATCCCGGCGTCGGTTCGCTCAGCACCGGCACGAACTGGATGTGACGGTACTCGCGCGCCCACTGCTCGCACAGATCCATCATGTACAGGTCTTCGCGGCGGCGGCCGCCCCAGTACAGCGTGATAGGGCGTGTCAAGCCGCGGCGAAGGCTGTCAAGCACGATCGACTTGATCGGCGCAAAGCCGGTGCCGGAGGCCAGCATGATGATCGGCTTGTCGCATTTCTCGCGCAGGAAGAACGAACCGAGCGGGAACTCGATCTTGAGCACGTCACGCGGTTGGATCGCACCGAAAAGGCGATCGGTGAAAGCGCCTCCGGGCAAATGGCGGATGTGTAGCTCGATCTGGCGCACGCCATCGTTGCTGGGCGCCGACGCGATGGAGTAGCTTCGGCGCAAGCCGCCGCCGCTGATGATTTCCACGTACTGCCCGGCTCGGAACAGCGTCGGCTCATTCATCGGCAGGCCCAGGGTCGCAATCATCACGTCTGGGGCGGCACGCTCCATCTTCAGCACGCGCGCCGGCATGAACTTCGAGCGGATCGCGTCGCCGGCATCGATCTCGTCGACCTCGACGGTCAGGTCAGACAGAGGCCGTGCCTGGCAAAGCAGAGCGAAGCCTCTCGCCTTGTCCTCTTCAGACAGATACTTGGGGTGTACACCGCCCCAGTCGACACGTCCGTCCAGCACACGTCCTCGGCAAGTGTTGCAGACGCCGGAGCGACAGCTGTAGGGCATGAAAAGACCCGCAGCAAGTCCTGCGCGCAGGACCTCAGCGTGACTGTCGCAGGCGAACGATCGACCGCTGGGCTGCAATGTGATAGTGTGTTTCATGAACGAAGGATTCCTCAGATCCATGCGGCATGCCTTGTCTCCGCGCCGCTTGCAGCAAGGTTAGCGAGGGTTCCGAGTTGGGGCCAACGCCTTACGTAAATTTGGCCAATTCAAGGCGTGAATGTGGGTAGCTCTTGGGCTCCCCATTCGCGGAGAAAATGGAGGCAATTTACCGAATGCCTTCGACAACCGGCATCGTCCGCCACACACTCTGAACGTTCAACCTTCGCGTGTGACGGCATGGCACTTGCATCCACTTTGATCAGTGAGCTCGGCGACGAGCTTCACGCAGCATGGCGGCAGCGCCGAGTGGTGGAGACGCATCGGGGGATGGGCGGCCAGTCGTTGGAGCGATACGGACACCGCAGATGTCTTCACCGAAGTCCCCCATGCCGTGGGCAAGGCACTAGGAATGGTCGAAGCGCACCGGCATTCGGCCTGATGAAGCCGACCTGTAGCCATTTCCGCGACCGATGATCTACGTTTCCCGACAGATCAAGGTCAACGAGGGCCGAGCCCGGCACGACCCGCGCTTGGGTCGAGGCGAGGTGTGGCAGGGTCTTGTGATGAAGGCCAGGAATACGTTGCAGTATGTGCCTGGAGTCTCGTATTGCGAGGTGCTCGAGCAGTCAGGCGCAGGCCTCGTTCGTGATATCGAGTTCAGGGGCCAGCGGGCTCGAGAACGGGTGACCTTCCGCGCACCTGAGCGCATCACGTTCCTGCGCTTGTCGGGACGAGTTGAGGGCCTCATCGTGGAAGAGATCACGGGGCCGGACGACGACCTGGTGGTCCGCGCCAGCTTTGCTCTGCAACTGGCAGACGTCGCGTCGGACAGCCTGGAGGCGTACGAATTCCGTTCCAGCATGGAACTGGACTACTTCAAGACGGTGGCTCCGGCGGTCGCCGCCATGCGCAGGATTGCGTCGGCCCAGCGCTGATCGCCCTGCGGCCTGCTCTGGATACTGCGTATCAGGGAACCTCCTCCGGGCTCAGATCGAGCTCGGCTGGCGGCTGGTCATTCGGCCCCAGCACGGCGTGATGACGGGCGAACAGACGGCGCAACCAGCGATTGCCCGGGTCCTGATGGAAACGCTTGTGCCAGAACTGCGCAACCTCGAAGGTCGGAATCTCCAGCGGTGGCATGAATATGCGCACCGGCGTCATTGCAGCACACGCCGCGGCGAGGCGGCTGGGCAGCGTGGTGATGAGGTCGGTTGAGCGCAGCATGCGGGTGAATCCAAGGAAGTGCGTGGCACTCAGCGCCACATGGCGCCGCACTCCCTGTGCCCTGATCGCCGTATCAATGGCCTGCTCCTGGTACGAATGTCCTCCGCCCGAGGGGTTGTAGACCGCGTGCCGCAGTGTCGCGAACTGCTGCAGCGTCAGTTCGTCGCCGGCCAGCGGGTGATCGGCCCGGACCACGCAGACGTAGTGCTCCCGAAAGAGCGACTGACCGTGAAACGGCCCTTCGAAGTCCTCGAAGTATCCGACGGCAAGATCGACTTCGCCGCTGCTCATATCCGCCTCGCGTTGCCGAAGCGTGGTGGCCTGGACCGTCTCGATTTTCACCTGCGGCGCTTCTGCCACGATGTGTTCGAGCACAGGCGGCAGCAGAACCATCTGGCCGACGTCGGTCATGTAAATCCGGAATGTCCGGTCCGAATGCGCGGCATCGAATTCCGCGGCATATCCCAGCGCTGCGCGGATTCGTTCGATCGAGTCCTTTATCGGCAGGCTGATCTCGGCGGCCCGCGGTGTCGGCATCATGCCCTCGGAGGTGCGCACGAACAGCGGGTCGCCCAATGCCGAGCGAAGCCTGTTCAGGGCGTTGCTGACGGCTGATTGCGTGAGGCCGAGGTGCGCACCCGCAAGCGTCGTGCTCTTTGTCTCGAGAACGGCTTCGAATACCAGAAGAAGGTTGAGATCGACTCGGGGGGTAGTCATGGGCGAGGGGACGAGGATGTTGCTGTGCTTGCGCAACTCTATGGTTCTCCTCGACGAGAGGGAATCGGTATTGGCCCAGGGTCCAGGTGGATCCCATTGGCGCGCTATCACGGTTGCGAATCCCGCGAATTCCGATTCGCAATTGGTCGCCGAGCACGCGACTCGTAAGAATTCCACGGCACACAACACTAGGAGACACCGGTGACACACACGCTGCGCGGCGCTTTGCGCGCTCTTGCCATAGCCTTGCCGGCGGTCGTCGCGCTCCCTGTCGCGCAGGCGCAGGAAAAGCTGCGCATTGGCTTCCTCAGCACGCTGACCGGCCCGATTAGCGGCCTTGCCGTGGACATGCAGGACGGGTTCAACCTCGGCATCAAGCAGGCCGGCGGCCGGCTGGGTGGCCTGGCGACCGAACTCATCGTCGCCGACGACCAACAGAACCCCGACACAGGCAAGCAGGTGTTCGACAAGCTCGTGAAGAAGGACCGCGTGCAGATCGTCACCGGTACGTTGTTCACCAACGTGATGAACGCCATCGGGCCGATCGCCTTCCGCGAGAAGGTGTTCTTCGTCAACGCCAACAACGGCCCTGCGCCGTTTGCCGGCGAGCAGTGCAACCCGTTCTACTTCAACGTCGCGTGGCAGGGCGAGACGCCGGCCGAGGCGATGGGCAAGTACGCGAGTGACAAGGCGCTGAAGAACGTCTATCTCGTCGCCCCCAACTTTCCTGCTGGCCAGGCCAACGTGGCAGGCTTCAGGCGCTTCTACAAGGGGGGCATCGCCGGGGAAACCTTTGTCAAGCTGGGTCAGTTGGATTTCAGCGTCGAGATCGGCCAGATCCGTAGCGCCAAGCCCGACGCGGTTTACGTCTATCTCTTCGGCGGCATGGCGGTGAACTTCCTCAAGCAGTTCCACCAGGCCGGATTGACCAAGGAGACGCAGCTCATCGGCCCCGGCTTCGGCTTCGACGACGACACCATCCGCGGAGTCGGCGATGCACTGGTCGGCAGCCTGAACGCCTGGTGGTGGAACCGCGACCTGGACAATCCGCAGAACCGCAAGTTCGTGGCCGACTACCAGGCCGAGTACAAGCGGCCTCCGTCGCTGTATGCCGCGCAGGGCTATGACGCGGCGATGCTGATCGACGCTGCAGTACACGCCGCCGGCGGCAAGCTCGGCGACAAGGACGCGCTGCGCAGGGCCTTTGCCACGGTACCGTTCAAGTCGGTGCGCGGTGACTTCAAGTTCGGCTCGAACCAGAACCCAGTGATGACGTACTACCTGCGCCAGGTCGTCAAGGACCCGCAGGGCAACATCACCAACAAGACCGTCGCGCCGCTGCTGCCAAACCATGCGGATGCGTACGCTGGCGCCTGTCGGATGGCTGAGGCAGCCAAAGCGCGATGAACACGCTCTTCCTCCTGGAGCAGGCGCTCAACGGCCTGCAGTTCGGCCTGATGCTGTTCCTCCTGGCGGCAGGTCTGACGCTGGTCTTCGGCATCATGGACCTCATCAACTTGGCGCACGGCTCCCTGTACATGCTGGGCGCCTACATGATGGTCACCTGCTTCGCGGTGACTGGCAGCTTCTGGCTAGCGCTGCCGCTGGCACTGCTGGGCACCGCAGCTGTGGCGATGCTGCTCGAAGTGCTGATCGTGCGGCGGCTGTACCGGCGCGACCACCTGGCGCAGGTGTTGGCCACATTCGGCCTCATCCTGTGCCTGAATGAGGGCGTGCGCATGCTCTGGGGGCCGCACCAGCTTTCAATGGAAGTGCCAGCGGCGCTGGCTGGGTCATTGCCGGTGCTTCCAGGGCTGAGCTATCCGGCGTACCGCTTAGCCATCATCGTACTTGGCGCGGCTGTCGCGGCCGGTCTGTTCTGGTTGGTCAACCGCACCCGCGTGGGAATGCTGATTCGCGCCGGTGCGTCCAACCGGGAGATGGCGACGGCCCTGGGCGTCGACATCCGCTTGCTCTTCACACTGGTCTTCGGCCTCGGCGCCGCGCTTTGTGCGCTGGCAGGTGCCGTGCTTGGCCCGCTGCTGTCGATCTCGGTCGGCATGGGGGAGAGCATCATCATTCTGACGTTCGTCGTAGTGGTGATCGGCGGCATCGGTTCGGTGCGCGGCGCGCTTGTCGGAGCCATCCTCGTCGGCATGGTGGACACGCTGGGACGCGCCATCCTGCCCGGTGCGCTGCGCGCGCTGTTGCGTCCCGAACTGGCCGACAGCATGGCGGCGGCGGCGGCTTCGGTCAGCATCTACGTACTGATGGCGCTGGTGCTGGTGTGGCGACCTGCGGGACTGTTTCCAGGGCGCGGGTGAGGGCGGACGGAACCACATCATGAGCACCACGCCCGTTTCCGCTGCCCGGACCGTACCCGCTGTGGCCCGCTGGCCCGCCGTGATCACGACCGCCAGCGCACTGCTGGCCCTGCTGTTTCCGCTGTTGATGCAGGCGATCGACCAGCCCTTCTACACCGGTCTGGCCACGCGCATCTTCATCTTCGCCATCGTTGTCTCCAGCCTGAACCTCATCCTGGGCTACGGCGGGATGGTCAGTTTCGGCCACGCGGCGTTCCTCGGAAGCGGCGCCTACACGGTCGGTATTCTGTCGCTCGAGGCGACCAAGCAGATCGGCCTGCTGCCGGGCACCGAGAGTGCCTGGATCGCTTGGCCCGCCGCCGCGTTCACAGGCGGCCTGCTCGCGCTCGTCATTGGAGCGTTCTCGCTGCGTACCCGCGGCATCTACTTCATCATGATCACGCTGGCCTTCGCGCAGATGCTCTACTACATCTTCGTGTCACTGAAGATGTACGGTGGCGACGACGGTCTGAACCTGACGAGCCGCTCACAGTTCGGACTTGGCATCGATCTAGACGACGACCGCCACTTCTACTACGTGGTTCTGGCGCTGTGCGCCGCGACCCTGTTCGGTATGCACCGACTCGTGCACTCTCGCTTCGGCCGTGTGATCGAGGGCATCCGCGAGAACGAGGCGCGCATGCAGGCCATTGGCTACGCTACCACGCGCTACAAGCTGGTGTGCTTCGCGATCGCGGGCGCGCTGGCGGGCTTGGGTGGCGCGCTGCTTGCGAACCAGAACCTGTTCGTCAGCCCGAACATGATGTCTTGGTTCCAGTCCGGATCGCTTTTGATGATGCTCATCGTCGGCGGTGTTGGCTGTCTGTGGGGCGGGCCAATCGGGGCGCTGGTTTTCCTGGTCCTCGAGGAGGTCCTGTCCGCGTACACGCAGCGCTGGCAGTTCGTGATGGGCGCGGCGCTGATCGGAATCGTGCTGTTCGCTCCGCGCGGCATCGTTGGCGCGTTCAAGCGCAGGGGAGACTGAGATGGCACTGCTCGAGGTGCACCAGCTCGTCAAGCGCTTCGGCGGGATCATCGCCACCGACCACGCCAACCTGAAGGTGTTCCGCGGCGAGATTCATGCGCTGATCGGCCCGAACGGAGCAGGAAAGACCACGCTGATGGCGCAATTGGCGGGCGCGCTGCGGTCCGACGATGGCCGGATTCTGTTCGACGGCACCGACATCGTGGCGCTTCCTTTGCATGAGCGCGTAGGACTGGGGTTGGCGCGTTCGTACCAGATCACCAGCATCTTCAGGGGCAACTTCACCGTATTGGACAACATTGCGCTGGCAGTGCAGCGCCGCAGTGGCTCGAGCTACCGCTTCTGGAAACCGGTGGCGAGTGAGGCTGCGATCGAGGAGGAAGCCCGCCGCATCGTGCGCGCGATCGGGCTCGCCGGCCTGGAATACCGCCCGGCAGCGGCGCTTGCGCACGGACAGCAGCGCCATGTCGAAATCGGGCTCGCGCTGGCCACCGGCGCCCGGCTATTGCTCTTGGACGAGCCGATGGCTGGCGTCAGCGGCGACGAATCGCGCGCGATGACCCGTCTGATCCAGGGACTGAAGGGTCAGATGACGATCGTTCTCGTGGAGCATGACATGGAGGCGGTGTTTGCTCTCGCCGACCGCATTTCGGTGCTGGTGTATGGCAAGGTCATCGCCACCGGCACGCCCGACGAGATCAAGGCCGATCCCGAGGTGAGACGAGCCTACCTGGGTGATGAGGTGGACGCATGACCAGGCTCCTCGAGGTCGATGGCATCGAGACATGCTACGGGCCGAGCCAGATACTGTTCGGCATGGAACTGGCGATCGACGCAGGCGAAGTGGTGACTTTGCTCGGCCGCAACGGCATGGGAAAGACCACGACAGTCAAGTCGATCATGGGTCTGGTCCCTTGCAGATGCGGAAGCGTTCGATTTCGCGGCCAGGCCATCGAGCGCGCCGCGCCCGACCGAATTGCCCGCATGGGAATCGGCCTGGTTCCCGAAGGACGACAGATCTTTCCCAACCTCACTGTGGAAGAGAACCTGGTCGCCTTCGCCGCCAATCGCTCCGGTGTGAAGTCGCCATGGACACTGCCGCGCATCTACCGTCTTTTCCCTCGCCTGCAGGAGCGGCGCGCCAACATGGGCAATCAGCTCTCGGGAGGCGAACAACAGATGCTCGCGATATCGCGCGCGCTGATGACGAATGCGCAACTCCTGATCATCGACGAGGCCACTGAGGGTCTGGCCCCGCTGATACGCGACGAGATATGGCACTGCCTGAAGTCGTTGCGAGACGAAGGGCAAGCCATTCTCGTGATCGACAAGTACGTCGAACGGCTGATTCCGATCGCCGACCGCCACTACATCGTGGAAGGCGGCACCGTCGCTTGGACCGGGACCTCGGGGCAACTCAACGCCGACCATGCGTTGTGGCACCGCTACCTGGGCGTCTGAACGCACCTCTCTTGATCGAGGTTCCATGAGAAGAAACCAGACCCTCAATTTCATCGGCAACGATACGTTGTGCAAGCCTGACGACATGCTCGTCATCAGTGGATTGGCGGTGGTGAGGGTGACGCGGCGCATCGCCGCGGCGGCTGCCTGACATGCGCCGCAACCTGTTCCTCGAAGCCGGAGCGGCTGCCTGCGCGCTGCCCACCCGCGCGGAGAACTGCGTGGAGTTCATCCGCCAAGGCGGTGGTCCGGATCTGCTCGTGGATGCAGACGCTTACGTGGCTCGTTCCCACGCCAAGTGACCTGGTGCGCCGGCGGCCAGGCGCGGCGGACATCCACCTTCCTTTCCTCGCACCGAGGTCACCCGGCGTCGGTTCGAGAAGAGTTTTGCTTTTTTTTAACAGAGAACGAGGAGACAAAATAGAATGCGGACAAGATCGATAGCGGCAAGTGCGATGTATGTCGTGGCGGCCGCCGCTTGGGGGCAGTCGCCCAGCGTCAGCGGACCCTCAACCGCGCCGGCGCAAGACCTGCGTCGAGTGGAGTCGGAAGAGCAATCACGTGCGCGGGAAGCGGCAGCGTCGACACTCACCATGTACGGGCTGGTCGATTCAGGTGTGGAATACGTGACGGGTTCCACTGGCCATGTGACGCGCATGCCGTCACTCACTGGGAGCCTTCCGACGCGGTGGGGCGTGCGTGGTGTCGAAGACCTCGGAGCTGGTTTGCGTGGCATCTTCCTGCTTGAGTCCGGTTTCGGTCTCGATACGGGAACATTGAATCAAGGCGGGCGATTCTTCGGGCGACAATCTTTTGTCGGCTTTTCCGGGGGATGGGGGACCTTCACGCTGGGCAGACAGTACACCATGCTGTTCTGGTCGCTATTGGATACCGACGTCCTGGGGCCGAACATCTACGGCAGTGGATCGCTTGACAACTACATTCCAAACGCACGAGCCGACAACTCCATCGTCTATCGGGGCACCTTCGGTGGCTTGACAGTCGGTGCAACCTATAGTCTTGGCCGGGACGTCATCAATGCAGGTCCCAGCCCGGCCGGAACGAACTGCCCGGGCGAGAGCGCTACAGACAGCAAGGCTTGTCGCGAGTGGTCGATCCTGATGAAATACGACGGCTCCAGGTGGGGGGTAGCAATGGCTGTCGACGAACTCAGGGGTGGTCCCGGTGCTTTTGCCGGCTTGGTGAGCAGCCAACTCACGGATCGTCGCGTCGTGGCGAACGGCTATGTGAAGCTTGGAGAGGGGCAAGTGTCCGCGGGGGTCATTCGGCGTGACAACGAGGGCAGCCTCACCACGCCCCGCAGCAACTTGTGGTACATCGGTGCAACCTATCCTGTGTTGCCCGCATTTACACTGGATGCGGAGGTCTTCCGGCTCGCGTACGAGAACAGCAAGAACGCAGCAAACCTCGCCGCAGTGCGTGGAACCTACTACCTGTCCAAGCGCACCGCGGTCTACGCAACGGCCGGGCACATCTCCAACGACGGCAATCTTGCCCTGTCAGTCAGCGCGGGGTCCGCCGTGGGTATCAGTCCTGGCCCCGGCGGGTCTCAGAACGGGGTTATGGTGGGCATGCGACATTCGTTCTGAGTTCAGGGGTCGCGACGGAGTTGCCGCGAGCCCCTTTCGAAGTCACGGCGCTCTCGATGAGTGGCGATCAATCGTTGGGACCGATCTCGAGTTCTTTGGCGACGCGTTCGAGACTGTCCGCGCGTGGCTTGGCGAATGCCAAGCCAGGTCACGCGGATCGGCACCCAGTACTCTGAGGCCGAATAATCGGGATGCAAGAAACGCGTGGCGCTCCCAATGTCGTCCACGCACGTCCGGCAGCCGGCCCAATTGCCAGAAATCGCGAAAGGCTTGTTCTGGCATAGCCGCTAACGGGGCCAGCGTGTCGAGCAGGTCACCTCCATGCCGGCCGCGAACGGTATTGTGTCTCGCATGTGCACAACTGGATTCAAGACGACTCCGGGAACTGGTCGCTCAGTTGCAATTGCATGGTCGAGTGAGGCCGCGACACCGGCTGGCGGTTCACTCAGCCGTCGGTACCTTCTGGCCGAGAGCAATGTTTACACCTGACTGATGGCGGCCTGGTAGTAGCTCGCATCGACATACCGGTTGGTGTCCCCGAGGGCTGCCGGTGCCGAACCATGGCGCTGGCGAAGAGCGATGACCGTCTTCACGCCTTCCAGATCGATGCCTGCATCGGTTTGGAACCCATCCGGGGCTTCGAGCAGAGCAGCGGCCAACGCGCCGACGTCACGCTCATCCATCTGTGGCATGCGAAGGGCAAGAATGGATTCCGCTTTCGCCCGGTTTTTGGGACTGCGCATCCATCGCATGGCCAGCACGGAGGCCTTGATGAAGCCGACCAACTCGGCTCCATGCTGCTGCGCCCAAGGTCGGCGCGCGGATGCAACAACGCCTTGGTAGCGCCCCACGACATCCCAGGCCTTCGCCAGCAGATTGAAGCCCTTGGCGCCTGCAAGGCGGTCGAAGGGAGTAATCAGCAAGGTCGCATCAATGTGGCCCCGCTGAATTGCCTCGAAGCGCTGCAGAACGCCGCCCGCCTTCACCCATTCGATATCGTCGTCACCCAGCCCATGTCGCGCAATGATCTCCCGCAGCACGAAGGCATAGCCGGTGGTCAGTGCGTCGACCCCGAGACGACAGCCGCGAAGCTGTGCGATCGAAGTGATGCCCGGCGCGGAAACCAGCCGGAGGAACCCGCCGTCGCTTCCCATCGTCGCGACGACATCGGCAGCATGGCCGGGCCTTCCTTCGCCCTGGCCTTCGCGATAAGCAATCACGTTGTCCGCAGCAGTCATTGCAATGTCGGTCGCGCCGTCAATGAGCGAAGACATCTGCGCGACCGAACTGGGGGTATCGGAGATGTGTACGGTGATACCCGTGGCGGCAAAGAACCCAAGGTCTTGAGCCACCCACAGCGGCCAGTTGAAGCCACCCGGAAAAACAAGCACTCGCAGAGTGGCGCGGGACTGCACTGCGGCTGCAGGAGTTTGAGCAAATGCGGAGAAGCTCGGTACAAACGCCGCAGCGCTGGTCAACAGGAGGCGGCGGCGCAGGGATCCTTGGGGTGAGGCTGTCGAGAGGGCGGTGGGGGCGGGATGGCTCATTCTTGTCTCCGGTCGTTCGTTTTCCCAGCCATTGTTGGATCGATGCATCCGATGGGCTATGGCGTTGGAATGATTCCTGCCTATCAGTTCCATTGATGGCCACCAGCCGCCCGGTAGATCTGCGCAACGCCCGCGAACATCTCATACGACGGCAATCTTGCACTGTCAGCCAGCGCGGGGGCCGTGGGTACTAACGTCGCTCTGGCGGGCCTCGGAATGGGATCATCGGGGCATGCGGCACTCGATCCGAGCCCCCGCGACACGGTGGTTGATCCTTGATCCGTCAAACACGGAGGGACTGCCTCGTCGGTCTGTTGCGCCCTCGACCTCGAAGGCGTCTACTCACCGGTCTCGAAGGGCACCCTCAGGGAGTCGAAAAGAGTGACGAATACGCTGCGCAGCCACTCGCTGCCGGGGTCGCGATGGAATCTTTGATGCCACGTCATCGAAACATCGAAAGCCGGGAACTGCACTGGCGGCTCTACGAGCTGCAACTGCATATGGGAAGCGACCATCGCCCCGAGATTGCTGGGCACTGCGCCAATCAAGTTTGTGCTCGCGACTATGGGGCCCACGCAGAGAAAGCTGTGCACTCTCAACGCCACTCTTGCCTTGATACGGACCCCAGAGAGCACCTTCTCCACAGCGGCGGCGTGCTGCATTCCTTCAGGGCCGGCCACCACATGCGCCAGTTCGCGAAGCTGGTCGCGGCGCAGGGTGCCCTTGACGTTGGGGTGATCCTTGCGGGCGACGTATACGAATCTTTCGCGAAACAAGCGGCGCTGGTGCATCTGTTTGCCCAGGTCGCTGAGATAGCCCACAGCGAGATCGATTTGGCCGGACGCCAGTCCGTCGAACAGCTCGCCGTGGCTCGGCGAAACCACTTCGATGACGACCTGGGGTGCCACGTCAGCGAGATGCAACATCAAACGAGGCAGAAATAGCCGCTCGCCGATATCGCTCATCGCGACCCTGAAGGTGCGGGCCTCGTCGCCTTGACTGAAGGTGGGTCGGTTGACGGTTGCCCGCAGGATCTCGAGCGCCGAGCTTACGGGAGATACCAGCGCATCAGCAAACGGGGTCGGTACCACGCCACGTTGTTGCCGTACGAACAACGCGTCGCCATACATCTCCCGCAACCGCCCGAGCCCTCGGCTGACCGCGGGCTGGGTCAGGCCGAGTTGTGCACCGGCCGCCGTCAGATTGCGCGTGCGATAGACCGTCTCGAAGAGTTCGAGCAGATTGAGATCGACCTGCCGCGAAAGGAGCCGGGAGGGGTGGCCTTGCTTGACATGTATGGATGACATATCACGAATTCTAATTTTTCATTTCCGGAATGTCATGGGCCTTCTTAAAGTTGGGGCTGCCAGAACAAGGAGACCTCCGGTGATCAATTTGCTCGACATTCGATATGTGCGACTCGGTACGCAGAAGCGCGACCAGGCGGACCGGTTTGCGCGCGAAGTGCTTGGGCTCGAGCGCGCACGGCAGGAGGCGGGCGGCTCGTACTTCCGCAGCGACAATCGCGACCACACCCTGGTGTACTTCGATGGTGACCCGGCGGACCACACGGTGGGCTTCGAGTTGCGCACTGCCGACGAACTGGATATGGCCGCTGCTGAACTCAGCAACGCGGGTATCGAGGTTCGTCACGGTTCCGTGGACCAATGCGAGCAACGTCACGTACGCAGCTTCATCCACTTCAAGGACCCCACCGGCAATAAGATCGATCTCGTGCTAGGCCCCCACCACAGCGGGCGCCGCTATTTTCCGTCGCGGGATGCCGGCATCACGGGCTTCAGCCATGTCGGGCTGTGTACGACCGACGCCCAGCGCGACGAGCGGTTCTGGACTCAGATGCTCGGAGCACGGGTGAGCGACCGCATCGGCGATGCGCCACTGCTGCGGATCGACGAGGTACATCACAAGGTGGCCATGTTCCCGACGACCCGCTCGGGCGTGCAGCACGTCAACCACCAAGTCGAGAGCGTGGACGACATCATGCGCGCGTGGTACGTGCTCCAGGAGAAGGGGATCAAGATCGCCTTCGGTCCGGGTCGCCACCCGACTTCCGGTGCGCGCTTCCTCTACTTCTACGGGCCTGACGGGATGATCTTCGAGTACTCCACCGGCGTGCGCTTGATCACCGCGGAAGACGAGTTGACTTACCAGCCGCGGCAGTTTCCTCGCGGAAACGAATCGTTCTGCATGTGGGGGGCCGTGCCCGACATCGCAGAGTTTCGTGACCCCGCATGAGGGGCGTCACCTTGAACGCCGCTCCATCCGATCAGCGCGCTTTGCGCATCGCTGCCCGCGCGCTGGCGCGCCATGGCTTGGCGCACGCGTACGGCCACTGCAGCCTTCGGCTCGACGATGGCCACTTCCTGGTCTGCGCGTCGCGGCCGATGGGTCTGATCGCCCCGGGCGATCCCGGCACCGTGGTGCCGATCTTTGGCGCGTTGCCGGCCGGTGTTTTGGGCGAGGTCCGATTGCACCAGCAGATATACCAGCGGCAAGCCCACGTCAACGCCGTGACCCGAACGATGCCGCCTTCACTGATGACGCTTGGTACGGCGCGGCGTACACCCCGGCCTCGTCACGGGATGGGCGCCTACTTCGGTAGTGGCGCGGCCTTGTGGGACGACCCCCAACTCGTGCGGGATGACGACCGCGCCGCCGCGGTGATCGATGCAATGGGAAGCGCCAACGCCATCGTGATGCGGGGCAATGGCGTCCTGGTCACGAGCGACAAGCTGGCCAAGGCCGTGGTGCTGACGTGGTATCTCGAGGACGCAGCACGCATCGAGCTTGCCGTATTGGCTGCCGGCCTGCAGGACGAATCCGTCGTGCTTGATGCGAATGAGCGCCGGCAGCGAGCCACGGATGCCGGCGGCATCTTCGAGCGCATGTGGCAGTACCTTGCCGCAGGGGACCCAGAAATCAATATCCAGGAGGAATCAGCGTGATTCTCAATTTCATCAATGGCGAATATCGCGAGGGCCGCGGTGGGCGAGCTTTCGACGACATCAACCCGGTTGACGGCACACTCATCGACAAGGTCAGCGAGGCCGCTCGCGAGGACGTGGACGACGCGGTACGCGCGGCGCGCGAGGCGCTCGAAGGCCCCTGGGGCTCCCTCAAGCTGGCCCAACGCGCCGACCTGCTGTACGCGCTCGCTGCAGAGATCGATCGGCGGGCGGAGGACTTCATTGCAGCGGAGGTGGCGGACACAGGCAAGCCCCGCTCGCTGGCATCGCATCTCGACATTCCGCGCGGCGCAGCGAATTTCCGTGTGTTCGCGGATGTGGTTCGCAATGTGCCGACGGAAGCCTTTGCCAGCCATGCGCCGGACGGCAAGCCCGCGCTGAACTATGCTTCGCGGCGGCCCAAAGGCGTGGTCGCAGTGGTGTGCCCGTGGAATCTGCCGCTGCTTCTGATGACATGGAAGGTCGGCCCCGCACTTGCTTGCGGCAATACCGTCGTGGTCAAGCCGTCGGAGGAAACACCCGCCACGGCGGCGCTGCTGGGTGAAGTCATGAACACCGTGGGCATTCCCAAGGGTGTCTACAACGTGGTCCACGGGTTTGGGCCGGACTCTGCTGGCGAATACCTCACGACGCATCCGGACATCGATGCGATCACCTTCACCGGTGAGACGCGCACGGGTGCCGCGATCATGCGAGCCGCTTCTGAAGGCATCAAGCCCGTGTCGATGGAACTCGGTGGCAAGAACGCTGCAATGGTGTTCGCGGATGCCGACCTGGACGTCACCATCGCGGGGCTGACCCGCTCGGTCTTCGAGAACTCGGGCCAGGTGTGTCTTGGCACGGAGCGGGTGTACGTGCAGCGACCGGTTTTCGATGCCGTCGTGCAGCGATTGGCCGCTGCGGCCGCGCGCTTGAAGCCGGGCAGGCCTGACGACGCCGAAGCCAACTTCGGCCCCCTTGTTTCGGCCGAACATCAGGCCAAGGTGCTGGGCTACTACGCCTTGGCGAGGGATGAGGGCGCGACGGTGGTCTACGGCGGGGGCGTGCCGAAGGTTCCGGCCGCGCTCAAGGGTGGCGCATGGATCGAACCGACGGTGTGGACAGGTCTGCCGCATGGGTCGCGTGTGGCCAGCGAAGAGATCTTTGGCCCGTGTTGCTGCGTAATCCCGTTCGACCATGAACCGGAAGTGCTGCAGATGGCGAATGACACCCGCTACGGCCTTGCCGCTTCGGTTTACACGCAGGACGTCGACAGGGCGCACCGGTTCTCTGCCGCCTTGAAGGTCGGCGTCGTGTGGGTCAACACCTGGTTCCTTCGGGACCTGCGTACCGCCTTCGGTGGCTCCGGTGCATCCGGCATCGGCCGCGAGGGAGGCGTTCACTCGCTCGAGTTCTATACCGAGCTATCCAACGTTTGCATCAAGTTCAACGGGGCGGCGCAATGAGTGTAAAAGACATCGAAGCGGCAGCGGAGTCGCTGTGGAGCGCGGCAGCTAGCGGCAAGGCGATCGCTCCATTGAGGGAGACATTCCCCGGGTTCGGACCCGACGAAGCCTATGCCGTCCAGGAGATCAATACGCAGCGCAAGTTGCGAGAGGGCAGCCGGTTGATCGGCCGGAAGATTGGCCTCACGGCGAAGGCGGTACAAAGGCAACTCGGCGTCGATCAGCCCGACTACGGGATGCTGTTCGCCGACATGGCGGTCGCGGACGGCGAAGCCGTCCCCTGGTCCGCGCTGATGCAGCCCAAGGTCGAGGCAGAGGTGGCGCTGGTCATGGAGCACGACTTGCTCGACCCCGGCATCTCGATGGCGCAACTGCTGCGAAGCGTTGCCTTCGCGCTGCCCGCCATCGAGATCGTGGGCAGCCGCATCGCTGACTGGAACATCCGTTTCGTTGACACCGTGGCGGACAACGCCTCGAGCGGGTCCTTCGTGCTCGGAAATACACCGGTTCGACTGGATGGCCTGGACCTGCGTCTCGCGGGTATGGTCATGGAGCGAAAAGGGGAGCAGGTGAGCCTGGGTGCAGGGGCTGCGTGTCTGGGCCATCCGCTCAATGCGGCCTTGTGGCTAGCCAACAAGATGGCCGGATTGGGTCGCGGACTGAAGGCCGGCGACGTCGTACTCACCGGTGCGCTGGGGCCGATGGTGCCGGTCAACCCTGGAGATGTTTTCGAAGCCCGGATCCAGGGCCTCGGTTCGGTACGCGCAGTGTTCGAGGAGCAAAACAAGTGAACCAGCAACGCATGGCAACCCTGGCGCAGCGCGTCGACGCAGCGGCGCTTCACGCGAAGCCCATCGCGCAGTTCGCCCAGAATGAAGCAGTTGGTGTCGACGATGCCTATGAGATCCAGCGTGGCTCGATCGCCCAGCGCGTCGAGCGTGGCGAACGGCGCACAGGCGTCAAGATGGGCTTCACCAGCCGCGCAAAGATGGTCCAGATGGGTGTGCACGACATGATCTGGGGCCGGCTCACCGATGCGATGGCCGAACAGGATGGTGGGCAGGTGGCACTGAGCAGGTTTGTCCATCCGCGTGTCGAGCCCGAACTGGCCTTCCTCCTCGGCAAACCGCTGCCCGCGGGCGCCAGCCTCGCGCAGGCGCTCGACGCCGTGGTCGCAATCGCTCCGGCGCTTGAAATCATAGATTCTCGCTTTGAGAACTTCCGCTTCTCGCTGGAGGACGTCATTGCCGACAACGCGTCGTCGTCGGGCTACGTGATTGGACCGTGGTGCGATCCGCGGCAGGACTTCAGCAACCTGGGGCTCATTTTGTCGATCGACGGTGTGCCGCGCCAAGTCGGAAGCACGGCGGGAATCCTGGGCAATCCCTTGCGTTCCCTGGTCGCCGCCGCGCGGCTGAGTGCTGGCGCGGGGGAGCCCTTGGAGGCAGGGTGGCTGGTAATGGCCGGCGGCGCCACCGCTGCCGAAGCTTTGGGGCCCCACCAGCACGTTGCGCTCGAGATGCAAGGACTCGGCCGCGTTGAATTCAACACTACCGAATGAGGCGAACATGCCGTTGATCCAGGTCACCCTTATAGAAGGCCGTGGCGCCGAAGCCAAGACTGCCTTGATCCAAGGTCTCACCGATGCTGCAGTCGAAGCCATCGCTGCACCGCGCGACTCAGTGCGCGTGATTATCCAGGAAGTGCCAGCCGCGCATTGGGGTGTGGGTGGTGTTCCCAAGGGCGGCACCCCGGCCGAGGAGGCGCACTGTGGCTGATCGAAAATTGAAGGCGGCCATCATCGGCAGCGGCAACATCGGAACGGACTTGATGATCAAGATCCTGCGCCACGGCCACCGCATCGAAATGGGCGCGATGGTCGGCATCGACGCCGCGTCGGATGGCTTGGCGCGCGCGTCGCGAATGGGTGTCTCCACCACCCACGAAGGTGTGGAGGGCCTCGCACGTCTGCCCGTGTTCGCGGACATCGACATCGTGTTCGACGCAACGTCCGCCGGCGCGCATGTCAAGAACGATGCCTTCCTGCGCGAACTCAAGCCAGAGATTCGCCTGGTCGACCTCACGCCTGCGGCGCTCGGGCCCTACTGCATTCCCGTGGTCAACGGCCTGGCGCATCTCGACGCGCTCAACGTCAACATGGTCACCTGCGGTGGTCAGGCCACCATTCCGATGGTCGCAGCCGTTTCCCGCGTGGCAGAGGTTTACTATGGCGAGATCGTCGCCAGCATTTCGAGCAAGAGCGCCGGTCCTGGGACACGCGCCAACATCGACGAGTTCACGGAGACCACATCGAAGGCGATCGAAGTGGTGGGTGGCGCCGCCAAAGGCAAGGCCATCATCGTTTTGAATCCGGCGGAGCCGCCATTGATGATGCGCGACACGGTCTACACGCTCAGCGAATTCACGGACGAGGAAAAGATCGCCGAATCGGTGGAGCGTATGGCTGCCGATGTGCAGGCCTACGTTCCGGGCTATCGCCTCAAACAGAAGGTCCAGTTCGACCGGATCGAGACTGACCGGCCGATCCGAATCCCAGGCGTGGGTGCGCGCATGCACGGGCTCAAGACTTCCATCTTCCTGGAGGTGGAAGGCGCTGCGCACTACCTGCCCGCCTACGCGGGCAACCTGGACATCATGACCAGCGCGGCCCTGCGTACCGCCGAATCGATGGCCGAGCGGATGCTCGACGCCGTCTCTGCCTGAGGAAAATGCAATGAGTCAGGACGTGAGTAAGAAGATCTATATCTCCGACGTGACGCTGCGCGACGGCAGCCATGCCATTCGCCACCAGTACAGCATCGAGCAGGCCAAGCAGATCGCCAAGGCGCTCGACGAAGCCAAGGTCGATTCCATCGAGGTTGCGCACGGCGATGGCCTGCAGGGAGGCAGCTTCAACTACGGATTCGGCGCCCACAGCGACGTGGAGTGGATCGAGGCGGTGGCCAGCGTGATCAAGCACGCCAGGATCGCGACGCTGCTACTGCCGGGGATTGGGACGGTGCACGACCTCAAGGCTGCCTATGACGCTGGCGCGCGCATCGTTCGTGTCGCCACGCACTGTACCGAGGCCGACATTTCTAGACAGCACATCGAATATGCGCGGCACCTCGGGATGGAACCCGTGGGCTTTCTCATGATGAGCCACATGACCTCGCCGCAAGCGTTGGCGCAGCAGGCCAAGCTGATGGAAGGCTACGGCGCTACCTGTTGCTATGTGGTGGATTCGGGCGGCGCGTTGAGCATGAGCGATGTGCGCGACCGGTTTCGCGCTTTCAAGGACGTGCTGAAGCCCGAGACGCAGACGGGAATGCACGCGCATCACAACCTGAGCCTCGGCGTAGCAAACAGCATCGTCGCGGTCGAAGAGGGCTGCGACCGCGTGGACGCCAGTCTTGCAGGCATGGGCGCTGGCGCAGGTAATGCTCCCCTGGAAGTGTTCGTTGCCGCAGCTGCTCGCCTGGGTTGGAACCACGGAACGGACCTGTACAAGCTGATGGACGCGGCCGACGACATTGTCCGACCGCTGCAGGATCGGCCCGTGCGTGTAGACCGAGAGACGCTGGCGCTGGGCTATGCAGGCGTGTATTCGAGCTTCTTGCGGCATTCGGAAGTGGCTGCCAAAAAGTATGGCCTGAAGACCGTCGACATCCTTGTCGAGCTAGGACGGCGCCGCATGGTTGGCGGGCAGGAGGACATGATCGTTGACGTGGCGCTCGATTTGCTGAAGAGCGTCGAGCATGAGCGCATGCATCAGCCACCGGTGATGAGTGAGGCTGGCTGACGCCGCGTTTTGCGCGGACGCACCGACATGCCTCCAAGCGCAGTGGAAAGCGTGTCCGTGGCCGGCGAATAAGTAGGTGTCTTGTAGCTGGACACGCAAGATGTGCGCGCATCCAGAGCTGCATGTGACTACAGAGAATGACAAGGAGACTTTGATGAATCGAATGATCGTTCGCCGATCGCTTCTGGCCCTGGCGATCTCGATGGTTGCCGCGGTCTCCGCGGCGCAGGCGCAGTCCGGGGGCTCGAAGTGGCCCAGCCAGCCGGTGCGCTTCGTGGTGCCATTTCCTGCCGGATCGGCGCCCGATGTGTTGATCCGCTTTGTGGGGGTCAAGCTCACCGAGAAGTGGGGCCAAGCGGTCGTCATCGACAACAGGCCTGGCGGCAGTGGTGTGATCGGCATGAATACCCTCCTCACCGGCCCCACGGATGGAACTACCTTCGGCTTCGTGCAAGGCTCTGCGATCTCAGTGGCTCCAAGCACGATCAAGGGAGTCAGCTACGACTTCAATCGCGACTTCGTGCCGGTGACGCTGGCGGCAGTCGCGCCATTCATCCTGGCTGTTCCAAGCGACTCTCCCTACAAGACGCTTGGGGATTTGATTTCCGCCGCGAAGACCAAGCCGCAAGGGATCGAAGTCGCCGACAACGGCCGTGGCACTGCACCCCATCTCGCCTCCGCACTGCTCGGTCTCCAGTCGGGTGCCCAATTCCTGGAGGTGCACTACCCAGGCGGTGCCCAAGCCATGCAGGCGACGCTTGGCGGTCAAACCAAGATGATGGTCGAGACCTACAACGTTGTGGCCGGAAATGTCCAAGGCGGCAAGATGCGCGTGCTGGCCTCGATGAGCGACCGGGCGGAGCCTGGTCTGGAGAAGTTTCCGCTTGCGAAAGACACAGTGCCGGGCGCCGTCGCGTTTGGCTGGTTTGCTGTGATTGCGAAGAAAGGGGTCGACGCCGCCATTCTCGCCAAGCTCAACAGGGACATCGGTGAGGCTTTGCTGCTGCCGGATGTGACTGCCAAGTCGCGTGAGCTCGGCACGTACCCTCGTCCCGGCACCCCGGAGCAGCTCGCGAAGTACATCGATGACGATCGAAGGACTTGGCAAGGTGTACTCGACAAGCTGAACATCAAGCCGGAATAGCGTTTGCGCGGTACTCAGTTTCCGCGTCGTTACATCGGCTGATCGGGTTGGCTTGGACTTGTCTCAACGGTGCGGATGCACTCGCGCGGCCCGGCGTTCGCGCACCGGTTCATGTACCTGCACGCGTCGCGACTCGCCGGCGTCTCGGTCGGTGCGCCGGGTTTGATCAATACGTTGGACGAGGGGCGCGACTGGTTCGTAGGCGTGCGAGACGTTGCCGAGCGCTTCGGACAAGGTATCGACGATCGAGCCGGGCTGAAAGGTCTGCCCGTGCAGGTGGTGGTGGGTGGCGACGACGTCGCCACCGACATTGTCATCGAGCGGCCCAGCCCGCTTTACGCTGAAGGCGTCAACGACTCCGGTGGCACCCGGGTCGAACGCGCTCGCTTCCTGCACCGGTTGCTGCAGCACGCCGGGATTGACAGCCGGCTCGACGTTGTACCGGGTGCGCGACATCATGCCGATCATGTGCATCTGGCGGTAGAGTCATTCTTTCGGGAGCTGAAGAGCGGGCAAAGCTGAAGTCATGGGCGGTCGTTGGCTCATGACGCCAAGGGCGGACAAATCGAGCGGATCGCTGGGCCGGCCCTGTGAGGAAAGGAAGCCCGGGCCCGCTACCGTGATCGTCTGGCGCTGCTCAGGGTCTTGCTCAACGCAAGATCGAATCGCCGATCGATCAGGTCGATCGATCGCTCGCCTCCACAAGCACGTTGACATTCGGATGCCGAGTGAGGCAACCCCGGCTTTTGAGACCAGATGGCACAGGGCTTGCGTATCCGGTGCACCCCTTCAGCAGGCGAAGACGCCGACTGCTTGCTGAGCTGGGGGACAATCCGAAAAATCCAAGCCGATCCGTGCTTCCAAGACCTACTCCAGACCCTTCAGACAACGGTGCCGTCAAGCAGGTGCGCGCCGCCATCCGCGCATTGAAGATCATCGAGACCGTTGCCGCCGCGCGCACGATCAAGCGTTCCGACATCGCCGATCAACTCGGCAGCCTCTGCTCAGCCGGCTCGTCGTCGACGTTGACGAGAGCGACTGCCATGTGAAGAGAGGAAGGCGGGGCTCGCGACCATGATGCGTCTGGCGCTGCCCAAAGTCTTCGCTACCAGGCCGGTTTCGTCATCGATCTGTGGGCGGGCTCGCAATGCGAGATCAAACCGCTCCTCGATCAGGTTAATCGACCGGTCGGTCGCCTCCACAAGCACGTTGACCTTGGGGTAACGAGTCAGGTACCGTGGGAGGAGGGGGGCAGATAGTTTTGTGCCATCACCGCCGGACAGCTCAAGCGCACTGTGCCAGTCGGTTTCCTTCTGAAGTTCGAAAAGGCTCCCCGATGGCACTGACATTGGCCGAGCGCGAGGAGATCTCACGTGCAATGGAGGCTCGCTTCTCGATTCGCGCGATCGCCGTGATCCCGGGCGAGTTTCGTCCACCGGCGGGAATGCTCGAGCCTCTGCGCGAGAAGCGAGCTGTGTGGCCGACTAGAAAGGACTTCCCGCCAAGTGAAGAGTGGCCACCCTCCTTTCGCAAGATGGCCTTCCCAGGCTCGCAACGAACGTTGCAATACAAGTACGAAATCAGAAAGCGTGCCGGATGCCGAAGTCGTAGCCCGCCGAGGTTGAGGCTTGGGGCGTGAATCTGACTCCGCCAACAGTGATTGGGGTCGTATAGAAATTGGGACCACCCACAGCAAGCCCGGCACCATCGGAATTGCTAATGCGCGCAACCGTCGCGTACAGTGCGGTACGTTTCGACAGGTTGTGAACGTAGCCGAGCGCCCATTTATCAGCCTTGGGCTCCGCAAACAAGCCCGTCAGTTGGTTGATTCTCGTTGTGTTGTTGTACTTGATTGCCGAGTACGAGAAACGAATCAGGCCAGGTCCGACAGGCACAGTTCCGCCGAGAAGCCATCCGTTGGCACCTGGCTCGCGGAACGCGAAGGGGTTGGTGACGCTGTTGACCACATTTGACGAACTATCGTTCTTGAGCTTGTTGTTCGAGTATTCGCCGAACAGCTTCACCACACCAAAGTCCCAAGAACCCCCGAGATTCCAGATATCGAGCGTTTGGGTCGTGCCAGCGAAGAAGTTAGAGGCAAGGGTGCTTTGAGCGTATGCGAAGGCAACGTCCACAGGGCCATTGGCATAGCCTACCCGACCGCCGATGTAGCGGCCTGCACGGGCATTGTCACCTGCCGCGGAGGGATTCGCGATGAAAGCGCCGGCACCAGGAGGCGTTAGGGCACCTGGCTCGTAGCTAGTCTTTTCGTTAAGGGCATACAGCACTTGACCATAGAAGCCTTCCAGATTGGATGGCAGGAAGTAGCCGATCGAGTTGCTTGCTCGAGCATACATCGAATTGGCGGTAAAGCCGCCCGGAGAGACCGGTCCGAACCCACCGTTGGCGTTGTAGATTATGTTGGCGCCGACGCCAGCAGCACCCATGGGATCGAAGATGATGTCGTTCAGATATGTCGGAGTAAAGTCTCGGCCGAGACGGACTTCGCCAAAGGCGCCCGAAAGACTCACCGTCGAACGACGATTGAAGAAGCCAATTACGGCAGGTCCAGAGTTGGCGACGTTTCCGCCGGTAGTGCCGTCATCGTTGCCCAAGCTCGACTCCAACCAAAAACCCGCTGCGAGGCCGCCGCCCAGATCTTCAATACCGCGAAAGCCGAGCCGGCTCGGCGTGTAGCCCGAGTTGGTCAGCCTGGTCGAGCTCGCCGTGATGCTCGTCCCGAGTGGCATTTCAGACTTGTTTGAGTAGCCGCTGACTGCAGCGTCCACCACGCCGAACACAGTCACGGATGATTGGGCCGAGGCAACACCGGCCATTGTCAAGGCGGCCAAGGCAACTAACGATTTTCTCATTGCAAGTCTTCTCCAGGTTTTAGTGGGCATCGAGTCCGGTGGAACCCCTCGAAGCGACAGCGATCGGCGACCACACGGACCCGGGATTATACGTAGGCGCCTAATGATATAGATAGGCCTCTAATCATCGTTTTGTTCGGGAAAACACGGTGTCGCGACTTATCAGCCTCTCGGAAACCCGCATTGATTGGAGACTCAACATTGCAGAAGACGCGAGTCCTCCTTCATGACACTGTCATCGTCTTCCGATTCGCATAGGGTCAGCGCGGATCGATTTGCTAATCAACTCTGCTCGGCGACCTCCTTGTCCTCTTCGCGTCAAACCAAGTAGCGTTCGTAGGTTGAGCGCGCATTCAAGCTTGCCGACACCCATGAGCGCTTCTACGATTCGCATCCACCGGGCAACTACTTGCCCGGCAAACGGAGACGCGGTGAAAGAGCCCACCGATCCGCTGGGATCGCTACTGACAACCGCGGCGATGCTCGCTGTCACAACCTGGCTCGTTGCCCCTACAGCCAACGCAGGCGAGAGCTATCCCACAAAGCCGGTCACCCTTGATGTGCCGTTCACCCCAGGGGGCAGCAATGATGTCGTTGCTCGAGTGTTAGCGCAGGGGCTTAGCCAAATCTGGCGGCAGTCGGTCATCGTGGACAACAGGGGCGGGCGCATCCGGAAAACTTCGGATCCGACTACGTCGCTAAGGCGCCTGCGGAGGGGTACAAGCTTCTAGTCACTACCAACAACACCATGTCGATCAACCCAGTATTGCTGCCGAATGCGCCGTTCGTTGTGGGGCGCGACTTCAGTCAAATCACTCAACTTGGCATTGTTCCGGTAGTCCTTGTGATGAAGCAGCGTGCGTTGAAACCGCCGCACCAGTCCTTGCTCGGCGAGCTTCTCTCTGACCGCCGGCTCCTTTAGGACGCTGACGACATCGGCGCAAATTCGCTTGATCACGGCTGGAGGGGTCCCCGCTGGGGCAGCGAGACTGAGCCAGACTTCGCTGTCGCGTATTGCGCCACGCAGCCTCAGCGATGGTTGGAACGCTAAGTAGCAAGCTCGCGCGTCGTGGGCCACCAACGGCGAGCGCGCGCAGCTTTCCGCTGTGAATGTGAGGCAGAAGAGAGTTGATGGATCCGAACTGCATGTCCACCCTCCCGCCCAACATGTCCGTGATCGCCGGTGCCGCACCCTTGAACGGAATATGGGCGATCTAGGTGCCTGTCATTGATTTGAAGAGTTCAGCGGAAAGTTGCTGCGAACTTCCTGAACCTGAAGACGCGTGGGTCAGTTGCCGGGAGTCGCTTTTGGGAGGCTGATGCACTCCTTGACAGTTGTGGCCTTTACGTTCGAGTTGCCTCCAAGCGCAACCCCGGCTTCCATGATGAGCAACACAAATGCTGCGAGTGCGTTCGCCTAGAAAAGGGATGCGCACAACGATACTGCACGGCATGGCAGCGCGGGGCACCACCACCGCCGCTTGAGCATCATCATCCTTGAAGTTGCTCGTCAGTAGCCAAGTTTTCGATAATCGTGAGAAGCGAGCGTCGTACGATGGCGACGTGCGCTTCGGTCAACGATTTGACAGCTAGCGCATTGACCTCCTCTGCCAAGGGGACGAGCTTTGCCTTTAGGCGTTTGCCGTCAGGCGTCAGAAAGACGTAGAGGCTCTTGCGATTGTCGGGCCGCTGTTTGCGGACAACATATCCCAACTCCTCCATACCCTTTATTGCGATTGCTGTAGTGGGTGCCATTACCCCTGCTTCCGCGCTCAGTTCGACCTGAGTGAGCCCATCCTTTTCCCAAAGAATTCGCAGGAAGGTCCAATGACCGAGTTGAACATCGTGGCGTGCTAGGCGGTGTTGGAGCGACCGCAAGAACGCCCGAGTCGCGTCTTTGACCAAGTGAGCGAGGCGATCGTCAGGGACACCCTCATGCCAATGCTGCAGCATTCGGGTCGCGACTTCCGCCGATTCTGCAATTGCCTTCTTAGCCAATTTCGAGTCCTCGATGCCAAAAATGAGCCTAGGCAGCCCGGACGACTTCCGGAACAGGCCGGATCCCGCGACCACGACTCCGCTGCGGATCCGCACCGAAATCACAAGTGGTCAGTTGCACCTGTGCTGACTGGTCGAGGCTACAAATATAGCATTCTGCGTCCGGTGATCTCAACGCGGGGTGCATGTTCTGCGGACCAGTGGATTGCTGTAGTCTCGAAGGTGTCTCAGTTTTTTGGATCCGTACGCCAGTTCTATTCGAGGACGCGCTTCTGTAACGTGTCTTTCACCAGCGTTCGAAGCCATCTGTTCGCAGGATCCTCATGATGGCGTCTGTGCCAAATCTGGATAACTTCCACACTGGGCGAAGCAAACGGTAGCGGGAGACTGGTTATCCCTTCTTTGCCATCAAATGCGCTGGCCAAGTCCACGGGAACAACGGCAGTCAGTCCGGTCTGAGGGATGATAGTCAACAAACCCAGGTAGTGAGGGACCGTAACGACCACATTTCGATGAATTCCCATGGCAGACATCGCCTTTTCAATGACCTCTTGGCTGCGGCCCTCAGTTCTCACTGCCACTTGAGGCACCGCCTGAAATGACGCGAGATCAAACTCGCCGCGCGAAGCGATGTCCCGGCAACCAGTGACGCACAGGAATCCGCTATTGCGGAGAAGCCTTTGTTGAAATACTCCTCCATTCGTCATATCGGGAAAGTAGCCAATGGCGAGATCGACGGCTCCAGACTCCAGCCCCTCCTCCAGTTTTTCTGCGATAGGGGAGACCGTTCGGAGTCGGACGCTAGGGGCTGCCATATGAACCGCGTTGATTACCATCGGCAGGTAGCAGGTCTCGCCGACATCCGTCATACAGATAGTAAAGAGCCGGGATGAAGTCTTAGGATCTATGGCAATCCTGCCAAAAATCTGAGTGCGAGCCAGTTCAAGGGCGTCGCGAACAGGGCCGGCGACTTCCACTGCTTTAGACGTTGGCTGCATTTCGTTCTTGACCCGTACGAACATCGGATCGTCGAACGCCTTGCGCATCTTGGAAAGCGCATGGCTCATGGAGGGCTGGCTTAGGTTCAGTCGCTCGGCAGCTCTCGACACACTGCGCGTCTCCATGAGCGCTTCATAGATCGTGAGCAGATTGAGGTCTTCGTCGCGTGGATTCATCTTTTCTGCATGGCGATTTTCCTCTCCGGTTGGATCCGGTCGAAGACGACTCGATCCCTGCGCCTGAGGGCCCTCTTTGGATACACAACCGCCGCGGTGTCCATACAGCCTTAAGAAGACTAGCCCGACGACCGCATTGCTGCTGCGACAGGAACACCCGATCCTATCGTACCTAACCGAAATCAGAGTTCAGCGAGGCAAGACCACGTCCCGATTCGACCGAGCTGATTCGAGCAACGCAAGGCAAACTTCGAGTGTGGCGCGCGCCCACGTTCCATCATGCAACGGGGAAACCCCGTTAACGACGGCGTTGTACAGTTCATCGATGACCTCAAAGCGGGGTACCATCGGCCGGTCCAACGGCCGGCGCTCCTTCTTAAGGTCGCCGTAGACGCAGATGCTGTCCGGCAACGGGCGAACGTCGCCGCGCTCGCATGACACAACGACTGGTCCAAAATGTTGATGCCAGACCGACGATCTCTCGCCCGCAGCGGCGACATATCCCGCGCCTCCGTATGTGCCCGCCGCCTTGAGACGCGCCTCTTCGGTGGGCGAGGTCATAGCTGCGAGCTTGCGTCGGGCCGTACCATACAGGTCTGGCGACTTCTCCGCCCCCATCTCGCCAATCCAGCCGCACCATTCGTCCGAGTCGAAGTGCCCGTAGCCGTTGTAATTGATGCTGGCGAAGGCCCCGCCCTCGAACCACAGTAGGCCCGAATAGGCGCCCTCCGTCGGTCGCGCCGAGTCCCAGCGGCCAGTCACGGCCCGCACCTGCGTAACATCCGCACCGGCGAGCAATCGCACAATGTCGACCTGGTGCGCGGCTTGGCTGAACACCACGCCACCCCCGTCATCAGTCCGCAGCTCTTCAGGACGGCGAGGTCGATAGAGAAAGTCTGTGTAGTTGAGCGCATGAATCATGCGAACTTGCCCGAACTCGCCCCCCAACACAATATCGCGCGCACGCAGATAGGGAGTGTCAAAGCTATGGCAATGGCCGACGACCAGTTGAACCCCACCTTCTCGGCAGTGCTCGATCATCGAGTCACAGTCGCCAAGCGCCAGCGCCATTGGCTTCTCGACGAGCACATGTTTACCATGTCGTGCTGCGATGCGTGCCTGGTCTGCGTGGAACTGATGCGGACTGGCGATGTATATCGCCTCAACCTCCGCGTTGGTCGCAAGACCCTCGATGTTCGCGTAAACTGGCGCGTCGAAGTCGGCCGCGAACTGTGCCCGCGCCTCCTCGCGGGGATCGCAGGCAGCCACCAGCCGTACTCTTTTGTCGCGCTGCAGCGTGGGGATCATGAGCGTGAAGGCACGCCCGAGACCAGCGACGCCGAGCCTGAGTTCTCGGTTCGGATTCACAGGTCGAGCACCAATTCGGGAGATCTTGCCCTTGAGACGCAGACCATGATTTGGCTCTCCATCTCTTCGGGCATCAGAACCATGTCGCGGTGGTCGGCCTCACCGCATAGCAACCCAGTGCGGCAGGTCCCGCAGGTCCCGCTCTCGCAAGATGATGCAGCGTTGTAACCGTGTTCTCGCAGAGCTGCCAAGATCGACTTGCCAACCGGCACTTGGAACTCCCCGCCAGATCGCGCGAGCTTCACAGTGAAGACTTGGTCGTCAGGCCGCACACCGCCTCCCTCGTTGAAGCTTTCGAAATGCACGCTCGCTGGCGACCAGTGTCCTGTCATGTCGCGAACCGCTTCCATCAAGGGACGCGGACCGCAGCAATACACATGAGCGGCGTTTGGCTTCTCCAGCGTCGGCCATAGATCGAAGACGCGATCGGGATCGCCATAACTATGGTGGATGCGAACCCGATGTTTGAGTTCGGGAGCTCCGAGTTCATCGAGGAAGGCGGTTGTTTCCGGAGAACGCGTCAGGTAAATGAGCTTCCACGGAGCCGCCGCGAGTTCACCGAATGAGCGGATCATCGAGAGTATCGGCGTGATGCCGATTCCGCCCGCGATGAACAGGTAGCTCTTGGCGCTCTCTACCAGCGGGAACGCATTTGACGGCAGCGACGTGGGAAGCGTGTCCCCTTCATTCAAATCCTCATGCATGGAGAGCGATCCGCCTTGCCCACTGATATCGCGCTTGACGGTGATGACGTAGCGACCGCGTTCCCCCGGGTCATTGCATAGCGAGTACTTTCGAATCGAGCCATTGGGGGCCTGCACCTTAACGTGGGAGCCGGGCGTGAAGGGCGGTAGTTCGCTGCCGTCAGGCTGCACAAGCTCGAAGCTGCGGATATCTTTGGCAACATCACATGCCCGCGCCACGCGCAGTGGCATCTGGGTGTCGGCGTGGGTCGGGGGGATCGTCATGGCGGCGTTTACTCGGCTTTCAGCTGCGCGCGCGCCGCAGCGTCGGTCACACGTTCTTTCTCGCTACGCAGCGCCTGTGCAAGTTGCTCTGGAGAACCACCCACTGGATCGACGCCCGCTTGATGCAGCTGCTCGACTACCTCCGGCTTCTTGACGATCTTCTCGATCTCGCGACTAATCCTTACGATGGCTTCGTTCGGTGTGCCATTTTTCGCCAGCACAGCGACGGTGAATGCGAAATCGAATCCCGGAATCTTCTCAGCCAACGCTGGCATCTGCGGTGCCAAGGGGGAACGTGTCGATGAGTTCGTGGCCAACAGCTTGGCTTGTCCTGCCTTGACAAAGCCCATCAAGGACGGCGGCGACGCAAACACCATGTCCACTTGACCGGCGATCAGGGCAGGGACCGAATTGGCGCTACCCTTGAATGGGACGTGCGTCATGACGATGCCGAAGCTGGCATTCATCGCTTCTGTTGTCAGATGGTGAATGCTTCCCGTTCCGGCGGAACCGTAGTTGAGTGCGCCAGGCTTTGCCTTAGCCAGTGCAATGAGTTCATCAAGGCTGTTCGCCTTCACGTCCTTGTTGACGGCGAGGAACAAAGGGGCCCTGCCGACAAGCGAGATCGGAACGAAATCGGTCGATGCGTCGTAGCCCACTTTCTTTGTCAGAAGCGGCGTGATCGACAGCATCGGCCCATCCGTCACCAATAGCGTGTAGCCGTCGGCCGGCGCCTGCATGATTGCAGAGGCAGCGACGGCGCCACCAGCTCCTGGCTTGTTGTCAACATAGACAGCTTGCCCCAAAACATCTCCAAGCGCGCGAGAAAGCACCCGCGCTACCGTATCCGGGAGACCCCCTGCTGAATAGGGTACAACCAGCTTGATTGGACGACTGGGGAAGCGCTCGGCATGCGCTATCGAAGCAGAGACGAAGCAGGCGGCAGATGCCAGGCCGAAGAGCCAAGCGATGGTCTTGCGTTTCATGGGGTGTGTCTCTGTGTCTATTTAGATGCTGTATGTTTCGTAGGTAGCCGGATGGAAGAGCTCGCTGACCGGAACCTGCCTGGACGACAGACCCTGCTCATGGTGGCTCCGGACGAAGGTTTCGAGTGTCCTGTTCGCCGCCGCCACTCCGTATGACCAGAAATCGTCGCCCATCGCATCGCGCGCCGCCTGCAGCTGCTCTTCGACGAACGGAAGAGTGACCTTTGTTGCCGACGTGTCCGACAGTAGCTCTAGGGCCGCCGCCTTCGACTGCGTGAAAGCCTTGACGACCGCGGCCGGGAGCCAAGGGTGCTGCGCAGCTAATTCCTTCCTAATGGCTGCTACGTGCATGATGGGGAATACACCGGTGCGCATGTAGTAGTCTTTTGCCACGGCCGTCGGGTCGTCGAACAGCCAACCGATGTTCGGATTCGCCAGTGCGGAACGGCTCGGCGGACGGGGCGCCATAAAGCCGTCGATCTCTCCCTGATCAAGCATCAGCGAGATCGTCGCCCCGTCGGGCGCTTGCTCGATGTTGATGTCGCCGGGAAGCTGCAGTTTGATCTTCTCTGGGCGGCCTGGCGTCTCGATGCCGCCGCGCACCCAGGTCACGTCGGCAGGACGTACGCCGTAGTCGTCCTGCAGAATCGCACGCGCCCAAACATTGGCGGTGAGTTGGTACTCGGGCACCCCGATACGCTTTCCCTTCAGATCTGTTGGCACCCGAATTCGGTCCTTGCGGACGTAAATGGATGTGTGCCGAAACGCACGCGACAGAAATACCGGAAGCGCAATATAGGGGCATTCACCCCTCGAGTGCTTTATCAGGTAACTGGAAAACGAGAGTTCGGTGATGTCGAAATCGACACTGCGCATCGCGCGAAAGAACATCTCCTCGGGATTAAGGAGCATGTATACGGGGTCGACACCGTCAATCTGAACGCGGCCGTCGAACAGAGGGCGAGTACGGTCATAGTCGCCCATGGCGATTGAGAGTTGGAGCTTGCTCACGGAATTACATCTTCACGGAATAGGAGGGTTCGAGTTCGGGATGATCAAGTCCGTCTTGCCACACGTAACGGACCTCATGTGTGCGCCAGTCAGTAGTCTTCGGTACGATGGCTTGGAAGGAGCAGACTGCAGGCGTAGCTGCTTCGGATCCGGTCCCGATCGCGGGCTCACCTTTCTCGAACGCTCGGACGGCCTCGACCATCTGCTTTCGAAATTCGACGATTGCCAAGTCGCTCGCGCCTAGACGGTCGTGGGTACGGTCTGCGATAGGCCCCATGGTCAGCCACATCGCTACGTCCTGATTCGGGAAACCAGTGATTCCGGTGAAGTTTCCCGCCTTCATGGCATTGCGGTCCTGCCAGAACCTATTGTTCTCGGTGCGCAGCGGACGATAGTTCTCGTCAAGATCGATTCCGACGGTTTGGCGCAGGAACTTTCGCCAAGTTTCAGTTTCGGGGGTTTGTGCCGGATGCCCCCACGCGATGAAATAGAACGCTGTGTTCGTATCGTCCATGGGAACGTTTATGTTCGCGACGTTGTAGAGATTGTTCGGTGGAATCAGTGCAGTCGCCGGGGCAACAAAGACCGTCGATCGAACGTAGTCGTTCGCAGCGGCGTTCGTGATTGGTCGACGAAGCGCGGCATAACGGAAACCGTATCCTGTTCGCTGCACCTGCATGCGCGGGGCTTTGTCCGTGGACGGACGCAGCCATGCTTTATCCGTGGCTTTCGCGCTGTCGACACGAGCGGGGACCATGTCGGACGAATGGAGGCTCGAACTGTGGGCTGAGTCGATAGCGCCTTCGAGAATCTGGGCCCAATTGCATGGCAACAATACTTTCGCGATGCTCACCCGGGTGTCCGACGTCGGGGCCCATGCTGGTGGCTGGAAGGACGGCATCGTCTCTTTCGGTCCCATGTAAGCCCATACCATCCCGCCCCATTCGGTGGCCGGATAGGCGGTGTGCTTGACTTTTTCGGCCATGCCGCTGGCTGCCGGCTCCGAGGCCATCTCGAGTACGTTGCCATCGACATCCATCTTCCAGCCGTGATAAAGGCAGCGCAACCCACCTTCCTCGTTGCGGCCGTACGTCAGGGACGCGCGACGATGTGGACAGAATTCGTCCATGACGCCAACACGGCCTTCTGTATCGCGAAAAACTACCAGGTCCTCGCCGAATACGCGTGCTTTGACAGGTGTGCCGTCAGGCTCGGTCACCTCCTCCAATAGGCACACAGGCGTCCAATGACGGCGCATCAATTGCCCCATCGGAGTCTGGCCCTCCACGCGGCAGAGCAGATCGTTTTCTTCGTGAGTCATCATGGTTTTCCCTACAGGTTGAAGTGGGCCAATGCGGCGGCCGGTTTGCGGCTCATGCGCAACACCATCGGCTTTGCATCGAACTGAAGTTTGCAAAGCCAGTGAGACAGAGCGGAATCGAGGTGCTGGACGTGGGCCGGGAACCATTCAGCCAACGCATCCGCCAGTCGTCGTGCAACAACGAATTCCCCGGCATTCAGACGCTTCCTGACGCCTGTCATCGTCGAAAGCACTGCGTCGTGCTCCTTGATGTGGCAATCGCGTGGCGGGAATCCCGATGTCAGCATTAGCGCGTTTTCCGCGGAGAAATGCGACGAGGTATGTGCAAGCAACTCGTCAAGCGCAACCACCATCCCATCTTCCGTCGCCCGCTGCATGCGCGCGATCATCTCGGCCAACAGCGTGTGTTCGTTGTCGATACCGGCGTGCCCGACCAGTAGGGAGTCTGACCAGATTTGCGGTGGCGCGGTCGTGAGATTCATAGCTGGCAGACCGCCCGGGATGGGGCGGAAAGTCTAATATGGTTAGGCGACTAACGATTCTAGGCCCGCAGATTTCCCTCGACAACGGCGCGTACCCTGGTGTTTCCCCTAGTATGGTTAGGCGCCTAACCATGAGGCAGGCATCCTTCAGATGCGGATGACGTCATCTACCCCTTCAGCATGAACAGATGCGAGCGCCCCTATGCGAGGAGCGTTCAAGGACGTTACCCGTCAAGGGACCCATAGGACTTTTCCGCAAGGCTTCAAAGAGAAGATGAAGTTCGGTGATGAGCTTTCTCGGCGCCAAACCCATGACTGAACTTCGCGAGACGGCGAGCGCACATCACATCTGCGTCCGGGCGGGGGGAAAGCGGTGCGTCTGCAACACCCGATCTGGATGGGACTTCGACATTCGTTTTTCCGATACAGCGAATAGCCCAAGGCAAGTTGCCTCGCGGCCCTTGACTCCTCAGAATCGACGCCAACAGTGCCCGCGGCCAAGAACCACAGGCCTGGAAACCGCCCCAGGAGACTACTTCATGAAGACGCTCAAGCGCCTTGCCACTCTCGCCACAGCGCTCTGGTGCCTCGTCAGCACATTCGATGCGCTCGCACAAGGCTCGCGCGACTATCCGAACCACCCGATCAAACTGATCGTGCCTTTTCCAGCCGGAGGGCCCACCGACTTTTTGGCCCGTGTCGTGGGGCAGCGTATGGGCGAGGCAATGCGACAGACTGTCGTGGTGGACAACAAGCCAGGCGCAAACACCATCATCGGCGCCGATTCAGTCGCAAAGGCAGCCCCGGATGGCTACACGCTACTAATGGCCATCGACAACACGCTGGTGATGAATCAGTACCTCTACTCGAAACTGCCCTATGACCCCCTTAATGACTTCGAACCAGTTGGCAAGGTCGCCACGACGCCGCTAGTGGTAATGACCAACCAAGCTGGCCCCAAGTCGATGCAAGCTTTGGTGGCACTGGCGAATGCTAATCCCGGCACGTTGAGCTATGGATTCGGCACTTTCACTTCTCAGCTCTCCGGAGAATTGCTCAAGCGCACGCTGGGCAAAGATGTGGTCTCTGTGTCCTACAAGGGCAGTGCGGGCACCACTCAGGGTCTGCTGTCCAAGGACGTCACATTCACAATCGATGGCATCACTACGGCCTTGCCCCATTTCGAGAAGGGCACGCTGCGGCCGCTGGCACGGCTGAGTGCCAAGCCGATCCCGACGCTTCCGAATGTGCCGGCGATGTCCGATGTGGGCATCAAGCTGCCTGAAATCGACGTATGGATGGCGCTGCTCGCCCCCAAAGGCACTCCGGCTGACGTGGTGGACAAGCTCAACCATGCGCTGACACATGCCCTCGCTTCCAAGGACGTGCAGGACAAGCTCCTTGGCGCCGGCTTGCTGGTTGATGCCAGTTCGCCCCAGGCGCTGCGCAGTTTCATCGCCTCGGAAGCCGCGCGGTGGCAACCAGTCATCGCGGAAGCCGGTATCAAGATCGATTGAGTTTTCATCACGTCCTGGAGGCATTGACCATGAGCACCAACCCGCAATCCAAAAGATTCGCACCGATTGTCCACAGCGCCGCCGAGTGGCGTGCCGAGATGGCACGCCTTTCCAGGCCAGGACAGCCCAGCTTCTTCCATATCCGGACCCAGCTGCCGAAAGAGGGTCGGACCAACCAGGTGCTGGGCGCCTCGCGCTATATGAACGTCGTGCTCAAGACTTACGCCAGCGGCGGCGAGAACGAGATCCATGCGCATTCGAATGAGGACCACGTATTTGTCATTCTGCAAGGCAGCGCTATGTTCCACGGGCCGAACGGTGAGACCCGCGAGGTGGGTAAGAACGACTGCGTTCTGCTGCCAGCCAAGACCTTCTACTGGTTCCAGACCAAGGAGGACGACGAAGAACTCGTCATGCTGCGCATCGGTGCGCACATTGATCCCGACAGCGACGTGCTTGCCCGCGTCGACCTAGAGGGCAAGCCTTTCGATGGCTACTCGGAGAAAAACAAGGAAGTGCCGGTGGTGCTCCACGAGGATCGCATCTTCGAGTGAATGGATTGCGCCTTCCACCCCCGCTCCAATCGACCGTGCGAACTCCTCCCATGATTCTGCTCTGTCAGCCTCCCGATCCAGTTCTCCGCAAGCCCAGACTGATCTGTCCACCTGGGACGACGGATTGCCACGTGCATGTCTACGGCCCCGTCGGTCGTTACCCGGTTGCCGCGACGCGCGCGTTCGACGTGCCCGATGCCTTGCCCATCAAACTGCGCGAGCTGCACGACACCTTAGGCGTCGAGCGTCTGGTGCTCGTGCAGCCCAGCGGCTATGGCACGGACAACCGCCGGCATCTGGACGCGGTGGCCGAGTTGGGGCGGCCGGCGCGCGTCATCGCCTCATTGCGGGCCGATGTGCCGGATGCCGACCTGGACCGAATGCATGAAGCTGGGGTGCGGGGCATTCGATACAACATCGGCCACGCAGGTGCCGTGCCGCTGGCCGACATGCCAGTGCTGGCAGCACGCATCGCCCGACTGGGTTGGCATGTGCAACTGCATGTCATGGATGACATGGGCCGTGCCCCTCTGTCCGACATCGAATCGACGCTGCGCGAGTTACCGACGGACGTTGTAATCGACCACATGGGCTCACTCAGACCGCATGAGGGTCTGGGCCAGCCCGGTTTCCAATCGTTGCTGAGGCTTGTGAACACGGGGCGATGCTGGGTCAAGCTCTCCTGCGGCTACCGCATGTCGCCCCTCCCGCCGCCCTACGAGGACATGGTGCCCTATGTTCAGGCGTTGCTCGCCGCCCGCGCCGACCGTCTGGTGTGGGCCAGCGACTGGCCACACGTGTCTTTCAAGGGGCTGATGCCCAACACCACGGATTTGCTGGATCAGATGCTGACCTGGGTGCCGGACGAGCAGCAACGTCAGCAGATCTTCGTACGCAATCCCGAAAAACTCTACGGGTTCTGAGCGGGCGTCCCACCGACGCCTTCTCACCGCCGCCCGTCCAGAAGGAGACTTCATGCTGATGTTCCGTCTGCTGCGCCGCTTAGCGCAGCGCACTGCGCTGCTCGCTCCCGTTTTGGCTTTCTCCAGTCTGACCACTGCGACACAGGCCCAGCCTGTCGCGAACTACCCGGCCAGGCCGGTTCGATTGATCATCCCCTTCCCCGCCGGCGGGCCGGCGGACGTGTTGGGACGAGCAATCGCACAGCGTCTGTCGGAGAAGTGGGGGCAACCCGTCGTCGTCGACAACAAAGGCGGCGCCAACACGCTGATTGCCGCGCAAGAGGCGGCCCGGGCCGCACCCGATGGCTACACGCTGTTTATGCCCCTGGACTCCACATACACCCTCAATCCGGCGCTCTACTCGCGACTGCCATACGATCCGATTAAGGACTTCGCTTCCATCTCGATCGTGGCCCGGCAGTCGCTGGTCCTTACCGCAACGGACCGAACATCCTTCAAGACCGTTGCCGATCTGGTGGCTGCTGCCAAGGCCAATCCCGGTGGCATCAACTACGGATCGAGCACCACGTCCACGCAACTCTCGGGAGAGCTGTTCAGGCGACAAACCGAGACAAAGCTCGTCCACGTGCCCTACCGCGGCGCATCGGAGGTGGTCAAGGGAATGCTCTCCGGCGACGTCCAGGTCAGCTTCGACGGCATTGCCGCCAATGTTCCGCACATCCAGTCCGGCAAGATCCGCGCGTTGGCCACCACTGGCTCAGCCCGCTCGGCGGCGTTGCCCGACGTGCCGACGCTGGCGGAGGCGGGGCTCAAGGGTTACGAACTGGTGATGTGGAATGCGCTGTCGGCGCCTGCCGGTACGCCCAGACCGATCATCGACAGGATCAACAAGGACGTCGTCGAAGTGGTGCAGCGCAAGGACGTCAAGGACCAACTCATGGCGTTTGGGCTCGAAACGGGGGGTACCACCCCGGAAGAAATGGACGAAACCATCCGTAGGGAATCCGCCAAGTACGCTCCCCTGATCAAGGAACTTGGCCTGAAGATGAACTAGGGGAAGGCCCCGTATGACTAGGACCCTTGACTACGGATCGCGCGGGCGGGTCGGCTTGCTCCTGCCCTCCGTGAACCAGGCTGCCGAGCCCCAACTGCGGGCAATGCTTCCCGCAGACATCGGCATCGCTGTCACGCGACTTAAGCTAGTGGATAGCTCGGAGCAGGCCTTGATGGGCATGATCCGCGACGTCGAAGTCGCATCTGAATTGCTCGCGGACGCTGGCGTGGATGTCGTGGTGTTCCACTGTACTGCGGCCTCGACCTACAGTACCGAGCTGGAAGCTTCTATCCTTGAGCGGATCGAGGGCGCCACGAGGTTGCCGGCCGTGGCGACGTCGCAAGCCCTGGTGGCTGCCCTGGAGGACTTGAAAGCCCGCCGTGTGGTTCTGCTTTCGCCCTACTTGGCGGCAGTCAATGAGCGGGAGGCAGCCTACTTCGTGCACCGCGGGTTCGACGTCCTTGGAAACGCTGGTTTGGGTTGCAGCACCGGCCGCGAAATGATGGCTGTCACACCCGAGGCCTGGCAGGCTTTTGCTCTGAGCCATGCCCATGCCCAATCCGACGCATACGTCCTGAGTTGCACTACCGTGCGAACCGCCGAAGCCGTCGAGTCGCTGGAGCAGTCCCTGGGGCGGCCTGTCATTACCAGCAACTCGGCCGTGGCCTGGTACTGCATGCGCAAGCTGGGTGTGACCACAGAGGTGCCAGGCTACGTCGACTGCTCGCCCGTGCCGATCCCATCTGAATCCGGCATGCAGACAAGTGGAATTTGTGTCGAAGCATGCCTTACTCAGCCGAGGAGGGTCTACATGACTCCGTTGGGATGGAAGGCAGGCTCTCCGCTGCAATCACTTCACCACCGCGCCGGATGGGGTGGTCTGCGATCCAGCAGTGGAGCTAGCTGTGGGCGTGCGGCCGCTTCCCGGGCGATGGTCCGGTAGCCGCCTAGGAGCCGCAGGTTGGTCGAGTGGGTCTGGGCACGGAGCGCGGCATGGGGCGGCGGATAGTATCCCAAGTCGCTCAGCCGCTTTGGAGACTCTCGCGGGTTTAGACACGTCGTCGAACACAGTCAAACCATTCAAGATCAGGCTTTGCCACCGTGGGACCTCCATTTGCCTCCGCTATGGAAGAACGCGGTATTTGTTGTCAGCTTGCGCGGTTGCACGCATAGGGGCTTAGGCGAAAAATACGTACCGACCTAGTCCGGACACTTCCTCAGGCTGCACTGCACTAATATAGGAGAACAAACAATGGCTATCCAACCGCCTTCCTCAGACCTCGTCGACCGCGTTGTGTACGCCAGTCGCATCCTGTACGACCAGAACATCGTCGATGGCCTCGGTCACGTCAGCGTGCGTCACGACAGCGAGCCAGGTGCCTTCCTGCTCTCGTGCAACCGCGCGCCAGGGATGGTGCGCCGACAGGACATCACGGTCTATGACTACGACGGCACTACGCTGTCGGAACAGAAGGAACGACCTTATCTGGAGCGCTTTATCCATGGCGAGATCTACCGTGCCAGGCCCGATGTCATGGCCGTTGTGCACAGCCATTCGCAGAGCGTGATCCCGTTCGCGATCACCAAGAACGCGCTGAAGCCAGTGTTTCACATGTCAGGCTTCCTCAGCGAAGGATCGGCGCACTTCGAGATCCGTGAAGCGGGTGGCAACACCGACATGCTGATCAGCAGTTCCTATCTCGGTGCGGCCTTGGCGAAGTCGCTTGGCAACCACAGTTGCGTACTGATGCGTGGCCATGGCTCCACGGTCGTCGGCACCTCGCTCGAGCAGGCCGTGTACCGTGCAATCTACGCTGAAGTCAACGCCAAGTTGCAACTTGCGGCCAGCAGCTTGGGCGAGATCACTTTCCTGAACAAGGAGGAGGCCCAGCTTTCGTCGGACATGAACGATGGGCAGATTCCGCGCTCATGGAACCTTTGGGTCAAGCGACTCGGAGAAATCGACCTGGACAAGTAAGCTCTAGAGGGATGTCCTCCTTGTTCTAAGTAAATAGATGCGCGAATAACTTATTAAATGTGCAAACAACTAAATAAATCCGCAAACAGTCAAACAGTCGCCCAAGGCAAGGAAGCCCTGTCTTCCGCAAATTGGAGGGCGAATAAAGGGCGACGTGAGGTCCGTAGAGCCATGCTCAGGAGTCTTTAGTCGACCCATTTCACTCCCACGAGCAGGGAACGAACAGCCGCTTCGGAGAAATCTGTACAGCCGGAGTGGGCCCCGTAGCCGCCGTACGCCTTGCTCGGAAGCAGCCGTTGGGCTTGGTCGTCCTTCCAGCCTCGCAGCTCCTCGCCTCATCTTATGAGGATGGCTGGGACCTTATCGCACTCTCTCAATGAGCGCCTTGATGGCTGCGGCGTGTAGACAAAAGACGATGGCCCCAAGCAAGAAGCCCACCAAGAAGATGGTGCAGTAGTTGTGAAGCGGCGTGTCATAGCCGAACCAAAAACCTGCCCCAACCGAGCATGCAAGAGTTGGCAGGGCGTAAGGGCGAGTCGAGGCTCGCCAGCTTCGATACATTAGGTGCAGGAGCGCTGCTCCGCCCAGCATTGCCCCAATGGTGAATAGGATTTCGCCGCCCACACGAGCCCTTTATCTGTTTGCCTCATTTTGACCGTCAGCCAGTACGGTCACCTCGGGGGAGATATTCTGAGGGACGCTCGAAGGTCTACTGCTGGCTGCGGATTCAACCGGTCGATGACCGTCTTCTACTGCCATTCAGTCCACCGAGGAATCATCTCCATAGGCTGGGTCGTCAAAGCATAGAAATCCGCGAGGATTGGTCAGCTCGTACGTGCATGCGGTGCCGTCATAGCAGTAGTTCCCTGGCGCATAGGTGGTGTGCACGGAGACACCAGGTTCGGGCGTGAATGGCACCGATGGCGGCTTGGAAAACGTCATGACTGACACGAACGTCTTACGGTCGAGCTGCAAAGCCTTCGGGGTGTTGCCCGCACCAATTTCTCTTCTTGCGATGGCTTGAAGCGCCTCCGGCAGGTACCACCAAAGTCTTGCCGCCTCTTGTTCGGCGAACGATTCCCCCGACCAGGTGAGGGACTCAGTTGTCCAAAGATACGGGGAAGTCGCATTTGGGTTCATTTGAACGTTGGGTCGCCGAGGGCAAGTCCGACGTCCTGCACCTGGTCACATGGACCATCGATGGTGTGAAGCCGCACGGTGGAGGGACGCGACGCTGCTCCCTTAATGCGAACCTGAACGGTGACTCTCATGGGGGCCTACCTTTCCTGAGATTGCGCAGCCGAGGCGGCGAGCCTTCGGTTGACGGCGCGCCGGTCGAAGCAATCGGGGTTGGTAGTGACGCAGGGTTTCCCATTCCTCGTTTTCCACCTCGTCGAGAAGATCGTCCAACTCGTGCGGGGACCTGCTCTCGCCGATCAAGGTGTACTCGTGTTGGCGCCGGCCGAAAATTGATCCACCGGTCAAAGTTCAACCGGCGCTGACACACCCGAACCTCAGTCGCCGCTGCGCGCATAAGGTTCCAGGAACCTTTCAAGAGCCTGCAGCAGTTCCTGCGGCTTTTCTTCGGCGGGAAAGTGGCCGCTGCCGGGGATGATGATTGAGCTCACGTCTTCGGCCACCGTCCGCAGCTCGTCCTCCACCATCGTGTTGCATGCCAATTCACCGGCGAATGCCAGCACCGGCAGCGTGAGCTTGCGCTTCATTCGCTCACGCGTCTGCGGGATCACCTCGTCGAGGGCGCGGTAGTAATCGAAGCTCGCGCGCAGTGCGTTGCGGTCCCGGGCCAGCAGGCTGATGTAGAAATCCTTGGCGTACTTGGGAATGGCCTCGGGCGAAGCGGCCTTGGTCTCGAACTGATGGCCGAAGTAGATGGCTTCGCGTCCGACGACCAGTTCCTCGTTCACGCCCAAGGCGCGGTTGAAGTTGAAGTGCCAGAGGAAGTCGCTCACGCCGCGTGCTTCAGGAAGCAGCGGCAGGGAGGACGAGATGCCGGGGATGTTCGCCTCGCCCAGCGCGATGCGCACGATGCGCCTGGGCTGCTCGTGGGCCATGGCATAGCCCACCCACATGCCGATGTCGTGACCGACCATGGCGAATCTGTCGTTCCCCAGCGCATCCATCAGCGCGAACATGTCACCGGCCAGGCTTGTGGAGTCGTAACCGCCCTCGGGCTTGTCGGAGACGCCCACGCCGCGCGGGTCCGCCGCAATCACGGTGAAACGCTTCGAGAGGGGCATCATCAGGTGCCGCCACGTGTACCAGCTCTGCGGCCAGCCGCCGAGCAGCAGCAGCGGCGGGCCCTCGCCGCCGATCACGACATGCAGGTTCAGCATGCCGCTCTGGACGAGGTAGCTGTCGAAGACGCTGGTGAAACCATCGGGTAGTTGGGGGACACCATGGACCGTACCGTAGGCATCAGTCCTGCGCAGGTTTGTCGTGGAGGTCATTTCAGTTCCTTTGGCCAATTCGTCGGCTCACTGTGGGTGTATCGGCCATGCGCCATGGCCCAACGCGCGATCTCGTCCTTTCGCATGAAGACCACGTGGGGATGCTTCAGAGCCTGCACGATGCGGCCGTCTCAGGTATGGCTCAGGAGATGCTGGCGCCCAGGGCCGGGAACACGTCGGAGAACAGCAACCCGATGAGCTGCTGGCCTGTGGGGGTGGACCAGTCCTGCGCGATTTCCGCCATAAGCGTGTTCGTGGCGGTCAGAACGACACCGGCATCGTGCATGCGTTGGCGCGAGAACTCTTCGCTCAAATCGCTCGGGGAGCCCGATGCATCCATCACGGCCTGCACGCCGAAACCTTCCTTCGCTGCGTCGATGGCAGGGAAGATGAGACAGACGTCGGTGGTCACGCCGGCCATGATGAGGTTCTTGCGCCCAGTCGCGAGCACGGCCTTCTTGAAGTCAGGGTAGGCCCAGGCGTTGACGACGCCCGGACGCTTGACGCGTGCCGCATGTGCTTCCGGGAGGATTTGCGCAATCTCCGGAAGGATGGGGCCCTGCGCCCGGTCTTCCTGGCTGGACGTGATGACGACCGGCATGTTCAGAATCTTCGCCATCTTGGCCAAGGCAATCGACTGCTTGGCAGCGAGTTCCTTGTCGATGTTCTTGATGAGTTGCATGGTGCCGACCTGGTGGTCGATGAGCAGCAAAGCAGAGTTCTCGGCGGTGAATTGTTCAGACTTCATGATGTAGCTCCTTGGATGTGAATGGGGCGGATGGGCCACCTGCCCCGGAGTGTGTGGCTGCCCCTTACAGGCGTCCCATATCGCCACGGTGATAGGCGGCCGCCGCTGCGGCCAGGTTGTCCCGGCTTGCGAAGGCCATCGGGCCATTCGACAGGACAGGTTGCTCCAGCGGCTTGCCGATGAAGACGGCGACCTTGGCGCTGCCCGCCTTGGCCACGAGCCTGTGGGCCGTCGCATCGGCGCCGGTCGGCATGATGGGCGCCCCCAGGTCGTCCAGGCCGAAGCTCTGGCCATCGACTTCGGCGCTGCCGAAGACCGGCATGAAGAAGGCGCGCTGCCCCGCTGGGACGGTCACCTCGAGTTCGGCGTTTTCCTCCAGCGTGACGTCCAGCAAGGTGACGTCGGTCGGCGGTGTCAGTGGCGAGCGAACGCCACCGAAGCTGCCCAAGGGCACGCGCACACGCGCACCGGGGCGCTGCACGACGGGCACATCCTGTGGCCGCAAGGTCAACGCGAACGGCGCCTCCGTCTGGCGGTCTTCAGGCAGGTTCACGAAGATTTGCAGCAGGTGCGTTGTGCTCCCCAGCACCGCAGGGTTCTCTTCATGCACCACGCCGCGCCCTGCGGCCGTCCAGTGCAGGCCACCGGGTTCAATCAGGGTCCTGTTGCCCTGCGAATCGCGGTTCGCAATGCCCGTCTCCGAATCGAGAAACAGGTAGGTCACTGCAGAGAATCCCGCATGAGGATGTGGCGGGAACGTGGGTGCGCTCATCCAGGCGTGGTCGATGCCCATGAAGGGGTCGAGCTGCGCGGGGTCAGCGCCGTGCAGGCGGTAGGCGCGGAACTGCGTTCCCCGATTGGCGCGCTGCATGCGGGCGATGGTGGCGGTCATGGCATAGGCTCCTCGTGGCGTTAAGCCACTTCAATCGACCTCGGCGGGGACCAGCGCTGGGTAGTCAATGTAGCCCTTGGCGGTCGGCGGTGCGAAGAAGGTGGTGCGGTCCGGCGCATTGAGCTCTGCGCCTACCCGGAAGCGTTCCGGCAGGTCCGGATTAGCGAGGAACGGCGCGCCGAACACAGTGGCATCGGCCTTGTCTTCCTTGAGCAGCGTCTCGGCGGCTTCCTGCGTGAGGCCGCTGCCAATCAGGTAAGCGCCTTCGAACTGTGACCGCAGCAGCGCGTGATAGTCGACCTTTGTCGTGCCGAACAGGGCCACGTGCAGGTAGGCCAGGCCCCAACCCTTCAGCTTGTCGACCAGGTAGGTGTAGGTCTCTTGCGGAGCCGCATCGGAGATGCTGTTGTAGTTCATCTCCGGAGAAATCTTGATGCCGACGCGGTCGGCACCGGCTTCGGCCGCCATGGCGTCGAGCACATCCAGGACGAAGCGCGCCCGGTTCTCGACCGAGCCACCGTACAGGTCCTGCCGCTGGTTGCTGCCGGAGGACAGGAACTGCTCCGGCAGGTAGCCCGATGCCGCGTGCAGTTCGACACCGTCGAAGCCAGCTTCGATGGCGCGCCGGGTTGCTTGCCTGTAGTCGTCGATGACACCGGCAATCTCTTCCAGGCTCAGCTCGCGTGGCGTGACGAAGTCGACCTGACCGACGGGGGTCCAGGCCTGCCCTTCGGGCTTGATGGCAGAAGGGGCCACGGGGATGGCGCCGTTCAGCAGCGAGGGGTGCGAGACCCGGCCGCAGTGCATGAGCTGCATGAAGATACGTCCGCCGCGAGCGTGCACGGTCTCAGTCACCTTCTTCCACGCCGCCACCTGCACTTCGGTCTCGATGCCCGGCGTATGTACGTAGCCCTTTCCCATGGCAGAGGGGAAGACACCCTCGGTGATGATGAGCCCGGCACTGGCGCGCTGCGCGTAGTACGCGACAGTCATGTCGCCGGCGACGCCGCCGTCGCTCGCGCGGGAGCGGGTCATCGGCGCCATGACGACACGGTTCGGGGCGACGAGGCGGCCGATGCGGACGGGGGTGAGAAGTTGCTTCATGGTCAATCCTTCAATTTGGTGGCTAATGTTCGTTTATTCCCACTGAGAGATAAATACGGTAAATTGGCAAACATTGGTTCAAATTTGGCGCAATCTATTTGGAATTGCTGAACGACATGGCGCTGTTCGTGGAAGTGGCCCACGCCCGCAGCTTTCGCGGGGCTGCCGATGTGACCGGGGCGCCCAACTCGACGCTGTCGCGCCGCATCAGCGCGCTGGAGAAGGCCATCGGCTTGCGACTGCTGCATCGCACGACGCGCAAGGTCGAGCTGACCGAGGCCGGCCAGGTCTACTACGAGCGCTGCCGGCGCATCGTGGACGAAGCTCGCATCGCGCACGAGCAGTTGGGCGAGATGCTGGCTCAGCCCAGCGGCGTTCTGCGCGCATCGCTACCGGTGGACTTCGCGACCATCTACATGGCGCCCCCTGGTGGCGGAATTTGCGCGCCGATATCCCGGCATCGCCTTCGACTTCGATCTGACGCCGAGGCGTGTGGACCTTGTCTCCGAGCCGTTCGACGTGGCCATCCGCATGGGCGAACTGCCCAACTCGAACCTGATTGCCCGGTTGCTGGCGCGGCTGTCGGTGCAGGCCTATGCCTCGCCTGGCTACCTGAAGGTCGCGGGCGAGCCAACCCATCCGTTAGACCTCTCGCAGCACGAGTGCCTTGGCTTTGCGAAGGCCGCGACCTGGGAACTGCACCGTGGCGCCGAATCGGTGCAGGTCGAAGTCGGCGGGCGCTTCCTGGTCAACAGCGTCGGCATTTTCCGTCGCTTGGCCACGCTGGACTTGGGCGTCGTGCTGCTGCCCGAGGAAATCGTGGCGGAGGATGTAGCCGCAGGTCGCCTGCAGCGGATACTGACGGACTGGGAGGGCAAGTCGACGCCGGTCTACGCGCTGACTGAAACGCGGCTACTGCCCGCCAAAGTGCAGCGATTCATCGAGTTCCTGCAGGAGCGCCTGGGCCAGCGCGACACGTCGGCGCAGGCTTGAGGGCGGCTAAGCCGGCGTATCGTGAATGGCCTTGGGCAGATGCTCCACCAGGTGGTCGATGAGGCTGCGCACGGACGGCAGCATGCCGCGAGGCGGCGGATACACGAGGTGAATCAGGTTTTCGCCGGCAGACCACTCAGAAAGCACCTGTTCGAGCGCGCGGCTGCGTAGCGCCTCGGCGACGATGGGTTCGGGCATCAGCACGATGCCGATGCCATGTAGCGTAGCCTGGTGCTGCACCCGCAGGTCGCTGGATACCAGGCGTGGGCTGAGAGGGACGCGGGCCTGCTCGCCGGCGCTGCTCGTGACCGACCAGACCGCCGCGCCGTCCTGCTGGTCGCCCAGTTGGCTCACCACGTCGAAGTTGGAAATCTCTGATGGGTTGGCAGGCCTGCCGTTGCGGTCAAGGTAGGCCGGGCTGGCGACCAGGATTCGTCGGGCCGTTCCCAGCGTCTTCACAACCATGCCGGCATCACCGTCCATCTGTGGCCGGGCCCGCAACACCAGGTCGAATCGCTCCTCAATCTGGGCGACCGACCTGTCGGTGGCCGCTGCTGCTGCGGTCTCTGCCACGTTGTCGTTGCCCACCGAAGCAGAGGCGCGATGTGCAAGGGATAATGCAAAGCGATCCGCCTCTAATCTCCTCTCTGCTCATCCGGCATCAAGGCGATCGACGCTCTGTCGCTCGCAACTTGTCGCCACAGAGGAGGGGGGCGCGAGCGGAAGGCCTCTGCTTTCGAGAGGGGAGGGCTTCCCGCTGCCGCTCTGTGGGGCCTCAAGAGCTCATTTACGCTCGATGTGTGGTCGCGACAGGATTCCCGATACTTTTCAGAAGCTGACCCGATGTGCGAATGTTGTCGCGGAGACGGCTGTTTGTTGTGCAAATTGTTGACGGGACTGGGCCGAGCCGCCGAGCACCTGGGGCAACTTCAGTGACTAGCCTTATTTAACATAAGGCACATTGTATTTTTTAAGTGCTTGATTTATATAGCTTTTTTCTGGCGCCGAGACAATGCTGACGCGGCAAAAAGGGTTGTGCAAGACATTGGATCGTAGTCAGCCTCCGATTGGCCAGACTTTTTCAAACGAGCCACCCGCCACGCGCTCAGTCGCATGCCCACTTCCTGGCGCAGTAGACCGTCAATCTCCCCTGGAAACGATCGTCGCTCGCTTCCGCGGTGTCTTGGCCGCCGGCTCAGCTCGCGCCTCGAACCGGAGCAGCGCGGCGACTGCCGAAGCATGGCTTTCCCTGAGTTGTGCGATCTCCCGCTCGGATTGCTCTCGGGTTCGCTGCGATTGAGAGGTGAGATCATCGATGCGTCGTTCCGCGCCGGCGGCGCGTTCGCGAAGGGTCACGAGCTCGAGCCGCGCTTCCTGATCCTGGCGTGCCCAAGCAGTTGCCGCGTCACGATGCAATGCCTTTTCGCCCTCAAGTTCCTCCTTCGCTGCGTCTTGGGCCCTGCGCGCGGCTTCGACTTCGGCTGCGCGCGCTTTGCGTTCCTTGTCGAGTTCCGCTGCTGACTGGCGCGTGGCCATGCGCTCCCGATCGACCTCGGAAAGAAGGCGTCGCTCCTGCGCGAGGTGGCGCTCTTCAGCTTCTTCTACGGCGCGCCGTTTGACCTCAAGCTCCATCGCGGCTTTCTCTCTCAAGGCTTCCTTGCTGGCCAGGGCGTCGTCAAGTGCCTTGCGCAGACGTCGTATCTCCGCTTCCGAATCATGGAGGATGCGTGCTGACTCTTGCTGTTGGGCTTGAATCTGCGCCTGCATTGCCTCAATGGCTTGGCGCGACGATGCCAAAGCCTCGTCGAGCTTCAAGCGGGCCTGCTCGAAAGTCGATTCCCGCTGCTGCAGGTTCGCTTCCTTCTGAATGAAAGCCTCGCGCTCCAGATCAAATTCGCGCTGCGTGGCTTCTGTCTTCTGGAGCTGAACTTGGTCGGCCTCGCGGCGGGCAGCTTCCCAGATGTGCTGAGCAGCTTGAACGATGACCAGTGGAAGCCGCTGTGCTTCGCCGTCGGCCAGGTTGGCGCCATGACCGTCCAGACGTTTGCCGAGCGTTGCGAACCAGCGCTCCAGCATCGGGCTCACGGTGTTGGGCGAGCCGCTGCCGATTTTCTGGCGCACGCGCTCGATAGTCGGTCGAAGGCCCTCGTGAAGCAAGGCGTCGGCAGCTTCCCAAACCTGCGACTCCTGTACGCCGCGCCCCGATCTGATCGGGTGCTGCACGTTATCAATCACTCAATTGCTCCTTGCCAGATGTTGATCGCGTGTTGCAGGTGTCAGACGCTGTCTTGTCGGGTGACGACAGCATTCAAACACCTTTCATCTTTGACCGAAGCCAAGTGAATCGTGTCGCTGAGCAGAAGCCCCCAGGCATGTCCACAAAAGGCTTGCTTTCCGACCCTTGGAAGACTTTTGCTTCCTTTCCGGGCAAGACCAACATTCACTGAATGCTGTCGCATATCCCTGCACATTCCAAAAGCGAATGCTGTCGCCCGACTGAGCCGCTGCCGATCTTCTGGCGCACGCGCTCGATGGTCGGGCGCAGGCCTTCATGCACCAGCGCATCTGCTGCTTCCCAGACCTGGGCCTCTTGAATTCCGCGGCCGCCGCGCGGCGGGAAGGTGCTGACGTTCGAACTTTCCATGACTTTCCTCCAGATCTGGCCCGGCCACCGGACGGTCGGACGGACACGATTCGCTGTTCTTCCGGGATCCCGTTTTCACTTTCGATAATAATAGATTATCGGAAGTGATGTAGAATATACGTAAGACATCATACATGCCATGTGTGATAAATAACACCAAAGCGGCTCGAGGCGGACTTCGCCCGTCGCCGTCCGTGAAGCCAATGCCGCTGGAGGTCGTCCATGAAATCTGCTGAAAAAGTGCCGCCGTCTGAGGTGCCCAAGGTCTCCAAGGCCCTCGTGCCCCTGAAAAGCGACCACGCGCTGCTCGATCCCGGCCAGCTGTCCGACATGGCCGAGGAAGCCGCCCACGACCTGATGGCCGAGGGCGAATCCGACAACACGCGCCTGGCGTACCGCGCCGCCATGCGCTACTGGGCGGCCTGGTTCGGCGCGCGGTACGGGCGCCAGATGGTGCTTCCGGTTGCAGTCCCTGTGGTCGTTCAGTTCATCGTCGACCATGCGCAGCGCTCGACCAAGGCGGGCCTCGAGCACCAGTTGCCGCCCGAGATCGACGAGGCGCTGGTGGAAGCCGGTTTCAAGGGAAAGCTCGGCGCGCCGGCGCTGAACACCCTGATGCACCGGATCTCGGTGCTCTCGATGGCGCACCACGTTTCCAAACAGGCCAATCCGTGCGTGGATCCGGCGGTGAAGGTGCTGCTGAGCAAGACCCGAAAGGCCTATGCGAAGCGCAACGCCCTGCCCCACAAGCAGCGTGCGCTGACCAAGGAGCCGCTGGAGGCGGTGCTGGAAACCTGTGACGACTCGCTCAAGGGAAAGCGCGACCGCGCCCTCCTCCTCTTCGCCTGGGCCTCGGGCGGGCGCCGGCGCTCGGAAGTCTCAGAGGCTGTGTTCGAGAACCTGCACCGCGGGGATGAAGGCGCCTATCTGTACACCTTGGCCAGTTCGAAGACAAACCACAACGGGAAGATCCGCTCGGAGGACGTGAAGCCGGTGGTCGGGTCGGCGGCGGTGGCGCTGGACGCGTGGCTCCAGGCCAGCGGCATCAGCTCGGGGCCCCTCTTCCGGCGCATCCTCAAGAACGGCAAATTGGGCACCGACGGGCTGTCGGGGACCGCGGTGCGGGACATCGTGAAGGCGCGGTGCGCGCTGGCGGGGGTGGGAGAGGATTTTTCGGCGCATTCGCTGCGCTCGGGGTTCGTCACAGAGGCGGGCAGACAAAACATGCCGTTGCAAGAGACGATGGCGATGACGGGGCATCGGAGCGTGGATACCGTCGCGGGGTATTTCAGAGCAGGTGCCGCTCAAGTGACCGCCGTGGCCCGAATGATTGATTCGCCAACGGCTAGAGGAGAGAATGGTTGAAATCCGAGCGCATGGGCTTTCGCGAACAGTCGAGAGGGCCGCGATAGGAAAGTTGGCCTAATCCGGCCACCAATTCAATAAGCAATGCTGTGATCCGACCGCACCAGAAAAAAGCGCGATCGGACAGTTTGATCCAAAAGTCGAGCGAATCACCTAAGGAGCGCCATATGGCGGAGAAGCCGACCCTGATCAAATCGCGTCTCAAGGATGGTGTGCGTGAAATTTCGCTCCCCTCTTGGACGAGCTTTCACAATCATCTTGAAGAGAGCCCCCATTGGCATTTAGTGTGGCGTGGTCAAAAAAATCCCAGCTGGCAATTGCGTCCGACACTTGACCGATTGCTTTGGGCGGGCAAGCCAACAAGCCATGCCGGCTTCTATAACGTCATTTCTCGCAAGCTTCGACCCGCATACGAAAAGCACCTACGAACCTTCCAGTTGGCCACTCGCGGGAGGCGCGGGGTTCACCCGAATCGTGAGCTAACTGAAAATGACTGGTGGGCTCTCGGCCAGCACTTCGGTCTTGCAACTCCGCTACTCGATTGGACAGCTTCACCGTTTGTCGCTGCATTCTTTGCCTTCGCAGACGAACCAAGTTCAGATGGGAAGGACAGAAGCATCTGGGCTTTGTCGACTTTGGCGGCCACCGAGCGCTCTGCGGAGATCGCCAAGCATTCTTCCTCGTCGCGCCCCCCCATTGTGGAATTTATTCATCCGATGTCGGACGAAAATCCGAGGCTAGTCAACCAAGGAGGACTCTTCACACGAGGACCGGATGGCGTACCAATAGATAATTGGGTCAAGAAGGAGTTTGCAGGCTCCATACAGCAAACTATTCTGACACGCTTTACCATCCCCGAGGCTGAGAGAATTAGTTGCCTGCGTATGCTGAACAAGATGAACATAAACCATCTTTCGCTCTTTCCTGATCTGACCGGAGCAAGTAGTTATTGCAATTTGGGCCTGTTGATTGAGCACTATTCGTCGTAGTTCGCGGCAGGTCCCGCAGCGAGCTGATCGAGATCATCGGCGACCGAACGGCCAGCAAGGCACCCACCATCACCGCGCAACTGCCGATCGAGCATTGGCATGCTTGGGTGGAGGACGCCACCATCGTCGACGCGTTCCTCGATCGCCTGATGCGTCAAAACCACCGACTCACCCTCATGGGTGAATCGGTTCGGCAGGAGTCAAGATCCATCCGAAGAAAAAGAGCACAGACCCAACGTCCGCTTCTACAATCTGAACGCGCAACTCAGCTCGCATGACGACCGGGCACGATCAAGCGGAATCGTCAGTCACGTTCGCCGGAATACGCACCGGCCGTCTCCCCTGGGGACGGCGACCGTGAATATGAGATGCGACCCTCAATCTGAATCTGAATCTTAAAAGGGGTCTAGTTGCGAGAGACAAAGATGGCTAGTGAAACGCCTCGGTCCTTGCTGAGGGCGCTGCCCGTGGAACTCAGTGAGCCAAGGGTATCGATCTCGAAAAGACCCGGACGCGCCTGCTCAGCCAAGGCTTGCTGAACGTGCCATGCGCGAACATACGCGAGCTGCGCGTTTGATCGAATGATTCGATCATCCGCGCCGAAAACACGATTGATACCCGCGAGGGCCCGGACCATTTCTGAGGGAATAATCAGGGGTCCGCAGGAAGCGCTGATCGGTTCATTGGAGGCGTGCCCAATGACACGAACTCGCTCAATCTTCAGGCCAGATTCGGTGGCTACCGTCTCTAGTTTTTTCCACCATGCCTGAGTAACGCGGATATCTTTATACTGACAGGCATCATTGCCCGTAGCCTTCGCTACAAAAATTACCGGCCCCGGGGATAGGCAGGCACTGTTCCCATCAAATTGAAGGATAGGATCGGATAAGAGATTGGTAGCCCAGCTACGTGATCCAGTGCGTCCACAATCGAATTCATTGTTGAGTTTTTTGGCTAAAGAAATCTTTGCGGCGAGTAGCATCGGGTCGATGTCCAATGTCTGCACAAATAATGGACGTTGTTCAATGGATGCAGCGATTTTTTCGGCGGAGGCCTCAACTAGGCTTAACATTGAGGCCAATGACGACGGAGACTCTGTTGCCCTGACGATCAAAATCGCGGTCAGGATAGGGACTACTCCTGCAAGTAGGCCTAAAGCCAGTGCGCGCACGGTGTTGAAGGTCCTAGCCCGACATTCTGTCTGAAGTCGAGAAATCTCGTCGTTTGCAACCTGCGTAGCTGCGTTGAAGCGCACACGCTGTTCTTCGGAAATTTGTTCGATCTGTTGGCCGGTATTCTGCAACTGCTGCAGGGCCAGAGCGTGGGCTTTCGTTAGGACTTCAGCTTGCCGTTCCAATTCACTTTGGAATATCTCCTGAAGTCTTCCTAGTTGCTGACGCAGGCCATCACGTTCACCTATTGCCGCGGTATTTGAGTCCTGTGCTCTCGTAAGGGCCTCCCTCACGATTCGGAGGCGGTCAGCAAGCCCACGCACCCTGGCTGAGCGAATCTCAATGTTATGTCTTAGCAGCAACCCTTTGACTCGCTCAACAAGATCATCGGTCGACTCAAATCGAGCAGTAGGAGCAAGGTTGTATTTTTGAAGGCACAGGTTGTGCCAACCAGTCAGTGTTGATTGACCTTTGACGAAAACAAATATCAATGGCCAGTCACTTGGAGGGAGCGCTTGCCGTCTGAACGCTTCTTCGATTTCAATTTCGGAGTAGTACTTGCCCTTTGATGGGCCGTCCAAAATGGACATCCCGTGATACTCCGGATCAAAGATGGCTATAAAGATATCGCATTCTCCCGCCATCTTGCGGGACTCTTCTTCGTTCGAGTGCCCGGAGTCGAGTTGTTCGAATAGCTTGGCTCTCATGTCCGATACGTCGGCAAGGGCGGCAACTAACGCGTCCCGCTCTTCTGCTAGCCCATTGCGAGGTGAGGAAACCATGACTCTGAGCGGCCGATAGTCCCTCTCCTGCACATCGCCAGAGAGGTCCACGACCCGCTGAATTGCGTCAGGATTCGCTTCGCGAATTCCCTCAATGAAAGCCTTCTCCCGCCTGCGAAAAAGGTCCATTAGATTCTCCTCGGTAAAGCTTTTGCTCTAGCGCGATTCATTATTATCAGCCACGAGCCGACAGCGCGACTCCCCTCTATGAAGGACCTACGTTCTTCTCTTACTTGGCTGATCTAATGGCCGTTTTGTAGCTTGATACGGTCTGCCCCTGAGAGCCTTTGCTGGCGCGGGTTTCGCCACGTCGGGGCAGGCTCTGGAACGCCACCGCCAAGTGGCCGTTGGCGCCGCCTTATCGGTGCCCGGCCACATCACCGCAGCGATCCCTGCTGCACGACCCAACTCGGCCGCGGCGATGCTGACGCTGTCCTTGTGGACATTCAGGCCCACGTGAAACTTGGTACCCTCTTCCATGGTCGGTCTCCCTGTTGCTGACGACGCAACTCACAGCGTGTAGCTCTACACGCCTCGGCGTGCAACCTACGATGTTGGAGACCGGCGGTCTACCTCTGGGCACCGACCAACATGTCTAGCCAATATTGAGGAAGAGCTTTTCTGTTTGGCGTGGGATAAAGTTGCCTGTGCGCTGGGTGACTCGGGTCCGTTTCCTGTAACGGGCCGCGGATCGAAGTAGCCACGACAAGTCGTGGCCCAGACATTGCGTTCGTTTCAGGCGAGATTGAAGCCGCCACGCCTTCGACACGGGGACTCACGAGGCGGGGGCAGACCCGTCCCGCGAGTTGAGACATGCAAAAATCCTGGGTACCAACCGCGGTGTTGCTACTCGTTCCGGAGCCGTATCTCGCCCGAGACTGACATCGGTCGAGCTGCTGACACGATTCAAGAAAAGAGGCGAATGGCGAAGGCTGGAGTCCGAGCTATGTCACTTATTGTCCGAACGGGGTCGACCTCCCCTGCCTCGCTTGGGAGTAACACATGTCTAAACCAAACCTTTTTGTCAGCTATAGGCGCGCAGATGCAAACGACGCGGTGCGCGCGTTGTACTTTCATTTGAGACAACGCTTTGGGCTAGGGCAGGTTTTCATGGACATCTCGTCGATCACTTCCGGAGATGTCTGGCCGGATCGCCTCAAGCGCGCGTTGGACGCAGCAACGATTGCCCTTGTCGTAGTAGGTCCTAACTGGCTCAGAGCGGCGGATCAATATGGCCGTCGGCGACTCGATGCCAGCGACGATTGGGTTCGGCTGGAGATCGAATGTGCGCTGGAAACCAAGAAAAAGATCATTCCGTTGTTGATCGGTGGCTTGCTTGAGCTTCCGCCGGTCGAGGCGCTTCCTGCGAGCCTCGCGACTCTTCGTCAACATCATCATTTCGTTCTCAACGACAACAATTGGGAAAGCGATGTTTCGAACTTGGTACGCGTCCTAACCAGGACTTATGGTCTGCAGCAGGTCGATGATGAGGTCGTGCTTCCAAATCCTGAAAAGAAGGCCCCGCCTCTAACGGAGCAAGAACTGGATGCCGCGTTACTTACGTTGCCCGGCTGGCAACCGTTTGAGACCTCGATCCCGAGAGACTACCCGTACACGCGACACGAACTACGACGGGGATATCAGTTCAAGAATTTCAAAGATGCGATCGAATTCCTCCAATCGATGGTAAAGCCGTTGAACACGTTGAACCATCATCCCCGGATCGAGAACCAATGGCGTACGGTGATCGTCGGTTTTACCACATGGGACATCGGAAACAGGATATCGAAACATGACGTCGATGCCGCCGCGATCGTAGATCGACTCTACTTGCAACGCAATCAAGGATCCGGGGCAACTTCAAAGTAACCCCGAAGAGTTTTGCCACGTGGAGGTGCCCGCTGACGAGTGGCTCTCCGCCAAGCTCATGCCGGGACCCGTGAGGGAAAGCGATGCCTTACCCCAGCGAAGCGTCCGTGGCGCACCGGGGCGAAATCGACTTGGAGTCCCATCTGCCGCACGTGGACCGCGGCGTACAGCTCTTCGTCAGACCAAGACAAGCCGACAGCGCACGGAGGCGTTAGCGCGTTCCTAAGCTCAGTGATGAAATAAACCTAGGCGCATCGGGGTCAAGCTTCGCGATCACCTCGTCTCTCCTTCGCGCGTAGAAGGCAAGCGTCCGGCCAATCCGTCTTGATTCCCGCCAGCGGGCCTAGGCATCATGGTCGCCGCCCTAGTAGGCAGGCGGCCAGTCTCCAACATCGTAGGTTGCATCCAAGAATGCAGAGCTACATGCTGTGACTTGCGTCGTCAGCAAGAAGAAGACCGGCCATGCAAGAGCGTAGCAAGATTCACGTGGGTTTGGACGTCCACAAGGACAGCATCAGCGTGGCGGCGGCGGAGCCAGGTCGAGCGTCCGGGCGCTTGATCGGCAAGGTCACGCATGACGTGAACAAGCTGCTGAAGGTGTTGGCGAAGGTCGGTACCGCCGAGCAATTGCACATCGTGTACGAGGCTGGCCCGACGGGGTTCGGACTGCAGCGTGCGCTGAAGGTCAAGGGCTACACCTGCGAAATCATTGCCCCATCGCAGATCCCGCGGCGCCCAGGCGATCGAGTCAAGACCGATGGGCGTGACAGCGTGTAATTGGCTGAGTGCTCGCGCGCTGGGCAGTTGAGCGCCGTATGGATCCCCGATCCAGACGACGAAGCGATCCGTGATTTGTCGCGGGCGCGCGAAGACGCGGTCCACAGTCGCGTCCAGGCCCGCCATCAGCTCAAGGGCTTCCTGCTGGGCCACGATATACGTTACACCGGCAAGACCTCATGGTGCGGTGCCTACTACCGCTGGCTGGGGACGCTGAACTTCGGCGCCGGCGCCGCCCAGACGGCGTTCACCGAATACTGGGGTAATCGTCCTTTCCGTGCAGAAAGATACGGATTGCTCCGAGAGCCTTTGCTGGCGCGGGTTTGGGCACGTCGGCACACCGTCTGGAACGCTTCCCCAGAGTGGCCAACGACGGCGATGTACAGTCCGCCGACAGCCTACTTTGGTCGGTCATGTCAACCTATGTCTATCGCTTCGTCGGTCTGGAAACCCTGCCGGGTCGCCTGACTGACTTTGACCTCCAGCAGTTCTTCCAACTCGGCACTGGTGACGTCGAGGCGGTTCGCCAGCGGTTCCGATCAGACCGCCGGGTCGCAGGCGCGCTGCAGTTGCTGTTCCTGCGTGCGTGCGGCCGCCCCATGGACCGCTTTGCCGTATTGCCGCGCAATCTGCTGCGGTACGTGGCCGAAACCCTGCACGCACCGCCGCTGACGATCGCGAGCCTACGCAGTCTCTACGAGCGCCGCCCGACGCTGTACGAGCACCAGCAGTGGGCGAGGGACTACCTCGGCCTGAGGGACCTCGATCCGCCCGCGGAAGCTGCCCTTGTGGCCATGCTAGCACTTCACGCCGCCGAGGCCGCGCATGCCGACGAACTGGTCACGTCGGCGTGCCATTGGCTGTATGACCACCGCATCCTGATTCCCGGCGAACGCCGTGTTCAGGACTGGGCGCGAGACGCGTTCGCCGCGATTGAAGCCAGCGTCAGCAACGCGATCACCAGCGAAGTCTCCCCTTCCACGATGCGTCGTTGCCTTGATTCGGCCCATAGCCAGCGCCCTGGCGCCGGCTGCTCTCATCTCGAATGGATAAAGACGCCTTCCAAGCGCCACGGGCCTTCCACGCTCGCCGAAACCGTGGAGAAGATCAGCTACCTCAAATCGCTTGGGGTGCACGAGTGGGCACTGGCCGGCGTCAGCCTGCCCAAGCAGCACGCCTACGCCCAACAGGTGCAGGCGCGGCGTCCAGCGAAGAACCGCGAACTCAAAGAGACCCGCCAGGCGATCGAGCTGGTGTGTTTCCTGCGCGTGAGCCTTCTAGAACTCACCGACATCGCCGTGCAGCAGAACCTGCGCCGAAGCCAGCAGCTGTTCCGCGAAGCCACGCAAAAGGTGAGGATGACACGGGAGCGTTCGGACAGCGTCACACGCGACCAGGCACGCCTTGCGCGGGACGTGTTGCGCGATGCAGCCAAGCCGTTCCAGACGCGATGCGTCGAAGCCGATCGACTGCTGACCAAGGTGCTTGACGCGCCCCCCAAGAGCTTTGTGTCCGAGGTGCGCAAGGCCCTGTCGACCGATCACCAGCGCGTCAAGGTGTTTCTGGGCGGTCTGCAGTCATTGGAGTTCGGTGGGCGCGCCAGAGATCCGGCCTTCGAACAGCTGGCCGCGTGGCGCCAGCTGCAGGCGATGAGGGCGTCTGAGTTGCCCGGCGACCTTGTCCTGCCCGATGTCGGTCCCGCCTGGGACGATCTCGTGCGCGATGTCGATCCGCGCTTCGGCCTGCATGCGTTCTCAGCGTGCACCATGATGTCTCTGCGCAAGAGCCTGAGGAATGGCCGCGTCTGGATCGATCATTCGCTGAGCTTCCGCTCGCGCGAACAGATGCTCATCTCTCCAGCGGAATGGGCGCGAGACCGGGGTGCCTACCTGGCTTTGTTGGGCATGCCTACGACGGCCGACGCACTCCTCGATCCCCTCCTCCATAACCTGAACGCCGGCGTCGCCGCCGTCGGCGAAGGCTGTGAGAAGGGATCGCTTCACGTCGATGCCCACGGCACGCTGCATCTGCCGGCCGTGACGGCCCTTCCTGATGAGGGTGAGCCGCGGCGATTGCGCGAGCTCATCTACAGGAAGATCGGCGACGTGCAGCTCCCCGATCTTCTGCTGGAGATCGATGCCCAGTGCAACTACAGCGAGGCGCTCCTGGGCCACCGGGCGGAAACCGACGCCGAACTGCTCGCGCTGTATGCCGCCCTGCTCGCTCACGGCACCGACATCGATGCCAAGAGCGTCGCAGCAATGATCCCCGGCCTAGACACGGCGTGGGTTTCCGTCGCGATGCGGGCGCTGGAGACTCATGGCCGCTTGCGGCGAGCCAACGAGCGCGTGGTCGAGTTCCAGGGCCGGGTTCCACTGGCCGCGCACTGGGGCGACGGCGCCAAGGGTTCGGCCGACATGATGTCGCTGGAAGCCACCCGTCATCTCTGGAGCGCGCGCACCGATCCGCGCCGCCGCACCTACGCAGCCGGCATCTACACCCACGTGCTGGACAGTTGGGGCATCGTCTACGACCAGCCGATCGTGCTCAACGAGCGGCAGGCGGGCGTAGCGATCGAAGGCGTCGAGCGGCACAACCGCAGTGATGACCGCATCCGACTTTCGCTCCTTGCCGTAGACACGCACGGGTACACGAACGGCGCCATGGCTGTAGCGAAGTTGCTCGGCTTCGATCTCTGCCCTCGCCTTCAAGATCTCGCGGAGCGCAAGTTGTACTTGCCGCCGGGCTTTGCTGTGCCAGAGGGCATCGAGCGCGCGACGGTCAAGCGTCTGTCGCGCAAGGCGATCTGCACCGGTTGGGACGAACTGCTGCGAGTGGTCGCGTCCATCCGAATCGGCAAGACCGGCGCCGACGTTGCGCTGCGCCTGCTCGGCAGTGCCGCGCAGGGCGACCCGGCGTACGAGGCGGCCGAGCATCTTGGCCGCTTGCTGCGCAGCATCTTCCTGTGCGACTACGTGGCGATTCCCGACTTCAGGCGCGAGATTCACATGCTCCTGAGTCGAGGTGAGTCGGTGCATCAATTGCAGCGTGCCGTCTACACCGGCAAGGTGGCGCCCGAACGCGGGCGGCGGCGCGACGAGATGAAAGCGATCTCCGGCTCCCACGCATTGCTCACGAACATTGTGCTGGCCTGGAACACCAGTCGAATGAACGATGCGGTCGAGCGCATGCGCACGGCCGGCATGGACATCGACGATGCATCGCTACGCCGCATCGGGCCGGTGCACTTCGGGCACATCAATTTCCGCGGGACCTTCCGCTTCAGGATCGACGCGTACGCCTCGGCGCTGCTGCGGCCGGGGGGCTCTTCAGGAGCGGCAGTCGAGGTTTGAAGCCGGTCTCACGCGTCGCACTACCCGGCATCGAACGCGCTGTGCAAGCCAAAGCGTGTCAATCTGCATGGAAAGGCAAACCTTGCGCAGAAACCGCGTTTGGTAAGTCGTTGTCAGGATTGAAATTTCTAGACCAAACCGTATCAAACTACACGGAAAGGACGATCACCCCCTGGACGCCTGGCTCAAGGCGAGCGGCATCACTTCAGGGCCCCTCTTCCGGCGCATCCTCAAGAACGGGAGGCTAGGCTCGGAAGGTCTTTCGGGGACGGCGGTTCGGGACATCGTGAAGGTACGGTGTGCGCTGGCTGGCGTGGGAGACGACTTCTCGGCGCATTCGCTGCGGTCGGGCTTCGTCACCGAGGCCGGGCGGCAGAACATGCCGCTGCAGGAGACGATGGCGATGACCGGGCATCGCAGCACCGATACGGTGGCGGGGTATTTCCGAGCCGGCGCCGCTCAGGTGAGCGCGGTAGCTCGGATGCTGGATTCAAAGAAGGGCAAACGCGAAGAAGGTTGACGCTGGGCCACGGCATGGAGTTCGCAATCACGGTTGCTGCTGTGGTTGTCATACCTGAATCCGTGAGCCCAAGAGTGAAAGGGGCGGATTCGGGGTAATGGTCAATATGGTCTCACTGCGCGCCCGTCAAGTTTGCCCTCGCCTTGTCGGCCAAATCATCAGGCCCATCGAAGAGCACGCAAGTGTGGTCCTTCATGACACGGGACTTGAATTCAGTCAGCTTAGCAAAATGCACGGGGTTCGATTCCACCATGCCTGCCGTAATTGGAGCTTGTTGGTCCATCACAAACATGCGCATCGGCTTGGCGCTGGCCACCGCTTGGTGATATTCAAGCTCGGTCATCGACAAGCCGGTTCCGGGATCTACGTATCCGTATCGCATTCCAAGGATCCCAACGTATGTTTCGCTCTCGAGGACCTTGCGGCGAATCAGATCAGCCGGTGCTTGACGGGAGCTACTGAAATCCTCCATGCCGACGAAGCGCATGTGAAGGCCCTCGATTACCTCCCGGATCGCTTGCCTGTAAGGCTTCATGTCCGAGCTAGTCGAGCTTACAAATACGGTGTCGCGATCGGCCGTCGGAGGCGAGGACTCGCCGACGTCAAGCTCCACCTCATACCCACGACGTAGTGCCTGCAGTTCGTCGAGCTGGAGCTTGATCGGCGCGATACCAGACGCGCTTCTCGTCAGGCACTCCACCAACTCGGCCTCGAGTGTGCCGCGGCGAGCGTCAAGGTATCGGAGCATCGTGTAGATCTGGTGACGACGAATGGCTTGTGCGGTCTTCTCCGCGCCCATGCTTGTCGATGGCTGGGACGGCGCGACAAGCGCATGCATTCCTGCGTCAATGGCAGTTGTGAGGCCGAGCTTTCGCGCAGCGAATTGCTCGAAGAATGCGAAGAAATCGCCGTCTTTCATCGCTCCAAATCTGTCCATCAAATAAAGCTCGATTGTGTACGATACGGGCGAGCCGATCACTGATCCGACAAGGGCCGCTGCCATTTCGGCAGCGACAGTTTCGTAAGGTATCCCCGCAACCCCCGCGCCGATGGCTGGAAAGGCGATCGAGCGACAGCGCAGCGCCGCCAATAGTTGCATCGCACGCGCGCACGCCTGGCGTACCGTGGCTCCCGGCTCCATGAACTGTCCGCTCGGACCGAGCGTGATGGCATGCAAAAGGTAGCGTGCGGAGAGGTCGCCCGCTGACGACACAACGACATCTCCGACGTTGGCTGGCACCATCTTTGACGCGTCGGTGGGGACTTGCAAACCGCCAGCTAATCGCAAGGCGCGCGAAACACCGCCTCCCATGGACAACATGTAGTCATCCGAACTTACCAACACTTCAGCCTTGGAGTCGGTGAGATCTCCAAATCGCAATGTAATGCTCGATTGGCCGATCTCGTAGGTCCTAAACGCCATTCACGCCTCCGATGCAAAAGTACGACCCGATCGGCGAGCGACGCGGCATGCCTAGACATGATGGTCGCCGTCCCAGGGTAGGCGGCCGGTCTCCAACATCGTAGGTTGCACGCCGAGGCGTGTAGAGCTACATGCTGTGACTTTCGTCGTCAGCAACACAAGGAGACCGACCATGAAAGAGCGTACCAAGTTTCACGTGGGCCTGGATGTCCACAAGGACAGCATCAGTGTTGCCGCGGCCGAGTTGGGGCGAGCACCGGCACGGTTGATTGGCAAGGTGACGCACGATCTGAACAAGCTTCTGAAAGTGTTGACAAAGATCGGAACCGCCGAGCAGTTGCACATCGTGTATGAGGCTGGGCCGACCGGCTTCGGGCTGCAACGCGCCTTGAAGGAAAGAGGCTAGGCATGGTGCGGGTGCGCGGCGCCGAAGACAGTGACCACACGCGCCAGGGCGGCTTCTGTGCCCAGCCGCATATCCAGCGGTTGCACAGCCATCCAAACCGAGTCGACGCGGATCAAGCCGTGACCTCGCGAAGCCAGGCGGCGCTGCGGCCGTCCATTGGCAGGCTTGCGCGCACGGTCGTGCCGTTGCGATGGATTTCCACCTCGACGCGTACCGCGGTCTGCTCTGGCATCGGCAGCGAAGGCTGCGCGGGCATTGGCAGCGGCACGAAGGCCGGCCTGGCCACATCGCGCAGTTGCGCGCCGCCTTCGCCGGCCGCCTCCGACTCGCGCATCCAGCGGCGCAACATGTTGGCGTTCAACCCGTTGGCCAGCGCCACCGCGGCCACCGACGTGTTCGGTTGGCGAGCCAACTCGATGACGCGTGCCCTGAACTCGTCAGAGTGCCGCCGCCAGCTGCGCTTGAGCGGCTCTGCAACCACCGCTGTCGTTCCAGAAGTGTCCATGTGTCCACGCAAAAGTTGTGGACACAAGCATCCTTGGCCGGCTCTCAGAACTCAATGTGGGTTGGCCGGACGGATACACCATGTCGCCCTGTTGCGCGCGACTATTGAGCCGGCATGAACGAACTTGAATCAGGCCGCATAGCGAACTGGCTCGTGTTCGAAGTAGATTTTGATGCGTTCAGGTTGTCGCTGAACGCTGCGCAGGGCGTTGTCACGTTGACGGTCCATGGCCACAACATCGTGAGTGTCCGGTCTTCCCCGTCGCTTGACGGCTGAGGCCGCCGGGACTGTCAGATGTCAAGCACCCGCCTGAGGCCGCCGTAGGGCACGCTCCAGGACGCTTCGCCAGTGTCGACGGTGGCGGTCTTGGGGTTGCTGCGGGTGATGACGCCAACGTGCGTCTGCAGATGTCGATCGGTGAAGGAGACCTTGTCGCCGCGCGCGAAGTCGGCGCGCGTGGGTTTCGGGGAGGTTGCGGGCGGTGGCGAGGCTGGCGGTGTTTGCGGCCGCGGTTGCGCATCGGGCGGCGGTGGCTCGATCGCGGCGTAGGGCAACTTCCACTGCACCCGTTGCTGCGTGTCGTGCAGTGTCGCCTGCGCATCGCGCATCTCGACGATGCGCCCCTCGCGCATCGTGTCGCGGCGGCCATCGTAGAAGCGCACGACCTGTCCAAGGTGCAGATCCTTGCGCACGGCCACGATGCGTCGCGGGTCCGTGATCAGGCGTTCGAGGAGTGCGCTGAGTTGGTACAGCTCCAGGCTCGTCGCCTGATTCAGCGCCTCGATCAGCGCCGCATCCTGCATCGGCGGCATGCGGGCATTCATGCCGGCCTCCAGTTCATCGGCAGCAACTCTTCCAGCCGATCCTGGCGATGACCATTGATGCGCTGGAGTACGTCGCGCAGGTACGCATAGGGCTCCACGCCGTTCAGGCGCGCCGTCTCGATCAGGCTGAAGGCGATGGCCGCAGCGTGCCCGCCGCGCTCGGAGCCCGCGAAGAGCCAGTTCTTCCTCGACAGGGCCACAGGTTTCATTGCGCGTTCGCTGATGTTGTTATCCGCCTCCAGGATGCCATGCTCGATGAAGGTGTTGAGCGCACCCCAGTTGCTCAAGGCGTAGCCTAACGCCTCGCCCAGCGGCGACTTCGGCAGCACCGTGGGCGCATGGCCGCTGAGCCAGCGGTGGAAGTCGTCCATCAGGGGTCGGGTCTCGAGTTGGCGCACGCGCAGGCGTTCGTCGGGATCGGCATCGCGTATCTCGCCCTCGATGCGGTAGACCTCAGCGAAGTATTTCAGCGCCTCGTGCGCGAGTCCCGGCGGTGAGCCCTTGGGGGCATCCTTGACGATCTTTGCGAAGCGCCTCCTCGCATGCACCAGGCAGGCCGCGTGCACGACGCCCGAGCGGAAGGATTCGGCGTAGCCCGCGAAGTCGTCGGCCTGCAGGAAGCCCCGCCAGGCGCCCAGCATGCGCCGGGCGTGAGCGCCGGAGCGATCCGTGGTGAAGTCGTACAGCGCCGCTGGTGCGACGCGGCGCCAGCGCTGCTCGGGGTCTGGCAGCCAGCCGCCGGCCAGGTAGACCCAGAGCCTGGCCGTGATGGACTTGCCGCGGGCCTCGCCACGCGGGGCCTTCAGCGCGAGCGTCGTGTCGTCGGTGAAGATGACGGCGCTGCCCAGCACGTGGCGCTTGAGCGGCGCCATCAGCGGGGCGAGCAGTTCGGCGGCGCCCAGCGTCCAGTCGCACGTCGTCTGGCGCGAGCGCCGCAAGCCGTGCCTGGCGAGCACGCGCTCCTGGCGCGCGAGAGGGTTGTGGTCAGCGTACTTCGACACCGTCACGTGGGCGAGCAGCCCGGGGCCGGCATTGCTGCGCGCGAGCGGCGACGCCTGTGCCCACGCGGTGCGGATCGTGCTGCGCCCGGCCTCGTCCTCGCAGCGGTACTTCAGCCGCGCGTGCTGCAGCACCTCGAGCCTGGCCGGCGTGTACTCCAGCGTCTCGGAGACTTCCTCGCCAATGCGCACTACGCGTGCGAAGCCAGCCTTGTCGGCGTCGCAGAGGTCATATTCGACGCGTCTGCGCGGCAAGCTCTCATCGATGGCCGGACGGCCGTGGCGGCGACGCCTGTGGCCCTTGACCTGGTCGAGTTGCTCGGGCGGTACCGGCAGCTCGACGACGTCTTGCCAGAGCTCCGGCTGCAGCACCGCGAGCACCTCGCTGCGTGCGCCGAACGCCCGGCGCTTGAACTCGGCCAGTTGCGCGGCCAGCGAGTCCATCTGCTGATTCGCCTGTGCCCGCAGCGCTTGGAAGGCCTGCGCGACCTCCACCAGTATGTCCTTGAGCACCTCGACGTCGTCGGGCAAGCTCGCTCGATCGACGGGGGCAGCCAGCAGTTGCATGGGTGCCAATCATCGCAGTGTGCGCGAGCTTCGGACAGTCGGTGAATTGCCGATTGCCTTCGAAGCCCCGAGCGCCTCTCGAAGTGCCTCAGACGACGACACTCACATCGAGCGTCTGCAACCGTCTCGTGCGACTCAGGTCGATCCCCTCCAGCCACGCGACGAGTTCGCTCATCGCAATGCCGCCTGCGCCCAGTCGCGCGGGGTCGGTGAAGCGGCCTCGTTCCAAACGCTTGTAGAGGACCCAAAATCCGTGGCGATCCCACACCAGGAGCTTCGCGCGGTCACGGCGCCGGCCGATGAAGACGAAGACCTGACCCGACAACGGGTTCATCCCCATCGCAGCCGCCACGATCTGCGACAGTCCGTCGATGGACTTCCTCATGTCTACGGCCTCGCTGTACACGTAGGCCCGGATCGCCGATGACAGGATCATGCGAGACGTGCCATCACGCTGGCGAGAACGCGCTCGGCGGCCTCGCCGCTCAGGCGCAGCGTCATGCCCTGCAGCGCGATCTCCACGAGCGCGCCAAGCTCGGCCTGCGGAGCCGACACGGGAACGAACGACGGCGATCTTGAGGGCATCGGCTTCGTGACCAGAGGCCTTGCGCTCGCGCGCTTCTTGCCGCTCACACGATGCCGGTACGTCGACAGCGCCAGGGCGTTGGCCGCGCAGTATTGCGGCACGCTCAAACCCTGTTCCAGGCGGCGCTGCTCATGGTCGCGCCAGAAGGCCTCGTCATGCTGCACCATCGCCCGGCCTGTTCGCCAGTCCACACGTACTCGTCCCGCACCCGCGGTCTCGACTGCTTCTGCCTCATCCGTCATCGAACTCTCCGTAGCAAGGAAAGCTGACGATCACCGATCAGGCGGCATCAAGCAATGACGGGGAAGACCGGACACTCACACAACATCGGCAGACGGCGTTGCGATTCAGAAGGAGGCGGACGGATTTTGGGTGAGGCCTGTGAAAAGGCGCCAGGCGTCGAAGCGCGCAGCCAGTTGCTTACGATAGAGCGGGGCGCGCTTCGACTCGTGGCGCCTTTTCACCGGCAGCGCCCAAATCCGTCCGTTGCATTCTGATCAGTGATCCCGAATATCGGTCTTGCGCTTCGCCTCCGCCAACGTGATAACGCCCTCAAATGTGCAAACAGAGCGAAGCGGTTCACTTTGCGCACGATTCGCGTGCCGCTCGAACCGGCTTCAGACGATGCGCGCGCGATCCATCAACTCAACCAGGTAGCTTCGCGCCAGGCGCCCGTTCAGCGCACCCTTGTCCACCACATCCACGCGCTCCGACGCTGACTGTCCTTCTGCAGCGGGTGCGTGGCGCGTGAGCACGGGCACGTAGTCGCTCGGGTAGTCGAGCAGGCGCAGCAGATCCACCACCGAAGCGCGTTGTAGATCGGCGATGTGCATCGGGAGTTGGAGCATCGCGTCGCCGAACCAGCGGCGCAACAGCTCGGCCGTCAGATCAACTTTGGCGGCCCGTTCATTGACGTGCATTCCTTGCGCGTCGGCGAACGCGTTGCGCCAGCCGTCAAGCAGGTCGCGAATCTCGGCGTGCACCTCGTTGTAGCCGATCGGCCGCGCTTGCAGCCATTGGGCGAATATGCCGAGTGCTGGCAATCTCGGCCCAATCGTGGTCAGGATTGCACGGGTCGACAGTTGGCCGACGAAGCGCTCCTCGATCGCTTGCAATGTGGGTGATTGCACAACCGTTTCGCCCGTTGTCTCCGCAGGAGTGGTGTCAACCACAAGGATGCGTCGGGCCTGCGTGAGCCGGTCCGCCAGCACCGCGATCAGGTAAAGGCGGGTCGACCACCAGGTGGTGCGAATGTCGATCTTCAGGGCGCGCTGGTGATCACCAGCTGCCACAATGGCCTGGGTGATCCCGATCTCGGCCGAGCTGTCGCCGGCAACGCCGGTGTTGGGGTCGAGTGCCGTCGCAGGTTGGAGGTCCAGTTGGCGCGTCAGGCCCGCCATCGTGACTGCCGCACTGACGCGCGCTTCGAAGTCGGTTGGCGTGGTGAACCACGACACCACCCGCTCCTGCTGCAACACCTGCCGGAGCGCGCGTATGTCATCGGCAGTTGCGGGCGCATCCGCGCGTGTCGTCGTGTCGAATCCGTCGATCAGCTGCGGCGGCCAGGAACACTGCTCGTCGAGCAGAAATGCCATGACCGGGAGTTCACGTTGGACGGCGCGAAGATACTCGTAGTGCGTGATCGAGGTCTTACCGTAGTGCGCGCCCTGGACAGGGGGGATCGTTCCCATCGCTGTCTGCAGTGACTCAGCGACCCGGCCAGGGACATAGCCATAGCGCCACGCGAAGATCCCGACATAGGCCTCGCAGCGATCGACCATCTCCAGCACTTTGGCGAGCGGTGCCACCGACCCGGCGATCATGTCCTCCATCGCCAGCACCTCGTGGCCGAGTTGTCGCAGGACCCTGATCGCTGCGGCGCGGTGCTCCCTGAGGTCTTCGAACGACGACGAGACAAAGATGCGCATGCTGCCTCCAGCGCGTAGGGGTGCCCTGTGATGTCCAAGCAGAGTATGCGCCTGGCGCCACCGCTAAAGCAAACATGTCTATCCCATATCGAGAGGAGGCAGTGGGGCGGAAAAATGGGTCTGTCGTTACAAGGGCTTCCCCAATAAGTCAAGCAAAATTCTGCCAAGATGACTCGGGAATGAGAGGCATCGCTAGTAGCTAAGCTAAACGGGCCTCGCTCGGGTAGTCCCACATAGCATCTTCGTATTCATTCTCCAGGGCGAGCTGACCGATCTTGGCGTGCAGCTCCTTGAGGTCAATCGTCGGGGGTGCCGACTCCGAACCGAACACGCTGGCGGCGCGTTCGAGCAACTGGTTCTTCCAATCGACGATCTGGTTGGGATGCACATCGTGCAGCTTGGCCAGTTCCGCCAGCGTCTTCTCGCCCTTGATGGCGTCCAGCGCCACCTTGGCCTTGAATAGCGGTGAGTGGTTCCTACGCGGTCTCTTGCTCATGGTCTTCCTGCTTTCTCGGGCCTCAGGCCCGGGCTAATGTCGCAGTTTGACCACTTATCGTTGTGTTCGGAATTCCGGCGCCACCTCTGCGGGACCGCGCGGGCATGAGCAGGATCGCTTGATCATGCACACGCTTGGATGTGTGCAGGAAGCACGCGAGTGAACCTTTGAGCGCCTGCGTGTCCGAAGCCCAGGGCGCGATCGCGCTTCCCCATGGACCGGCGCAGGCTGAAGCGAAGGGAGATCCAACTGTACAAAACGGACCGGTCATGGCATGGTAGCGGCGCTGCTTTCACTCGTGCAGGAGTCAAAAATGAGCGACCACTTGGCGGACATTTTTATTAGTTACCGACGCTTGGATAGCGCCATCTTTGCTCAATGGCTCGCAAACCAGTTGAAGGGTGCATATGGCCCTGATTGTGTGTTTATCGATACGGAAAGCATTCGCGACGCTGATTTATGGGCAACCAAAATACATGGGGCGCTGAAAGTTGCGTCGATAGTTGTTGTCGTGATAGGCAAGAATTGGCTCTCGATCAAGGACGAATTTGAACGTCGTCGCATTGATCATCCCGATGATTGGGTTAGGCGTGAAATTGAGGTAAGCCTTGAAGATGGAAAATCCATTATTCCTCTTCTAATTGATGGTGCAGACATGCCGATCAAGGAGGCGCTTCCATCATCCGTCGCGGGATTGCTGGCCGTACAGTCTCGGTCGATACAAACGACAAACATTGCCGCCGATATATCGAGTCTTGTTGCAGATCTTGGAATACGTTTAGGGAAAACCCCGGCAACAGCGCACGTAAACTACCCCTTCCCCCTCCTTAAGGTAAAAGCGCTGGACAGTTCGAATTTGGCGCGGTTGGCTGTGAAATTACCTGAATGGCGCATTGTACATCGAGCAACAGAAAAGGGTGAAAAAACTGAACTCATGCGAACGTATGAATTCGAGAGTTTTGAAGATGCAATTCATTTCATGAACACCGCAGTTCGATTTATTGCTCGAATTGATCACCATCCTGAATGGACGAACATATGGCGCACGCTTATTGTTTACTTGACGACTTGGGACATAGGTCATCGACCATCCTTGCTAGACGTCGATGTTGCAGCATATTTGGACGGTCTTTTTTTAACGAATTATGAGAGAAAGCTCTCGCGTCGAGATCTGGATGCTGCAGGCAATTCTTAGCAACAAACATAGAAACTGAGTCATGAAAAATCTTGCAAAAGGCGAAGTCATAAGAGAGCTAACAAATCTGCCAGTGTGGCGGATTGAAAAAGACAAGTTGTATCGAGAGTTTGAATTTGACAGCTTTCCGCGTGCGTTCGGATTCATGACTAGCGTGGCAATCTTATGTCAATCAATGAATCACCACCCAGAGTGGCTGAATGTTTATACTTCCGTTAAGGTTTGGCTATTTTCGCACGAAGTGAATGGCATCTCCAACCACGATTTTGAGCTTGCCCGGCAAATGAATGCCTTGTTTGGGCCGGCAAAAAAAGAGAATGAGTCAAGATAATTCCGATCTTGCCTCCGAAAAACGTACTCCATGGATTATGGTCAAATTCAGTGATGACGTCTCCCCCATTTTCGGTCTGTACCAAGCTGGAGTTGGCTCTTTTCGGCTTGTTGATCTGCCCTCTTTTCTGCCCTGGGGGTCAGGTGGCCCAATGATCCGTCTGGGCGGTGATGGTTGTAGTGACCTGAATTCGCCGGCGGCGGCGGTGGGCGGCGCGATGCGCCGGCTGGTCGAGCAGGTCGGCGGCATGCCCGTGGTCGTCGGCAACGAGATCCAGAGCGATTCGCTGCACGCAGCGATCATGGAGAAGATCTGCAACGCCTGGTGATGGCCGACATCACGGACGACAACGTCAACAGTTGCATCGAGGCTGGCATGGCGCTGGCTGCGGGCACCAACGTCAGGCTCATCTCCCAGGGCAAGGCCAGAAACCTTCTCGTCGATGACAGATGAAGATGCGAACCGCTCCAGCTCTCCGTTCGGCAGAGAGCCGGCTCCGCTCGTCTGAACACGCTTTGACCTGAGATAAGTGGATCGGCTGCGGGTTTGATTCTTTCAATCTTCAGAAGGCCCCTGCCAGGCCGCCGGAGGCGCCCCGGTTGAGCCATGTACTCATGGTTCAACCCATCAGGCAGCCTCCTTCATTGTGGGCAGCGTGGCGAAGTAGACCATGTCTGGCGTGCGCCCGTCGTGCGACTGATGCGGGCGGCGGGCGTTGTAGAAATCGAAGTAGGCGGCCAGGTGAAGCCGTGCGGCGCTGACGCCGTCGTAGCCCTTCAGGTAGACGTCTTCGTACTTCACGCTGCGCCACAGCCGCTCGACGAAGACGTTGTCGCGCCAGCATTGCCGTCCATGCTTTGGTGTGCACCGATGCGCTGCACCTCGGCGATGAACTCGGCGCTGCTGAACTGGCTGCCTTGATCCGTGTTCACGATCTCCGGCGCACCCCAACGCGCCGTCGCCTCGCGCAAGGCCTCCACGCAGAAGTCCGCCTCCATCGTGATCGACACTCGATGCGCCAGCACCCTGCGGCTTCGCCAGTCCAGCACCGCCACCAGGTACACCCAGCCGCGCGCCATCGGGACGTAGGTGATGTCCAGCGCCCAGACCTGGTTGGCCCGCTCGATGGCCAGCCCGCGCAACGCGTACGGGAACACCGGATACGCTGGGTGGCGCTTGCTCGTGTTGGGCTTGCGGTACAGCGCCTGGATGCCCATGCGCCGCATCAGCGTGCGTACGTGCCGCCGTCCGACTTCGATGCCCAGCAACCTCAGCAAGTCCCGCAGCATGCGGCTGCCCGCGAACGGATGCTCCAGGTGCAACTCGTCAATGCGACGCATCAACGTCAGCTCGCTGTCGGCAATCGGCTCGGGGTGGTAGTAGACCGAGCCTGACTGATGCCCAGCAACTGGGCCTGGCGCTTGATCGGCAGTTCGGCAGTTCGGCATCACGGTCGATCATCGCTTTGCGCTCAGCAATCCCGCCTTGGTGAGCGCACCCTCTAAAAAATCGTTCTCCAGCGTCAGCTGCCCAATCTTGGCGTGCAATGCCTTGAGGTCTATCGCCGGCGCCTCGGTCGCCGTCGCACCGCCGAACACGCCTGCGGCGCGTTCCAGCAGTTGTCTGCGCCACTCCGTCACCTGGTTGGGGTGGACGTCGTGCTTCTGTGCGATCTCGGCAATCGTCTTGCCATCGGCCAAGGCCTCAATCGCCACCTTGGCCTTGAAGGCCGCTGAGTGGTTGCGGCGGGGTCTCTTGCTCATCTTCTGCTCCTGTCATGCCGGGCTCTATCCTCGCCCATCGGAGCAGCCGTTCCACTTTAGGCCGTGTTCAGATTCGCGCGGCCGGCTCTCAGGTTTGACGATCCCTTTCACATTGAAGGCTTTGTTTCGAACCACGCGGCGTTCATGACTTCGCCATTGTCTTCAATGCCTTCAGAAACTCCTCGGCGGCCCGCTTTTCGTCGCCAGCGGCCGCGCCAAAATAGGGTTCGAGCATGAATAGGGCTTCGTTGTAGACGGAGTCCCATTTGCTCGTCGAAGGCACCCTCGCCTTGTGTTCGCCGAACTTCTCGATCAGGTTCTTGGCATTCGAGGCCAGCTTGCCCGCTGCCACCGACTCGATCAGGCTCAACTCGGTCAGTCCGACGACGCTCCAGAAGTCAGGCGCTTCCATCGCGGCCTTCTGTAGGGACTTCCGTACCTCGTTGACGCGTTCTCGACTGAGCGTCATTGGGGCTTTTTCCAGGAAGGCTTTTCGGAGTTCGCAGGCGATGCAATTCTTCGCCGGATAGAACAGGTTGTCGGCGCCGCTTCTCAGGCTGACCGCCTCGGCCTCGCGGTAGTGAATGATCGCCGCTGCCAAGGCCTTGCTAGCATCTGAAGTTCGCTTCGCCCGCCATGCGGCCATCGAAAGCCGCTTCTGTGCAGAGCCGAGCAGACTCTGGCGCTCGGCACTGGACCTCAGCGCGACGAGACGCTCAAGCAGCGAGATGCCCGCGGCGAAATCGGCTTCGGCAAGCTCGGGATCGCGGGAATTCTCGGCCCGTCGGACCAGTAGATTTCCAAGTTGCTCGGCAACCTTGAACGACGCGATGCTGTCGGGTGCATCGACGGCAACACCATACCAATAAATAGCCTTGTCGATCTCGCTCACGCTGGCGTAGGCCAGGCCGAAGGCTTCGGCGATGGGCCCCATGCCGCCCCACAGGGGCGCAAACCGCGATTCGAGGTACCGCACCTTGTCGAGTTGTGTCTGACGTCCTGTCGTGTCGTACTCGCTGCCGATTGCCAAGTTCTCCAGCGCCAGTTGGAGCGACACCGGGGATGCTACGGAAGCGAACGGATCGCCGACCGACGAGACTGGTTTCTGACCGTCCGCCGCCTGACGGCGCCAGGCCCACTCCGGGTCGCCATAACATTGGTAAGCCGCCCAGGTGTTGCCGCGCGGATTCTCGCGCCACGCGGCCGTGCGCGCTGCTGAGACAGCCTCGATGAAGCGGGCGCCTCCCAAGAGAGACGCATAAAAGGTCGTGGCGAATTTCTCGGCGGGCCCGTCCTCCACGGCCCAACCCGCAGCGATCACGCAGCGCACGCCGACCCGGATCAGTTCCTCTGCAATATTCGCTGCGAACTCGGCTCGATCGTAGGTCTTGAGCACCGTGTCCGCATCGCGTCCGGCCAGATGGCAGCAGTTGAGAAACACCAGTTCAGGCACGATTCGCATCGAACGCACTTCATTGGCGCCGAGATAGGTGTTCGTGCCGGACAATACGACGCCCCCGTCCCGGGAGCCGTGGCCCGCCACGTGGACGATCCGGTAGGGGCGCTCAAAGAGGGCGTTGATGATGGTCTGGGCGTCGTCCTGGCCACTCAGCAACGCGCGCACCCGTTCGGCCCCGAGTCCCGTTCCCGCGTCGCCGAGCCGGCCCGCCACGGCAACGGCTTCCGCCCGGGCCCCGGGCAGGCGCGGGTAGAGTTTCGGATCGCACCTCGGCTCACCGATGACAAGGACGCTGTCCTCGACGCTCGCATCGGTCACCGCGGCACGGAATTCATCGAGGCGCAGCTTGCGCAAAAGTTTGCAGCGGATCGACCAAGGCCGCTTGTCGCCGGACTGCGCGTCGGGATTGGTGTCGAGCAATTCCCAGGGTATGACCGCACTGCCTGGATCGACCTCGATCACCATCTCGCCGGTGCCGGAGAGGAAGGGCTCCATCTCGACCGGAATCAGCAGGTTGAAAAGCGTGCGACCGATCTGGGGGTTCTGGTTGGCGTCATTCGAGGCTTTCTCAACCAGCTCGCGCAGCAGCGTACTCTGCGCGTGCTGGGCGCGCACTTCGGTGCGTGCGCGCTTGGTGTCCAGTGTGTAGGCAATGCTGGAGGGCTGGCCCTTCGTCTGAACGGTCAGCGCACTGATGAAGTCGTAGGCAGCACCGCGATAGCTCGAGTCGAGAGTGCGCTTCAGCGCGCCGGGTCCGAATTGCACCATGCCCGTCAGCTTGAGACGGTTCGGTGCGGCGGCCTCCTGGAGTTGCAGAGCGCGCCAAGCATCCGCGGCCCGCTCAAGGTACAGCTCCACGAATCGCAGATGGCCCAAGAAAGGCCATCGGCTGTCCTGCAGGCGCAGGTTGGCCTCGAGCGCGCCTTGAGCGATCTGCTGGGCGGCCGTGCCTGCGTTGATGCCAGTGCCGCCGCTCCCCATCAGCGTCACTGCCATTTCGAACTGCGTGGCCTCCGGATCGTGTTCCGCTACGCGATGCGCATACGCCAGAATGGCCTGGCGCACGGTGCGGACGAGATCGACGGCACGCAACTTTCCCTCTTCGCCCAGCCCGGCGACGATCGCTGCTTTCGGCCTCGCCATATCGAACACGTTGTCGGGGTCGTCGCGGACATTGCCGAAGATCTGATGCGATCCGGGCGGGTCCGGATACAGACCGGCGTCCAGCGACTGACTCATGGATTTGTTCACCAGTCCATCGACCACGGCCTCGGTGCCGGTGAGCTTGATGGATCGGTAGTGGCCCAGCAGTAGGGCTTCGCGCACGAACTTCAGGTCGCCGTTGTAGACCGACACCTGCAACGAAGTGCCGGAGCGGGCTGGATGCTTCGAATCTTTCCCGGCCTCGCGCGCAAGGCCGAACAGGTCCGACTCGCTGGAGGGCGGACGCGAGGACTGCAGTCCGCGCGACGGCCGGCTGTGTACCAACTCGGCGGCAGACGGCATGCCGGCCGCCTGCGCCAACCCCCGGGTCGGGAGGGCAAAGGTTTCGAGCAGATGTGTGTCGCCGGTCGCGAGCAGTTCGATGTAGGCCGGGAACGCGCTCGATACTTGCGGCAGCTTGCCGTGTACCGCATCCAGCTTCCAGGTCTTCACTCCCGGCAGCAGGGCGCTCGACAGCACCACGCGTCCATCACCGCCGTCGATGCTGTCCACGTAGGTCAGGCCGTCAGGGCCGAGGCTGATGCCTGCGGGAGTGAAGTCGGCATGCCCCACGACCAGCAGAATCTTCTGTGCGTCGGCGCCGAGCGCGGCGGCCTGCGCATCCAGCCGCTTGCGTAAGTCCACCGCGCGGTCGAGCACGGCCTGCGGCGGCGCACCCCATTCGTAGACTGTCTGCTGCGGCCCCATGTCGTGCCAGATTGCGTGCTCCTTCAAACGCGCCATGTCGTCGTCGGCCAGCTTTTGCCAGCTGGCTGCCTTGTCGAGCCCGAGCGCGGGGTCAAGAAGCGCAGCCTGCAGCTGGATGAAGCCCGGCATGGCAGCCATCATCTTGCGTGCGCCGCCGTTGTCGAACAGCGAGCCGAAGGCGACCAGCGAGTTGCCGAAGGTGTCGTCACCGGACAGCGTCTGCATGGGCGCCCAGGAGCCGGCGTTAGGCGTGCCCAGCATTAGCAGGCGGGCGCCATCGCGTGCCATCAGGCGCTGCCACGTATCGGGCCGTTCGAGTTGCATTGTGCGCGCCACCAGCCCGCCCATCGAGTGGGCGATCAGCTGCACCGGCTGGCGGCTTGAGGCTCGTGCGATCAGTGCTTGGTCCACCGCGTCTGCCAGGCGGCGGGCCTCGTCTTCCATGGGACGACGCCAGTCGAACGCGAATGGAATCACCTCGTGCGTGTCGGCGAGACGATCGATGAGGTCTTCGTAGACTCTGTCGATTGGCCCGTCGGGCTCAACCCTGGCTGCGGTGGCCGGGTCCCAGGCCAGCCGTTTGAGCCCGTTCAGGAACCGGAAGCCCAGCCAGATGCGCTTGCCATCCAGCTTCAGGTTCGATCCAAGGATGCCCGGCAGCACGAAGATTGCCGGCCGGTCGGCTGCGCCGGCGCCGCCCTCCGCCCCGCGCGACCGGGCCACCGCCCTGGCGCCACGAACGCCACTGGCATCCTGGCCAGCCCACGACAGGGGCCCGATAACTTCGAACTCGGCTGGGTGCTCGAGCAACAGCGCGCTGGCGATGGCCGACACAGTCCGGTCGTTGGAAAAGTAGTTGAAGTGGGAGACCTTCGCTCCGCGGTCGAGCAGGAAGGTCGCGCCGGCGCCGTTCGTGGTGACGCGCCGCTGACAACCGCCGTACATCGAGCGCGTCTGGACGATAAGGTCGTTGTCGGTCCAGTAGAAGGCGTCGGACAACAGGGTCTTGACCCACGAGCCAATCGAATCGCCTTCGAGGTCTCCCGCAACCACGCGCAGTTCGCCAGGAAGGGGCTCGCTGCCGGCATTGAGCCAGGCGACTACTGGGCTATCAGGCGTCATGGCCTCGAGGCCGGGCAGTTCGGTCGGGTCTGCCCGCCGGCGGGCGACCTCGTTGAGGAAGCCGACCAACTCCGGAGCCACCGGAACTCCACCGAGCTCCAGCGCCCACTTGAGGACGGAAAGGTAGGCATCGAGGCGATTCGATGCAAGTAGCGTTCCCCGTGCCGGGCAAGCTGCGCGAACCACTCGTTCGACCTTCAGGCCCTTGCGCTGCACGGTTTTGACCAGCAGGTCGAGATCCTGCAGATGTTGCGCGTAGCGCCGGTCGGCGAACAGCGCGCGTTCCTCCTCGCCGAGCGGCTTTCCGCCACAAGCGCGTGCCAGCACTTCGGCGACGAGTCCTCCGCGCGAGTGCGTGAGAAGATGTAGACGGGCACCGGACGGCAAAGCAGTGGCGAGTGTCAGCGCATTGGCGATCGGGCTTTGGCTCATGGTCGGATGGTCCAGTGCATACACCCGGTCACGATAGAACCCGAACAGATCGCGCACGACTTGCGGGTGCAGTTCCCAAAGCTTGCCGAAACTGCTGATCGTGTCCACGAACGTGCCATGTACCAGAATCAGCAGTTGGCCGCCGTCGTCGGCCGCGGCGACATTTTGTTGCTTCAGCCCGCTGTCCTTCAGGCGCTTCGGCAGCGCGTCGGCCGTCAGTTGGTAGACGCCGGGGTCCACCGCGCCGTCCAGCTTCATCGTGATCGCCGCGCTTGCGAGCGAGACGGCAGGATCCTTCCCTGGGCTCAGCAATCTGAACCCGCTCAGCATCGCCTCGCCCAGCCAGCCGCGCGTGGCGCTTCGCGTACTCGCTGCTTCCAGACCCGGCCACCCGAGTTGGCTCGACACCGTCACCTCGTCGGACGCGGCCGCGCTGATCGCGCTGCGGGTAATGCCAGAATTTTGGGCGCGCAGCAAGTCTCTCGCTGCCTCGGGACTCAAGACGAGCGTGGGACCGTTCGCGATCGTCAACTCGACAACGTCTTCGCCTGGCCGCGCTGTCGTTCGCTGCGTCGTGCCACCGTCGCGCGTGGCGCCTACTCGAACTGACGCTTTGAGATTTTCCCGGGCGGAAGGCGCGGCCGTATCGGCTTGGCCGGAAACTACGAAAGTGATGTCCGGGCCGCGACTCGCCATGGTTGCTCCTTGCGTTCTTTTCCGAGCTGGCAACTCCACCAAAGTCGAGACGCGCTCGAACTTCGGCTGGCGCTGCCGAAAGGGTTATCCCATATCGGACCGCGCGATGCATCCCTAATTTGGACTACGACCAATGGCCAATCGACCCGGCTCGACGGTTTCGAAAAAACCTGGTCTCGCGGCCCAGTAACGTGGAAACCGCAAGTCGCAACTCCTCTACCAGTCCAACCGCCCATTCGAGGTCCGAGCGGTCGTAACTGACATACACATCGCAGCGATAGTGATCGTTGGACGGCGGGGCGAGCCAGACAGAATTCGCCCGGGCCTCCTTGCCTGTCGCTCCAGGGCTTGGCGAGATGCCAAGAATCCTGTCGATGTCGGTAAACTCGTCCTGCAGAACGGAAGCGACGCGGTAAGCGGCTGGCCGTCCCATAGTTGACGGGCGGACGAGGATCGCCGCGGTAGCGGCGACGTGCTCAGCGCGCGGGGTGCCAGTTGTGCGGAAGCAGTTCGTCGATGCGGC